>CAYXID010000001.1:0-79186 GCA_964465535.1 uncultured Ruminococcus sp.
CACAATCCCTTAATCGGTGATTCTGAGGAGCATAAAAACAAATCCATTAATAAGGTATTGCTTTTTGTAACTGCAATCGCAATACATAACCTGCCTGAAGGCGTTGCCGCAGGTGTAGGTTTTGGAACAGGAGATACAAAACAGGCTCTCATTATAGCAGGCGGCATAGCCCTGCAAAACATACCCGAGGGTATGGTTATTATAGGACCAATGCTAGCATCGGGAATATCTGCTAAAAAAACGATTATTATTGCTCTTCTTACGGGTACGGTTGAGGTTTTCGGAACATTTTTAGGCTATTTTGCAGTCAACATAACAGAGGCTCTGCTACCTTTCATGCTTTCCTTTGCAGGCGGCACAATGCTTTATGTTATAAGTGACGAAATGATACCCGAAACTCACTCGCACGGCAGTGAACGAGGAGCCACATTCGCGCTGCTTATAGGCTTCTGCGTTATGCTTGTAACCGACCATCTCTTTGGTTAGGTATACATCCAAAATGCTTCTTGACAAATATGATTTTGAATTGTATAATTTATATACAGTAAATAAATATAATACGCTCTATGCTACTGACGGATTACGCGGATTACCGCGAGGGAGTATGGGGTGAGTTTTAGTCGACCGTCTGGGCAAATCGTTTTTTTATAAAATCGATTTGCCCTTTTTGTTAAATTTGAACTTTCTTAGAATGAGAGGTAATGATATGGAACACATAAATTGGAATGGATTTAAAAAAGGTGTCTGGCAAAACGAAATCAATGTTCGTGATTTTATTCAGACAAACTATAAAGAATATACAGGTGACAGTGAATTTTTAGCATCTGCTACTGCCCGTACCTCTGCTATTATGGAAAAGGTACAAGCCCTCTTTAAGTTAGAGCGTCAGCGAGGCGGCGTTTTTGATATCGACACCGAAACCGTAACCTCTCTTACCGCATATAATCCCGGATACATAGATAAGGATAACGAGCTTATTGTAGGTCTTCAAACCGACGCTCCCCTAAAGCGCGGTATAAACCCCTTTGGCGGTATTAGAATGGCAAGACAAGCCTGCAGTGCATACGGATATAAACTAAGCGAGAAAATCGAGCATGAATTTCAGTACCGCACCACCCATAACGACGGTGTTTTCCGCGCCTACAACGAGGAAATGCGCCTTGCAAGAAGAAGCCATGTTATAACGGGACTTCCCGATGCTTACGGCAGAGGAAGAATTATCGGTGATTACCGCAGAGTAGCGCTTTACGGCGTTGATAAGCTTATCGCGGAAAAGAAAAAGGATAGCGCTGAGCTTGATAAATCCTCCTTTACAGACGAAAAAATAAAGCTCAGGGAAGAGCTTTACCGTCAGATTTTATTCCTTGGCTATTTAAAGGAAATGGCGCAGATGTACGGCTATGATATAAGCGAGCCTGCGGCTAATGCTCGAGAAGCTATTCAGTGGACCTACTTTGCTTATCTTGCCTCTATTAAAGAGCAAAACGGTGCCGCAATGTCGCTTGGCCGTGTATCTACATTCTTAGATATTTATATTGAGCGTGACCTTGAAAACGGCACCCTTACAGAAGAAACCGCTCAAGAGCTTATGGACGACTTTGTAATCAAGCTTCGTCTTGCCCGTCACCTTAGAACCCCCGAATACAATGAGCTTTTCGGCGGTGACCCGATGTGGATTACCGAGGCGGTAGGCGGTATGGGAGAAGACGGAAGAACACTTGTTACAAAAAACAGTTTCAGAGTTTTAAATACTCTCTACACCTTAGGCTCATCGCCTGAGCCGAACCTTACGGTTCTATGGTCGAATAGCTTGCCCGAAAACTTTAAAAAGTTCTGTGCAAAGGTGTCGGCTGATACCGACTCTATTCAGTACGAGAATGACGATATTATGCGTCCGCTTCACGGCGACGATTATGCAATTGCCTGCTGTGTTTCTGCTATGACAATCGGCAAGCAGATGCAGTTTTTCGGTGCGCGCTGCAATCTTGCAAAGCTTCTTCTTATCGCGATAAACGGCGGATATGATACCACAAGTGATATTCATATCGGACCGCAAATGCCGGTTCTCAGCGGTAAAAAATTAGACTTTGACACCGTTATGGAGCGCTACAAGATTTACATTGCTTGGCTTTCGCGCCTTTATGTAAACACAATGAATGTTATCCATTATATGCACGATAAGTATGCCTACGAAAAAATCCAGATGGCGCTTCACGATACCGAGGTTGAGCGTCTTATGGCATTTGGTATCGCAGGTCTTTCGGTTGTGGCAGACTCTTTAAGTGCTATTAAATACGCCGAAGTTTCTCCTGTTAAGGATGATAACGGCTTTATAACCGACTTTAAAACTGTAGGCGAGTTCCCCAAATTCGGCAACGACGATGACAGGGTTGACCTTTTAACAAAGGAAATGACCCATCTGTTTATCACCGAGCTTCGCAAAACCGAGACCTACCGAAATGCTAAGCATACGCTTTCAGTTCTTACAATAACCTCTAATGTTATGTACGGCAAACATACAGGCTCTACACCCGACGGCAGAAAGTCTGGCGAACCATTCGCCCCTGGTGCTAATCCTATGCACAACCGAGAGGAAAACGGTGCTCTCGCATCACTAAACTCGGTAGCAAAGCTAGATTATGATGATTGCCGTGACGGTATCTCAAACACCTTCTCAATAACACCCGAGGCTTTAGGCAGAAGTGACGAAGAACGATATAACAATTTAGTTTCTATCCTCGACGGATATTTTAAGAAGGGCGCACATCACCTAAATGTAAATGTATTAAACCGAGAAACTCTTATGAAGGCATACGAAAACCCCGAAGAATATCCGAACCTCACCATTCGCGTTTCGGGATATGCAGTTAACTTCTGCAAGCTCTCGCGCGAGCATCAGCGAGAGGTTATAAGCCGTACCTTCCACGAGGCAATGTAATGGGATATGTTCATTCTATTCAGACGCTAGGCACAGTAGACGGCCCCGGTGTTCGCTTTGTTGTGTTTTTGCAGGGGTGTAATTTAAGATGCAAGTGCTGTCATAACCCTGACACTTGGAATATTAAAAACGGCACCGAATACACCCCCGAACAGATTGTATTAAAAGCCCAAAATTACCGCGAGTATTTTGGAGATGAGGGCGGTATTACAATTTCGGGCGGTGAGCCTCTTTTGCAGAGTGATTTTGTAAGAGAAATATTTACCCTTTCTAAAAGCGAGGGCATAAATACCTGCCTTGATACTTCGGGAAGCATTATAAATGATAACACCGAAAAACTGCTCGCTGTTACCGACCGTGTACTGCTCGATATAAAGTACACAACCGATGCTCTCTACCGCGAAAATGTAGGTTGCAGTATCAGTTCGGTATTAAAGTTTTTATCTCTTCTCGAAAAAAGAGAAATTCCAACCACTCTTCGTCAGGTTATTATCCCCTCTATAAATGACAACGCGCAAAATATTTTAGCGCTAAAAAAAATTGCCGACAACCATAAATGTGTTGACAAAATAGAACTTTTACCCTTCAGAAAAATCTGTCAAGTAAAATATGATAATATGGGAATTACTTTCCCCTTTGGAGATTTAAATGAACCCGAAAAAGAGCGTATGGAATTTTTAAAATCGTTATTATAATTTAAAGGGCTGTCTCACTAAAGGCAATTTGCACAATCTGTGCCTCCCTCTGACGAGGGAGGTGGCACGGCGTAGCTGTGACGGAGGGAGAGAAGATATGAAAATTCTGCAAAAATTGCAGGTTTTCTCTCCCTCAGTCTCGTTTCACTCGACAGCTCCCTCCTCAGAGGGAGCCAACGGTGATATCTATACCGTTAATTTGTGCATTTTAACCTTAGTGAGACAGCCCTTTTTCTTTTATATCAATATTTTTATAAATTACAATTATATAATTGCAGTGAGCCTTAATTTGCTGTATAATAGGAAAAAGAACGGAGGGGTTTTATTGATAGACTTTCTTTATAACGATAAATTTATTGTTGTATGCCTAAAACCCGTAGGTGTGTTATCCGAGCCGTTCGACAGAGAAAAAAATATGCCCGAGCTTTTAAAGCGTCAGACAAAGGCGTATAAAATTGATGTTATCCATCGGCTTGACCGAAATGTCGGCGGGGTGATGGTCTATTCCAAAAACAGTAAAGCTACCGAAATTCTTGCTAAAATGATGGCATCCCATAACTTTGAAAAGGAATATTTAGCAGTAGTAAACGGCAAACTGTCACCCACAGGCATTATGGAGGACTTTTTAATAAAGGACAAGAAAAAATGCAAGGTATTTGTTGCAAAAAAGGACACAAAAGATGCAAAATTTGCAAAACTTGAATATACGGTACTCGGCGAAAAAAACGGCTTATCCTTAGTAAGAATAAAGCTTCATACCGGAAGAACTCATCAAATCCGTGTTCAGTTCGCGTCCCGCGGATTTTCTCTTGTCGGCGACACAAAGTACGGAAAACAGGATACAAAGGATAACGGCAAAACGCCTATCGCCCTTTACTCTTTCAGGCTCGCCTTTTCGCACCCCATCTCAAAAAAGCAGATAGAGGGCTTTAGTCTGCCGAAACCAAATGGTCCGTTTGCGCTTTTTAAAAAGGAATTAAAAGAACTCGAAAATTATAAAATACCAAACTAGTAAAACAGGAGATAAACTATGCTCGCTAATTTCCATACACATACTAAGTTTTGCGACGGTAAAAACACCCCCGAAGAAGTTGTGCTATCCGCAATCGAAAAGGGCTTTTCGGCAATCGGCTTTTCGGGACACGGATATACCGATTTCGATTTAGAAACCTGTATTAACGACACCCCTGCATATATAAAAGAAATATGCCGTCTTAAAGAAAAATATAAAAATGATATCGAAATTTATCTCGGCGCCGAAGAGGACGCTTTATCTTTAGTGGATAGAAGTAAATACGAGTATATTATCGGCTCTTCGCACTACCTTTATATAGATAATCAGTATCATCCTCTTGATTTAAGTCACGATTACTTTAAAAAATGCCTTGCTCTTTTCGATTTTGATGTTCTCCGCTTGGCAGAAGCATACTTTCGACCCTTTTGTGAATATATAACCTCAAGAAAGCCTGATATTATAGGTCATTTTGATTTAATTACAAAGTATGACGAGCAGGGCGAAGCCTTGCTTCTGAATAACGCAAAATATAACAAAATCGCCGAAAAATACATAACAAAAGCCGCTAAAAGCGGATGTGTTTTCGAAGTAAATACGGGTGCTATCGCCCGAGGACTTCGCACCACTCCTTATCCGAGCACAAATTTACTATACACACTTAAAAAGTTAAACGCGCCCATTATTCTCTCATCCGATAGCCATAATATAAACACCCTTGATTTTAAGTTTGACGAAATCAAAAAACTGCTTCGTGATATCGGCTTTACTAAACTCGTAACTCTACATAACGGTAAGTTTATAAGTTATGATATATAAATTAAAGACCCTCGTTTGCATAATGCAAATTTGGGTCTTTTATTTTATAATTTACTGAGTTTTTCTTTTAGAAAATCTACCGCCAAGGTGATATCGGCACCGGGATCCTCGCCCGTTTCCCTCTCGATAGTCAAAAAGCCATCGTATCCTATATCCTTTAATGCTGCAAGGTAGGCATCAAAGTCTACATCGCCTTGGCCAAGCGGTAACTCTTTAAAGCCCTTACAAGCATTAAGTGCCTCTACTCCACCAACAGCAAAGGCGTGATACACTTCAGTAGGATTTAAATCGGGGGCTAGCATCACACCGTCCTTTGCGTGAGTATGAACGATATAATCACGTAAAATATATACCGCTTCTACCGCATCCTGTGCAGTTACCATAGTAAAATTAGCAGGGTCAAGGTTTACTCCTACTCCGCCTTTGGTATCTTTTAAAAATGCAAGAAGTGTAGTAGCCTTTTCAGGACCTGTTTCAATCGCCAAAGTAATGCCTTTTTCCTTAGCATACAAGCCACATTCGGTTAGCGCCGCAAGCATAACGGCATACCTTGGATTGCTTTTATCTGCAGGGATAACACCGATATGAGTTGTAATAACCTTAGTGCCGAGCGTCTCAGCTAGGTCAATAATTCTTTTTGTTTTTTCAACTCGGCTTGGATTGTCTTCTTGCCTTTCAAATCCAAAGCCGCCCATATCACCGCACAGAGCCGAAAGTGTCAGGTTGTTTTTCTTTAAAAAATCACGGTAAAAAACTATATCGGACTGACTGAGATTATCGGGAGAAAAATCCCCGTTGGTAGCATAAATTTGAACACCGTCAAGCCCGAGGGCTACAGCATTTTCCAAGCTTTCAAGAATTCCTTTTTTAAAGCAATCAGAAATTACACCGATTTTCATTTTTCAATACCTGCCTTTTCATAAATTTTACAGATTAGTCGGTGGGTTTCGAGCGCCTTTTCTGCACTGATTTCTAGAGACTCAAAACCCAGCACAGAACGGTAAAACTGATTAATCTGCTTAATGTGGCTAACGCCCCAATAGCTTTTATCACCCAGAGATTTATCCATACGGTCGGTTAAATCCAAAACCTCTTCGGTTCCGTCGTTCCAAATGATTTTTGCCCAGTCGTAACTAAGGACTGCCTTTCCGTTTTCGCAGAAGAACTTAATCTCAATAGGCTCATTTAAGGAGCAATTATTCATACAGTAAAAGCCATATCTAACGCCGTTTTCATAGGTGATAAGGCCGCAGGCTGTGTCCTCTACCTGAATTTTGTTATGTCCCTGCATAGCAACAGTAGCAGAAACGCTCTTGACCTTTGAGCCGATAATCCAGTTAGCAAGGTCAATTGAATGAATTGCCTGATCAATAATGACGCCGCCGCCCTCTTTATCCCAAGTTCCTTTCCAATCGGAATTTAAATAATAATCATCGTCCCTCTGCCAAGTGAGAGTTGAGGTGACACTGAGAATTTTTCCTAACTCTCCCGAATCAATTGTTTTTTTGATAAAGGCAGTACTCTCATTATAGCGGCATTGAAAAACTATACCGTATTGGCAATTTAACCTTTTAGCCTCATCGGTTGCCCACTGTGCTTTTTTAAAATTGATATCCATCGGCTTTTCGCAAAGCACATGAACACCCTTTTCGAAAGCGGCAACCGAAGCCTCTGCGTGAAGATAATGAGGCAAACAGATATGTACCGCATCGAGTCTTTCGGTCTCTAGCATTTTTCTGTAATCGGTATAAACTCTGCCACCAAATTCTTCGCAAGCGGCTTTCGCGCGGTCGGATTTGATATCACAAACCGCAGTAAGCTCTGCATATTCCGAAGTTTTTATTGATTTAAAATGCTTTTCTGAAATTCTACCGCAACCAATGACTGCAACTTTAAGTTTTTCCATTTAAAAAATCCTTTATGTTTTAAAGTTTTACCCATTCGCCGTCTTTTTGCATTCCCTCAATAACGCCATCTCGGATTTTTATTACATTTAAGGTTTCGTTTGAATCGAAAGGCACGGTGCCCGATTCAAAAAATCTGAGAATATCTTCAATAAGGAAAAGGAAAAAGTCTGAATCCATTTGTCTGAAAATGCTTTTTTTGTCGGCAGTAGATGCAACTGCCATAAAAGGCAACGAAGGTGAAAAGACCATAGTAGCACTTTTATCATTCTCAAAATCGACAGTGCTGACATATCCGTTTGTCTGCTTTTCAACCTTTACTCTAAGCGGCGCTTCCTTCATTACCTTTACCGCCATTTCAATCTGGTGAATGATATATTCTTCCAAATTGCCGCCTCCTCCAAAGGTGGTAAGTGTTGTAGGCGACACATTCATATCATCGAGCTCTGTAGAATAGCGAAGTGCCGAAGAAGAAAAGAAAGCAGTTTTGTTTTCTTCAGCAATTTTGAAAATTTCCTGAGCCGTATTTAAGTCAGGCGCAAAGGTTTTGTCTATGTATGTGTTTTTGCGGTATTTTAAAACCTCTGCCGCATAAGAAAGATGCTTTTCAGGATTAGAGGGCGATAAAATGAAAATGTAGTCGCTTTTTTCGCAAAGCTCCTCTATTGTATTGCAACGCTCTGCTCCAAATTCAGCACACCATTCATCAGTGTTTCTTCCGTCAACGGGAGAAACGAATTCTTCTGCCCAAACATACTTTAATTCTACATCCATATTAAGTTTTTCGGCCGCCGCACTTATCCAAGCGGGATAGTTATTGGCATGCCATTCGCTGATGTAAAAATCTACAAAGCCTATGGATTTCATAATGTAACCTCCTGTTTCTTTTCGGCAGACTGATACAAGCCGTCAAGAAGCTTTGCGCTTTCGAGAATGTGAACAATATTATTCTTATCCTTAATTCCTGTAGTAATGGAATTGATAAATCCGATGTCCTGACAAAGATACTGGTCGGGAATATCATATTCGGGAGCAACTGTCTTTAATGTGTCTCCCTCATAAAATTCAAATTTACCGCCATAGGTCAGCCTTGCGCCGCCCTTATCACCCATAAAATCAATATACATATCACCCTTGGCAACATTTTGTGCCCAAGCGCCGTTAAAGGAGATATTTCCTTTATCAGTTCTAACATAGCCCGATACGAAATCCTCTACATCATTGGTTCCGTTTTCGATATCGGCAGTATCCTCTGCCCACATATCTTCGTAGCGGTAGGACTTCATATCCTTTGCCATTTCATTGTAGGTATCACAGGTCACATTTTTGATTTTGGCGCCTCCTAAAATATAGAGGATTAAATCTAGAAAATGAATACCCCAATCGATTAGTACACCGCCGCCCGACTGTGACTTTGTGGTAAATGCTCCGCCAAGTCCCGGAATACAGCGGAAGGCGCGGAATGAACAGTAAATATGATAAATATTGCCGAAATCACCGTTTTTGTACATATCAGCAAGCATTTCAACCGACTTGTTATATCTGTTGCATACACCGATATTCAAAATCTTACCTTGCTTTTCGGCTTCCTCTGCCATTTCAAGAGAAAGAGGATAGTTCACAGTAATAGGCTTCTCGCAAAATACGTGCTTTCCTGCCTTTAGCGCATCCATTGTGATGGTATAATGCAGATGGTTAGGGGTTAGTACAAAACAAGCATCTACCTCAGGGTCATTTAAAGCAATATTGTAATCCTCGATTACATTTTCAATCTTCGGGAAATTTTCTTTAGCCAAATTTGCTTTATCAATAAGTATATCACAAGCGTATTTAATTCTTACATCTTCAATTTGAGAGAGTGCGGGGAAATGAGCGTTGTTTGCAATACGACCGCAGCCGATTACAGCGATTGTCTTTTTCATTATAAATTCCTCCCTTTGTTTTATAATAGAATTATAAAACAATTTTTTCTCTTTTAAAATGTCATTTTTTTATTTAAAAGATAGCAATCTTTTTGATTTGCCGCTCTTTTAAAATTCACAAAGAAAAGCATTGCGATTTTAGAACTTTTGAAATATAATTAACTCGTAGGAGGTGCAGAGATGGATAAAAAATATCACATTAGTTATGATTATTTTATAGTGCCGAATTTGTTCGATAAAATATATCTGTTTCAGCTCGGGCGGCTTTACTGTAAGCCTGGCGCAATTATCCCCGAGCACCCCCATACCCAATGGTTTGAATTAACCATTGTTACCGAAGGCAAAGGTCAAATTTTTACAGACGGAAATCCGATGGATGTGAGCAAGGGAGACATCTATATTTCATTCCCCGACGATTATCACAAAATTGTTTCGTCGGATACTGAACCCTTAAAATACGATTTCTTTTCCTTCAAATGCGAAGACGAAGCACTCAAAGAGGCTTTGCAACAGCTTGTTTTAGAAAGAAAAAGCTTTGATATGCGTATAATCAAAAGCCCCGAAATTTCATATTTTGTTTCTTCTGCCATTGCTGAATTTTACGGAGACGCTGAGTACCGCGAGAGAATGCTTTGCTTACTTTTTGAAGAGATAGTACTTTCTCTGCTTCGAAAATGCAAGCAAAGTAAAGACGGGGATAAAAAAGACTTTAAAAATTCAGTTTTAACAACCGAGGAACTCTGCTATCAGATAATGCGTTTTATCGATACAAGGCTCTACTCCATTAAAACCCTCTCCGATTTGTCCAAGGAAACGGGATATCAATATGCATATTTGTCGCATATTTTTAAGGAATGTACAGGAAATACGATTTCAGATTACTACCAAAACCGACGGCTTACTACGGCAAAGGTGCTAATCGAAGAAGGAAGGATGAATTTCAGCCTAATCGCACAAATGCTTAATTATTCTTCTCTTTACTCCTTTAGCAGAGCATTTAAAAAAAGATTTGGCGTATCCCCAAAGGAATTTAAGGAAATGACTAAATCTAAATGATTTATATCCTTTTTGAAGAAAAAAATAAATTATAGCAGATGCAAAAAAGCATCTGCTATTTTATTTACTTATAAAATATTTTGTGGTATAATGTATTTGTAGAAATTTGTTTTGTTGCATTTTAAGGGTATTAAAAGGGAAATTAATCTATATGTCTAATTCAAAATTTAAGATTGCTAAACTTGCTTGCTACACGGCGTATTTTACGATGTCGTCTGTGTTTTGTGTGCCACCAATTTTGTTTGTAACATTCCGAGAGCTGTTTGGAATTTCTTATACGCTTCTCGGCACGCTCGTATTGGTGAATTTCTTTACGCAGCTTGGTATAGACCTTGTCTTTACGGCGTTTTCAAAGCATTTTAATACTAAGATAATTGTCAGGGTTACGCCTCTAATTACGGCTGTAGGACTTTTTATATACGCATTAATACCTACCCTGTTTCCAAATATCGCTTATATTGGATTACTGATTGGTACGGTCATCTTTTCAATTGCATCAGGCTTGTCTGAAGTATTGTTAAGCCCTACGATAGCCGCTATTCCGTCGGACAATCCTCAAAGGGATATGAGTTTGCTTCATTCTCTCTACGCCTTCGGCACCTTTACGATAATTGTTATCAGTACGCTATTTTTAAAGCTTTTCGGTGCAAACAATTGGATGTATCTCATTATGTTTTTAGCTTGTCTACCCATCATTTCTGCCGTAATGTTTATGCTCTCCCCGATGCCTGATATGAACAGTGATACATCGGGCGCTGTATCGGCAGACAGTACAAAACGACGCACTATCGGGCTTGCGCTCTGTGTAGCTTGCATTTTCTTTGGAAGCTGTGCTGAAAACACTATGGCCAACTGGATATCTACATATATGAAAAACGCATTAGGGGTAAGTAAGGTTGTAGGAGATATTCTCGGGGTTGCGATGTTTGCAATTCTCCTCGGAATTGCCCGTATTACTTACGCTAAATTCGGCAAAAACATCTGTCGCACTCTGCTTATCAGTATGATTGGTGCCGTCGTTTGCTATCTTGCTGCCGGACTTTCCTCAAATATCATCGTAGCATTCATTGCCTGTATTATGACAGGATTTTGCACTTCTATGCTATGGCCCGGAGCACTCATTATGATGGAAGAAAAGATACCGAATGCGGGAGTTGCGGCATTTGCCTTAATGGCGGCAGGCGGAGACCTAGGGGCTGCAATATCTCCGCAGCTTTTGGGTATTATCGTTGACAATGTATCGGTAACTAATTTTGCCCTAAATCTCGGGCATACGCTGAATATTTCTTCCGAACAGGTGGGACTAAAAATCGGTATGCTTGTCATTTCACTCTTTCCAATAATCGGTACCATAATTGTTCTAGTGATTATACGGCATTTCAAGAAAAATGCAATGGATACTATGCAATTCAATACGTAGCTTCACCAAAGCCTGATGTAACCCTAATTTGTGTAAAAAATATTAATATCAATCCTGATTGGAGTGTCTTATATGTACATGGAAGAAATTAAAAGGTCATTTGAAAACTGTAAATGTCAGAAAGAGCATAATTGCCCCATAGATGCTGTTGTAATCGGTGAAGATGCTTTGAGCCATCTCAAACAAATGTGCGAAGACTATAGTTCTATATTGTTGGTTTCCGATAATAACACCTATGAAGTTTGCGGCAAAGATGTTTCTGCTTTGCTCGGAACAAAATTGGAGAATAGCCTAATTTTTAACACCGGTAAAAAAGTTCTAATTCCTGATGAAAAAGCAATAGAATTTGTTGAAAATAAGATAACACGACAAACCGATTTAATTATTGGTGTCGGCTCCGGTGTCATTAACGACTTGTGTAAATATGTAAGCTTTTTTCATAAAATGCCATATTATATAGTTGCCACTGCGCCTTCAATGGACGGCTATGCCTCTATTGGTGCTGCGATGATACTTAGCGGTATGAAGGTGACTGTAAACGCTAGACCGCCCAAGGCCATTTTTGCAGATTCTAATGTTTTAAGAAATGCACCAATAGATATGCTGAAAGCCGGATATGGCGATATCATAGGAAAATTTTCTTGCCTTAACGATTGGAAATTAAGCGCACTTGTGAATAATGAGTATTTTTGTGAAAATATTTATAATTGCACTTTAAAATGTGCTATGGATATAAAAGATAAGGCTAAAAACATTTTAGCAAGGGAAGAAAGTGCCATTTCTAAACTAATGGAAGCGTTAGTTACGGTTGGAATATTAATGAGTTTTGCGGGTTCTTCAAGACCTGCCTCAGGAAGTGAACATCACCTATCACATTTCTTTGAAATAACAGGTATTTTAGATAATGAAGAATACTTTGCCCACGGTATAGACGTTTTATATTCGACATATTATACTCAAAAAATCAGAGAAGAGCTTTTAAAATTAAAGGCACCTTCACAAAACAAAACGATTTCTATGATAGATGTTGAGAATAAAATTAAAAATGTTTATTCAACTATTGCAGATGAGGTTATTGCTTTGCAAAACAAGTTAGGTTGGTACAATAACAATAAATTTGACGTTTACCTAAGGAAGTGGAACGAGATACAATCAATACTCGCTGAAGCGCCGTCTTCTTCGGAAATAAAGAGTTATATCGAATCAATTGGTTTGTGTTTAGAAGATTTTATCTCTTTGTATGGCGAAGAAAAGATTACTAATGCTCTTTGGTTTGCCAAAGATTTAAAGGATAGATATTCTGTTCTATGGCTCAATTTTGAATTGAACTACTAACTGCACAAAAGATATAAGAAAAGGAGTGAGAATATGGCGGACAAGTTTATTTTAAAAAGCGCTTACAAGCCGACAGGTGACCAACCCGAAGCTATTGACGCTTTGGTTAAAAGTATCGAGAGTGGCAACCGAGAGCAGACTTTGCTCGGCGTTACAGGTTCAGGCAAAACCTTTACAATGGCTAATATTATCGAGCGTGTAAACCGCCCGACCCTTGTTCTCGCTCACAATAAAACCCTTGCCGCACAGTTATGCTCTGAATTTAAAGAATTCTTCCCCGAAAATGCGGTGGAATATTTTGTATCCTACTACGACTACTATCAACCCGAGGCATACATTCCCGGAACTGACACCTATATCGAAAAGGATTCTGCAATTAATGACGAAATTGACAAGCTTCGACACAGTGCAACCTGTGCTTTAAGTGAGCGACGGGATGTTATTATTGTAGCGTCGGTTTCTTGCATATATTCGCTCGGTAACCCTATTGATTACAGAAATATGGTTATTTCCCTTAGAGTTGGTATGGAAAAAGGCAGAGATGAGCTCATACGCAAACTTGTAGACCTACAGTACGAGAGAAACGACATAAACTTTGTACGAAACAAGTTTAGAGTAAGAGGCGATACGGTAGAGGTATACCCCGCTTACTCTTACGAAAATGCCCTCAGAATTGAATTTTTCGGTGACGAAATAGACAGAATATGCGAAATCAACACCCTGACGGGTGAGGTTAAGTCTATGCTTTCCCACACCGCCATTTACCCCGCTTCCCACTATATTGTACCTCAGGACAAGCTTGAAGAAGCCCTTGCCGAAATTAAAGAGGAAATGGAAGAGCGGGTAGAATTCTTTATAGAAAATGAAAAGCTTATCGAGGCTCAGAGAATTCGTCAGCGCACAGAATACGATATAGAAATGCTGCGAGAAATCGGCACCTGTAAGGGAATTGAAAACTATTCTCGCGTTATGGCACGAAGACCCAAAGGCAGCACCCCCTCAACCCTGCTTGATTACTTCCCCGACGATTTTTTACTTTTTGTAGACGAGTCTCACGTAACTCTGCCGCAGGTTCGCGGTATGTACGGCGGAGACAGAGCGCGAAAGGAAAATCTTGTAGAATACGGCTTCAGGCTACCCTCTGCCTTTGATAACAGACCGCTTAATTTCGAGGAATTTTACAGTCACATAAATCAGGCGGTATTTGTATCGGCAACCCCCGGTGAGTTTGAAAAGGAACACTCTGCACAGATTGTAGAGCAGGTAATAAGACCTACAGGTCTTTTAGACCCGTTAGTAACTGTTCGTCCCTCTGACGGACAGATTGACGACCTTGTTTCCGAGATAAGTATCCGCACCGCAAAAAAAGAGTGTGTGCTTATAACCACCCTCACCAAGAAAATGGCAGAGGATTTAACCGATTATCTTGATAACCTTGGTATAAAGGTTAAGTATATGCACCACGACATTGACACCATCAAGCGTATGGAAATCATAAGAGATTTGCGTCTTGGCGAATTTGATGTTTTGGTAGGAATAAACCTGCTAAGAGAAGGTCTTGATATACCCGAAGTATCCTTGGTTGCAATACTCGACGCCGATAAGGAAGGCTTCCTTAGAAGTGAAACCTCGCTTATTCAGACAATCGGCAGAGCCGCGCGTAACGCAAACGGCGAGGTTATTATGTATGCCGACAGCGTAACTCCCTCAATGGAAAGAGCGCTCTTTGAAACCGAGCGCCGCCGAAAAATCCAAAACGACTATAACGAAAAATTCGGCATTGTACCGAAAACAATCCTTAAGGATGTAAGGGATATAATAGAAATAGGCACAAAGGCGGTAAGTGAAAAGTCTTATTCTAAGATGTCTAAGATAGAAAAAGAGGCGGAAATTAAGCGCCTTACCTATGAAATGAAGCAGGCGGCAAAGATGCTCGAATTTGAGCTTGCCGCAACACTTAGAGATAAAATCACAAAGCTTCGAGAAAGCAAATAAAATCCTTTAAAAATGGAGGAAACCCACTTGGCAAGTGATAAAATTATTATTAAAGGTGCGTGTGAGCACAACCTGAAAAATGTTGATTTAACTATTCCTAGGGATAAGCTTGTTGTATTTACGGGACTTTCGGGAAGCGGAAAATCCTCTTTAGCGTTTGATACTATCTACGCTGAGGGTCAGCGCCGCTATGTTGAGTCCCTGTCGAGCTATGCCCGTCAGTTTTTAGGTCAGATGGAAAAACCTAATGTTGAAAGCATCGAGGGATTATCCCCTGCCATCTCAATCGACCAGAAAACCACCTCTAAAAACCCCCGTTCAACTGTCGGTACGGTTACCGAGATATACGATTATCTTCGTCTTTTGTATGCGAGGGTGGGAACACCACACTGCCCTGTCTGCGGCAAGGAAATAAAGCAGCAAACCACCGACCAGATTGTCGATACCGTTTTAAAGCTTCCCGAGGGCAGTAAAATTCAAATTTTGTCCCCCATTGTAAAGGGTAGAAAGGGCGAACACACAAAAGAACTCGAGGGTGCTAGAAAATCGGGCTACGTAAGGGTTCGAATTGACGGCAATATCTACGACCTTTCGGAAGAGATTAAGCTCGAAAAAAACAAAAAGCATTTTATTGAGGTTGTAGTTGACCGTCTTGTAATAAAGGACGGTATCAGAAGCCGCCTTAATGACAGTATTGAAACCGCCGTCGGTTTATCGGGCGGTCTTATTGCCGTTAGCGTTGCAGACGGCGAGGAACTGCAATTTTCTCAAACCTATGCCTGTGATGAGCACGGCATCAGCATACCCGAGCTCACCCCCACAATGTTTTCCTTTAATAACCCCTTTGGTGCCTGCCCTGTTTGTACGGGACTCGGTATGTTTATGAAGGTTGACCCTCGCCTTATTGTGCACGATGAAGAAAAATCACTTCTTGACGGTGCCATAAAAGCTTCGGGATGGGGTGTTAATTCTTGGTTTAATCCTGATGCCAGCACCATAGCTACTATGTACTATAATGCCATTGCCGACCGCTTCGGCTTTGATATTAATATTCCCTTTAAAGACATCCCTGAAGACGCAAAACAAATGTTATTTTACGGTTCGGGTGAAGAAAAACTAAAGCTTGTATACAACGAAGATTTCGGCGGTAAGGTTCACTATGCCGCTTTCGAGGGAATTATAAACAACCTTGAGCGCCGTTACAAAACAACTAGTAGCGAATATTCGAGAAATGAAATTGAGGCTCTTATGACCGAGAGCGCCTGCCCCGAATGTAAGGGCAACCGCTTAAAGCCCGAATATTTAGCCGTTACAATAGGCGGCAAAAATATAATGGAATTCTGCGATATGTCGGTAAGCCGTGAGCTTGAATTTATAGACACACTCGTCTTTTCCGAGCGCGACACTATGATTGCAAAGCCGATACTAAAAGAAATAAGAGAGCGTTTGTCATTTTTAAAGAGCGTTGGTCTTGATTACCTTTCCCTCTCCCGTTCTTCAGGAACGCTATCAGGCGGAGAAAGTCAGCGAATTCGCCTTGCAACCCAAATAGGCTCTTCCCTTATGGGTGTGCTCTATATCCTTGACGAGCCAAGTATAGGTCTTCACCAAAGGGATAACGAGCGTCTGCTTGCAACCCTTAAAAAGCTGCGTGATTTAGGTAATACCCTTATTGTTGTTGAGCACGACGAGGACACTATGCGCGCGGCAGACTATATAGTCGATGTGGGTAAAGGCGCGGGTATACACGGCGGAAACATTGTATTTTCAGGAACTTTGGACGAACTCGAAAAGGCAAAGGACTCTATAACCTCAGACTATCTGTTTGGAAGAAAGGCAATCCCTGTACCGAAAGTAAGAAGAAAAGGTAACGGACAGTTCCTTACCATTAAGGGTGCCGCCGAAAACAACCTTAAAAACTTAGATATTAAACTTCCTTTAGGTGAGTTTATATGTATTACAGGCGTTTCGGGAAGCGGTAAATCTTCCTTTGTAAATGATATTTTGTACAAGGTTTTAGCCGCAAAACTAAACCATGCAAAAACTGTACCGAGAAAATATAAGTCGATTGACGGAATAGAGAATTTAGATAAGGTAATTGATATAAATCAGGCGCCTATCGGCAGAACTCCCCGTTCAAACCCTGCAACCTACACAGGTGTTTTTGCAGATATCAGAGAGCTTTTTGCCTCTACTAAGGACGCCAAAGCCAAGGGCTACACGGCAGGCAGATTTTCCTTTAATGTAAAGGGCGGCAGATGCGAAGCCTGTCAGGGCGACGGTATTTTAAAGATTGAAATGCATTTTCTTCCCGATATTTATGTACCCTGCGAGGTATGTTCGGGTACCCGTTATAACAAGGAAACCCTAAACATTCGATACAAGGGCAAAAATATATACGAAGTTCTTGAAATGACGGTTGAAGAGGGTATGAACTTCTTTGAGAGTATCCCTAAAATCTACCGAAAGCTCAAAACCCTTTATGATGTAGGACTTGGATATATTAAAATCGGTCAACCCGCCACTACCCTTTCGGGCGGTGAGGCTCAGCGTGTGAAGCTTGCAACCGAGCTTTCAAAACGCAGTACGGGAAAAACCATATATATTCTAGACGAGCCCACAACGGGACTTCACACCGCCGATGTTCATAAACTGATAGAGGTACTTCACAAGTTTGTAGACGCAGGCAATACTGTGCTTGTTATTGAGCATAATCTCGATGTTATCAAAACTGCCGACCATATTGTTGATTTAGGTCCCGAAGGCGGAGATAAGGGCGGAACGCTTGTGGCTGAGGGCACACCTGAAAAGGTTGCCGCCTGCAAAAAATCGTATACAGGTCAATTCCTTAAAAAATTACTTTAAATTTACACATTATTCACCAATATGGTCTTTAATAGCGGTATTATGATACAAAGGTACAAGGGGGTTAGTAGTATGTTCGGCTATATAAGAATAGCAAAGCCCGAGCTAAAGGTTCGGGAATATGAACTCTATAAAGCCGTATACTGCACCCTTTGTAAGCGGCTTGGCAAAAGCTACGGTCTTTTATCAAGGCTAACCCTTAGCTACGATTTTACCTTTTTAGCTCTGCTCAAAATGGCTATGACCGACGGCTGCGACAATTTTCATCAGAAACGCTGTGCCTTTAATCCGTTAAAAAAATGCAATTACTGTGATAATGATATTGCTACCGAGATGCCCGCAGCGGCGGCTATGATAATGCTTTATTATAAGATTAAAGATAATATTGCTGATGAAAAGGGCTTTAAAAAACTGTTTTATGTTCTTCTAAAGCCTGTCTTTTCGGGGGCGAGAAAAAAGGCTAAAATGCGATACCCCGAAATTGAGGATATTGTAAAGTGGCTTATGGATAAGCAGTTTCTTCTCGAAAAAAACGGGTGTAAAAATGTAGACGAAGCTTGTGACCCTACAGCTACTGCCCTATCTGAAATTTTGATGCTTTGCAGTAATGATACTAATCAAAAGCGGGTTTTAAGTCGACTTGGCTACTGTCTTGGCAGATATATCTATATGCTTGATGCCGCCTGTGATTTAGAGGAAGATAAAATCAAAAACAGATATAATGTGTTAAACCGAAAAGAAATTTCCAATACAAACGAATATATAAAATCTGAAATTTATCCAAAGCTATATTTTTGCATAAATGAGGCTTCAAAGGCTTTTGAGCTTTTGGATATTAAAAAATATAAGGATATACTCGGCAATATTATTTATTTAGGACTTGAAGATACCTTTAAAAAGGAGTTAAGCAAATGAAAAATCCCTATTCCGTATTAGGCGTTCCAAAGAATGCTACCGACGAGGAAATCAAAAACGCCTACCGCGAGCTTGCAAGGAAATACCACCCCGATAATTATACAGACAATCCCTTATCGGATTTAGCTTCTGAGAAAATGAAAGAGATTAACGACGCTTATGATGCTATTATGAACGAGCGAAAGGGTCATACAAATAAGAATAGCGGCTCTTATAATTATTCGTCAGCATCCTCTTTCCCTGAGGTTCGAAGCCTTATAAATCAGGGAAGACTTGAAGAGGCACAAGAGGTTTTGGACGGCGTTGCCCCCAATATGCGAGATGCAGAATGGTATTTTCTAAACGGAACTGTTCTTTACCGCAGAGGTTGGTTCGACAGTGCCTTTACAAGCTTTGCAACCGCTTGCAGAATGAACCCCAACAATCCCGAATACCAAAATGCATACAGAAACGCTCAAAGGCAGTCGCAAAATCAGTATAACCCATATAGAAGCTACGGAAATGCAGGCAACTGCAATTCCTGCGACTGCTGTACAAATCTTATTTGTGCAGACTGTTGCTGTGAATGTATGGGTGGCGACCTTATCCCCTGCTGCTAACATTTAGGGTGGAGGTTTTATTTTGAAAAACACTTCAAGGTTAACATTCAGTGCCATAATGTCGGCAATAGCGGTAATTTTTGTGGTAGCGGCGTATTTTCCATATTTGACCTACGCTCTGCCCGCAATTGCAGGTCTTGCCACTATGGCAGTGCTTATCGAAACAGATGCAAAATGGGCTACCCTTACCTATATTTCTTCAGCTCTTATCTGCTTTTTTGTAGCAGAGAGTGAAGCCAAACTGCTCTATATCTGCTTTTTCGGATATTATCCTATAGCAAAATACTTTATAGAAAAATTAAAGAACTCGGTATTTGAATGGGTTTTAAAGCTAATCCTTTTCAATGCCGCAGTATTAGCCGCATATTTTCTCTTTGCAGGACTATTCAAAGTATCTGTTGAGGACTTTGGAATACTCGGCAAATACGGCTCATATATCTTTTTGGGCCTTGCTAATATCGTGTTTGTTTTATATGATATTACAGTTTCAAGAATGGCTGCAGTTTATATGTTTAAGCTACATTCGAGGATTAAAAAGATATTTAAGGTATAAAAAAAGAAGACTGTTATCAGTCTTCTTTTTTATTTTCTAAATCAATATTACTTTCAATATATTTCGGGTGTTTTTTTATGCAGAAGCCCAATATTGCCATAACCTGAACTACTGCGGCAACTATGTAAATAAAGGCGTTTTGCGGCATGGTAAAGGTTGTAAAAATACAGGTAGGTATCGACCAAATAAGAGCAGATACCGAAATAAACAACCAAATCTTTTTCCACCAAATAGCAGTAAATACTATAGCAATTATTGCCGTTACGGGAATTGCGAATATGTAATAATGCCATGCAGGGAAGTTTATATTAAGCAGTTCTGTTATCCAATTTATGATTGTTGTTAAAAGCCAAGGGGAAACCAATGCCAAAATAGTAATTATCAGTTTATTTCTTGAAATTAAATGACGCCTGAATGGCTTATCTGAAACAAGGTCATTAGGAGTTACTTCAAAAATATCGGCAATCTGCATTACTACATACAAATCGGGAATACCCTCTGCCCTCTCCCACTTGGAAACCGACTTATCAGAATAATTGAGTTTTTGAGCGAGTTCAAGCTGAGTCATGCCTGAAGCTCTGCGAAGCTCGTTTAGTCGGTTTGCGAAGTTTATACGCAACTGTTTTTCGCTGATTATCATTAACATCCTACCTTCAAGACCTTATTAGTTATTTATATTTTAATATAAATTCCAAAAATAATCAACCGAAAGATTTTAAATTCTTTGTAAACTCAGTCTAAAATATCTTTTAGTCTTTTAAGAAGCTGCTTTTCTGTACGGGAAACCTGCACCTGTGTCATACCGAGAGCCTCTGCGACCTTTGACTGAGTATAGCCCTCATAATACCGAAGTGTCATAAGACTTCTTTCCTTTTCACTCAAGGTTTCGAAGGCTATATCGAGGCTCAGCTTATTGGAAAGCTCGTCCTCTAAGCTCTCGCTCGGAAGGTCAAGCTCCTTTACGCCGTCATCCGAATTATAAGTCAGAGAAACGGTAGGTCTTGCAACACACAAAGCCTCTGTTATTTCTTCTACTTCAACGCATAGTGCGTCGGCTAGCTCCTTTACGGTAGGCTCACGGCCGAGTTTATTACTCAAAATATCCCTCTGCCGCACGGTTTTCAAGGATAGCTCTTTAAGGCTTCGTGATACCTTGATAGCACCTGTATCTCTGAAAAGTCTTTTTACCTCTCCCATTATAACGGGAAAGGCGTAGGTTGAAAAACATAGGCCTCGCTCACTATCAAATCCGTCTGCCGCCTTTATAAGACCTATACAGCCCGTTTGATACAAATCCTCATAATCAATACCTCTACCCATAAAACGCTTACAGATAGAGTGTACTAGTCCTAAATTTTCTTCTATAAATTCATCCCTTTTTTGTCTTTCCTTAAGCATTTACCGTAAATTTAGGTATAATGCGCTTAACCATTGTAACGGTCGTCCCCTTGCCGACCTTTGATTTTACGGTTATGCCGTCGGTAAAGCTTTGCATAACGGCAAAGCCGAGCCCCGCACGCTCACCGCCTACAGTTGTAAAAAGCGGCTCCATTGCCTTTTCTACATTTTCAATTCCGCAACCGTTATCTCTGATTTTAATCCTTATTTTATTTCCGTCTATTATTTCGCAGGTTATGTATATTTTACCGATACCGTCCTTATAAGCGTGAACTATACAGTTTGTAACCGCCTCGGATACGGCGGTTTTTATGTCGCTTATTTCTTCGATTGTGGGGTCTAGCTGAGCCGCGAATGCCGCCACCACAGAACGTGCAAAGCCCTCATTTGAGGAACGGGACAGTAAATTCATATTAAACTTATTTGTAATGCTCATTTTGTTCTCCCTTTTCTAATGTGATAATTATAATTTTGCAAGCTTTTCAAGACCTGCAAGCTTCATAACCTTATGAATATTCGGTGGTGCTCCTGTTATATGCAGGTCTGCACCGCTTTTTTGAAGATTTCTGTATCTTCCCATAACAAGTCCAATACCTGAACTGTCCATAAAACTCACTTCGCTGAAATCCAACACCAATAAAGTCGGCATATTCAGTTCTACCGCACTGTCTATGCACTCCCTCATTTCCCTTGCTGAATGGTGGTCTATCTCTCCGCTTAAATAGGCCGTAACCACTTCACCCGTAACATTAATCCTTACCGGCATTTAAACACCTCTTTTTAAAAAATAACGGACAAGCCTTATATTATATAATAAAGGTTTGTCCGTTAAATTTGTGTCGTATTAAGTTGTCGAAAAATACTACTTTAGGTCTAATAAAAGCGGTCTTATTGCCGAGGCTAAATAAAGGGAGCCGAAAATCACAACCGTTTCGATTTTATCTCCCGAAAGTGCTTTTCTTAGCGCCTCTTTATAATCCTTTTCGCTAGAAGTATTACTGCAATATTTTTTAGCAATAGCCTCTAATTCTTCGGCTTTTAAAGACCTCGGTTGTCCCTGAACTTCAACCGCTATTACCTCTGAAAAATAAGGCAGAGTTTTAGCTAGCACTGCTTCACAGTCCTTATCCTTCATCATTCCAACTATAGCAGTAGCGTTTTTAATGCTTTCAAGCTGCCGTGATAAGACATCTGCCGCATCGGGATTGTGAGCGCCGTCTAGAATTATTCTGCCGCCCATAAAGGTTTCAAATCTTGCAGGGTGCTCAGCCTTTTTTATGCCCTTTTTAATGCTTTCGAGTGACACCGCAATATCAATATTATTGAATAATTCTATCACCGCAAGAGCGTTATCAATTTGAAATTCGCCTTTTAATGAAGTTTCGTAAACCTCGCCCTTATAAAAAAAATCGTTACCCGATAAATCACTTTTTATAATTTCAAGGGCATCTATGTCGGGTATTATAAGATTTTTCGCTTTTTGCTTTATTACGGTAAGCGCCGACACATCTTGAGAGGCAAGGGTTACGCTAGGTCCCGTTTTTATTATACCGCACTTCTCTAATGCAATTTGCTCTAATGTATCACCTAAAACGGCGGTATGGTCAAGCCCGATTTTAGTAATGACTGATGCTAGATTATCCTCTAAAACATTGGTTGCATCAAGTCTGCCGCCAAGCCCCGTTTCGATTACTGCTATATCGCACTTTTCCCTTGAAAAATAAAGGAAAGCAATAGCGGTTATAAGCTCAAATTCGGTAAGCTCTACCCCTGTATTTAAAACCTCTTCGGTAAGACGGCCGAGTTTTTCCTTTTCGATAAATTTGCCGTCAATTCTTATTCTATCCCTGAAATCGAGAATATAGGGAGAAGTAAAAAGCCCCGTTTTATAGCCCTGCTCGGTTAAAACCTCGGCTGTCATAACTGCTACCGAGCCTTTACCGTTTGTCCCCGCTATCTGTATTGAGGGAAAATCGTTTTGAGGATTAGATAATTTATTCAAAACATCTTTTATGCGTTCAAGTGTTGGGGGCAAAGAAAAATTGCCGACAGAATGTATCTTTTCTAAAGCTTCGTTATATTCCATCAAATTCCCCACTAACACATTTTTATAAGGCGTATATAAAATTCAACTGCGCTCTTTACCGTTTCTATCGGAATACGCTCGTTGTTGCCGTGAATTAAGGCTCTCTCCTCGTTTGAGAGCGCCATTGCAGAAAATCTGTAAACCTTATCGGAAATTCTGCCGTAATGACGGCTATCAGAACAAGCGACCATTAAGTACGGAGAAACGATACTGCCTTTCCAAGTCTGTTTTATGGCAGTTGCTACCTTTTCGTAAGCCTCACAGTCTATTCTTGATACGCGACTAGGGTTCATTCCGTGAAGAATATTTACCGAAACATTCTCGTCTTTTACAACTTTTCTTAAATAACCGAGAGCCGAATTCATATTATCTTCAGGGTTTAGTCTTATATTAGAAATCATAGACGCTTCAGGCGGAATAACATTAGAGGCGTCACTACCCTTCATTTGTGTAAAGGCTACTGTTGTACGCATAAGGGCGTTAAGCTCTCCGCCGCTTTTTTTACATATTAAATCGAGCACAGGCTTAAAGCAGAAAAGATTAGCGAAAATCATTCTGTAAACAAAGGTGGAATGTCTGCCTAGCGTATCAAACATAGCGGCAACAGGCAGTGTAAGGTGAGACTTAAAGGGTTTTGCCTCTACCCTTGTACACGCCTTTGACAAAACACCTACAGGTGTATGCGGTTTTGGAGAAGAGGCGTGTCCGCCCTGTGACTTTGCCTTATACTCTACATCCATCATACCCTTTTCGGCAATCCCTATAAGACCGCAAGAACCCTTTACACCCGGAAATACATTTTCTACTACCGCACCGCCCTCGTCGAGCACTAATGCGGGTACTATATTTTCTTTCTCAAAATAATCAACTATATTAACAGCGCCCTTGCCGTTAACCTCTTCGCCGCCCGAAAAGGCAAGATATATATCGTTTTCGGGTACAAAGCCCTCGGCTATGAGGGTATCAACCGAGAAAAGCACCGCACTGAATGTAACCTTTGTATCAAGTGTGCCTCTGCCCCAGATAACGCCGTTTTCAATAATAGCGTCAAAGGGTGGTTTTTCCCACGCCTCCTCGTTTACGGGCACTACATCGTAGTGCGCCATTAAAACAGTAGGCTCGTTATGATTTTTGCCCTCCCATTTAAAAAGCAGAGCTCTGTCCTCGAGTTGTTTGTACTCACATTTTTCAAAAACATTTGGATAAAGCTTTGGCAACTTTGAAATTAATTTTTCAAATTCTGCATTATCTTCAAGAGACGGATCTCTGTAAGAAACTGTTTTACAGCGCACAAGCTCGCAAAGGCACTCTACCGCCTTATCCAAGCTAAAGCTTACTTCGCCGAAATTTGTCTCTGCTTCTCTTTTGGGCTTAAAAGCGAGAGTTCTTACTATCAGCACCGCCAAAAACAAGACAATAACTGCCAAAATGCCTAAAACGATTTCCATTTTTATAAAACTCCCTTTTTATACATTATACGCGCAACTGCAATTGTAAAAACAACGCCTACAGGCACCATTATACCTACCGTACCCGCATTTAAAGCAGGAACAAAAATAAATAATGCAAGCATAAGGATTATTGGTGCTATCGAAAGTTTTAAGTTTTTAGAAACAAAAACTACTGCGAGTCCGCCGAAAAGTGCAGGTAACATCTGGTCAAAAGCGGGTTTTAATACGGGGGACTCTAAAAGGGGTGTCAAGGGGATTATGAGTATTACACCCAAAATTATAATAATTGTTGTAACTATACTTGAAACGGCAATCGAAATAGTAGAAATAATTTCTCCCTCTTCAGAATTTGCCTTAACATCAGCCCTCTCCATTGCATCAATAGCGCAAGGAAGCTTAAGGTTTGAAATATTACCCGTTACAAAGGAAAGATATGCACCGCCGGCGCCTAGCATCGGTATATATGTAAAGATTTCTACAATTCCTACCGCCCAATACATAGGTACAATAGCAATCATGGCTTTTGTCATAGCTTTCCACTGCGGAAAAACGCCGAACAAAACAGAAACTACAAGCGGTACTGCCAAAATTGCAAGACATAAAATTATTCCCCAAACAAAGCCGTCACGGTGAACGCTTTCAAGATATGTAAGAGATTTTTTACTGTTCTTCATTTTTTATGCCTCCTTATCCTAAAAGATTGGTTACAGGAATAGCTGCCGCCATACCCACTACAAGACTTATCGGCAAAGCATAGTCGGTAAGCCATCTCTTTTTAAGCTTAATAGCAAGCAGACCGCAAATAGCCATAACTATTGCCGAAACTCCCATTACTAAAACGGGTATAAGACCCGAAGTATCGCCCTTGAACACATTGGATACATCGCAGAAAACATATCCCAAAAATGCCGATATCATACCGAGGAACATAGCATTTGAAAAGATTTCTCCCCACTTTTTATCGCGTTTTTCCATATTCTTAACGCCTTTTTGTATCTTCTTAGTAACAAAGGGTACAAGTACAAGACCTATTATAATACCGACAGTCATTACCCATAAAACCGTAACGAAGGCAGATGGGTCGGTTATAGTGTCGCCGCCTTTTAGTCCTAACGCCTCAAGTGTGGTGTTGGCTGCTATTGTTTCATAGGAAAGGGAACCGATAACAGAAAGTCTAAGCCACGGTATCGGTATGCCTAAACTCTTCGAAAGGGTTATAACACCTACCAAAATCGCAACTGCGGGTGCTATTGTGAATATTGCCGCAGAGCTTATAGTGTTTTTTATAGTACTTTTCTCAATACCTAGTTCCTTAGCTCTTTTTACCGCCCTTATTAAAAAATAAACGGACTGACCGAGCACCAGTAAAATTACCGCCGCTACCATTATAAAAAGAATTGGATGATTAACGCTGAATTTCATTTACCTAGACCTCTCTCTTTTGTTTTTATATTAATAATTTACCACAATTTTTTATCTTCTTCAACAATAAAATAAAAAGGTTCGAGCAAAGAATTTATAGTCCTTGCTCGAGCCTTATAATTTAGGGATAAATGTCTTCAAAAATCGGGAAGACATTTTCTAGTTTTGCTTTATTTATATCATTTTCGTCTGTAATAGTCCAACCAACACTCTGCATTTTCCAAAGCTTAGTGCAAATTTTGTTGCTTATGGTAGCACGGTCGGAAAATTTGTATGCTATAAAATCGGGACGCGTTAGAAAATTTGTAAAAAGCCCTGTCATCAAAAATTTTAAAACAAAGGGCGCTTTTGTTGTTTTCGATTTATAAAAATTTTCAGAAAGCTGTCCCCTTATAACCTCGGGTTTATTTTTATAAAACCAATAAATACACCTTGGGTCGAAGCTTTCTATACAATATGCACCGCTATATCCCTTTAGGGTCTCATACACCCTCTCGCACAAATCATTTACATTGTTGCCGCTTGTTTTAAGCTCGATTATTAGGGGTGTTTTACCGTCTACAAGAGCGAGGGTTTGTGAGAGTGTAGGCACCGTTTCGGCGGTTCCCTCAAGAAAATAGTTTTTCAAATCTTCAGACTTTAGGTCCTCTACCTTAACATCTACACCCGCTGTTCTAAGAAGTGAAGAATCGTGTATTATTGCAAGCTCACCATCACTCAAAAGGTGAACATCAAATTCTATACCGTATCCCTTATCCACTGCTCGACGAAAAGCCTCTAGACTGTTTTCAGGTACATTTGTTTTATTATGAAGACCTCTATGGGCATAATAGTAACCCTTAAACTGTGACCAGTCTGCAAATCCTACTCTGCCCCTCAAAGAGAAAATGTAGAATATTATAAAAGCTATTAAAATTAAAAGAATAAGCGCTATAATTTTCATTATAAAATTATTCCTCTCAAGCTTCCGTATCAAAGGCTTCAAGTCCCTTTTTAGCCTGAATCTTATTATCGCCGTGATGTACATTACACATAGTGATATAAGCTAAAAAGACGAATATTGCAGCATAGGGGAAAAGCGAGCGATAGCTTACATTTTCAAGAAGCCAACCTGCAATAACAGGGGTTATTATCTGTGCCGACATACTGAAAGTGTAATAAAGACCTGTGAATTTTCCCACATCGCTTCCCGAACACATTTCTACAACCATCGGCAAACTGTTTACATTGATAGATGCCCAAGCAACTCCCACAATTGCGAAAAGCAAATATAAAACGGGGCTGAACTTATCAAACGCTACTGTATATAAAAAGGCTGCCGCAAAGGCACTTGCCAAAAGGATTACGCCAAACTTTATAGTTTTGCGTCTACCTATCTTACTTGCAATACTTCCTACAGGGATATAACTTACTATTGCACCTGCAGTAGCCACTGTAAGACACATAGTTGCCTGCCCTACTGCCATATCCCACTGACTTGTTGCATAGGTGGTAAACCAAGTGCTTACCGCATTATATCCTATAAACCAAAAAGCAATAGAAACAAGCAAGAAGCCAAGGCTTCGCTTTACCTCTTTAGGCATTACATACTTTTCGTCTTCTGTCTTAACCGATAAATTTTCTTCAGGATGTTTCTCTTCGTATAAAGCCTGTTCTTTTAAGAGCTTAGGCTCATTAACGAACAGCATTATTATAACCACGGAAAGCACCATAATGCCTGCCACAATTATGAAAATCGGAAGGTAATCTATATGTAAAAGACCTTCTGTTCGGGATTTTGAATAAAGAACGCTTGTAAGTATAAGATAAATTACGCCGCCGATAGCACCCATCAAATTAATGACAGCGTTTGCTTTACTTCTGAGCGGTTTTGGTGTAACATCAGGCATTAATGCTACAGCGGGACTTCTGTATGTTCCCATCGCAACAAGAATTAAACCTAAGTTAACGATAAAAAGAATTGCCTTATATTTACTCGGGGCTGCATAATAGCTGTTATCGAGTATAGGAAGCCCCATCATAAGAATAACCGAAAGAAGAGTTCCAAAAAGGATAAAGGGGCGTCTCTTACCCATACGGCTTTTGCATCTATCTGATATTCCGCCAAAAAGCGGTAACAAAAACAGGGCAAGAACATTATCTGCCGCCATAATAGCGCCCGAATATGTTTCGGGAATATTAAAAGTTTCGGTTAAAATCATAGGTACTAGGCTATCATACATCTGCCAAAAACCGCAGATAGCAAGAAAAGCAAAGCCTATAAGGACTGTGCGTTTTGTATTAAGTTTCATAAAGCATCTCCCAAACTTTTTTAAAAACGAAGATTTTTCATCGGTTATATATAATATAACACCTTTTTATGATTTACTCAATACTTCTTTTATAACTGCTTCAACAATTTTATCTATATCATTTTGTGAATATCTACCTTTACCAACAGAGCCGAAAAGCTCCATCTTTTTCATTGTTTCCTGCTTAATAGCTTCAACAGCCGCAGGAATAAGGTCAATAATACCCTTATCCATATTTGTAAATCTGCTGAACTCTGCCTTAACAGCAGCAACATTTATATCGGTAAAGATATTTACCTTGCTAATACCCTCTTTGATTGCCTGTCTGAAATCGTCATCGGTAAGACCCGAGCCGCCGTGAAGCACCAAGGGAACATTTACGGTATTAGCAATAGTGCGGATGCGCTCAAAATCCAATTTAGGCGGTAATTTATATGCGCCGTGAGCGTTTCCTACTGCAATTGCAAGTGCGTCAACACCTGTTTTCTCTACATAATCCTTTGCCATTTTAGGATCGGTAAAGAAAGCCGAAGGGTCACTCAAATGTGAGCTACCCTCTGCCGAGCCCTCATTATCACCAACATGGCCAAGCTCTCCCTCAATTGTAGCTCCAAAGGAATGGGCAATCTCTGCCATTTCCTTTACTTTTTTTACATTTTCGTCGTACGAATCTGTTGAGCAGTCATACATAATCGAGGTAAAGCCGAGCTCGAGAGCTTTAAGGCAGCTTTCCTTTTTAAGACCGTGGTCAAGATGTATAACAACCGGAACACTTGCCTTCTTAGCCATCGGAAGAAGGAAATATGATAATTCTTCTAATGGTCCGTACGGGAATAAAACTTCGGCCGTTCCCATAATGACGGGAGAGCCTGTTTTTTCTGCAGCGGCAATAATTCCTCTTGCAAGCTCAAGGTTTACCGCATTAAATAATCCTACTGCATATTTGCCTTTTTTGGCATTATACAGAACGTCATTCATATTTACTAACATTTATAACACCACCATTTTTTATCTTCTAAAACGAGCATAGTTTTCTTTAACTTCGCTTTCACATTTTAGTCCGCTTGTAGCGTCTGCCGTACTTAGCGCCATAATCGCACAAGCTTCACCGAATTTAAGAATTTCCTCATCGCTAAAGCCTTTATAAATACCGATAAGAGCACCGGCGCAAAAAGCATCGCCTGCCCCCGTTGTACCCTTAATATAACCTTTGGGCAATTCACAGGAATAAACACAGGTATATCCGCTATTTGATAAACAAACCGCCTTTTCGGGCATATGGATGATAACCTTTTCTTTAACTCCTAGTTCCCTTAGTTTATTTGCAATAAGCTCAAGGTTTTCGTCATTAGGTTCCATACCGGCAAGCTTTCCTGCCTCAATCTCATTTACGATAAGGTAATCTGTAAACTCAAGGCAAGGCAGTACTAGCGAATATCTATCTGAATTTTCGCTAACTAGGTCAATAGAGGTTTTAATGCCTAATTCTTTTGCTTTTTTGAGAATGATAAGTCCGTCGCCGTTATCAACCTTTTCTAGCAACAAGAAATATCCAAGGTGCAAAATTTTCGCATCAAGATTTTCAAAATCTATATCATTAAAACCGAAATCTGCACTAGCACCCGGGTATGTAAAGAAGGTTCTCTGCCCGTTGATAACACTCATAACCTCGGTAAAGCTGGTAGTGCCGTTTTTCTCTTCGACAATACCGTTTACCTCTACGCCATTCTTAGAAAGGACATCTAATACATACTTTCCGTTTTCGTCGTTCCCTACTTTTCCGATTGCCCTAACCTTTATATCGGGGCAAATCTTTTTAAGGTCAACAGCCACATTAGGTACACAACCGCCAACCGATTTGCTTACATTTACGATTTGAGTAAGCTCACCGCTCTCGGGATACTTTTTTATCTCATTAATTTTATCAACGAGAATACTGCCCGCAACAAAAATACCTGTTTTTTCTTTTGTATTTATCATATCTTTAATTACATTCAGCCACTAATGGACCTGCAAGGTCTTTGTGGAAGAAGAGTCTACCCGGCAAGGTAGGAATATAAGAAGATGTAATCCAAGGGGTTGTTCCGTAACGAAGGGTCACCCAAAGGGAGAGACCCTGCCACTGCATACCTCTGCCGAATGTTCCGTCCGCACCGCCGATAGCGTAATCAGCCTTTAAGAAGAGGCCAGGGCCTATTGTGTTTGCACGGCAAGGAACAAGTGTTGTTCTTGATTTAAAGCTTGTAAGAGCGTTCTGCTCAACCGTTAAGGGATGAATTTTTGCAGCAATTCTATAAGGCTGCTTTTCCCATTCTTCAGCGGTTTCATAGTCTGCTGCAAAGTGAGGCTCCCAGAATGCGATATGGCATACTCTACCGATACCGTATACTAAAACTAATTTTGCGCCTTCTGCCTTTAGAGCATCAATCTTTTCGGGATATGTAGGAAGATTTTCCTTTGTTGCAAAATTTCTCTGGTCCTTCGGTACAGTAAGCTCACCTAAGGGATTGAAAAGTGCCTGTTCCATAGCGTACTGGAATGAACCTGGGTTATCTGAAGAAAGTGTGTTGCCCTCTGCGTCTGCCCACTCGTCCATATTAAAGGTGTAAACATGTTCGCAAGAAACATTCCACTCTTTAAGGAAGTAAACTACCCATCTGTACATACCCATAGGACCTACGGGAAGAATAAAAGCAATCTTTTCGCCTCTCGTCTTTGCAAGTTTAATCTGATTTGCAATTTCATGACCCATATATACTTCAAAGTCATTCAAATTATCACACTGAATAGGGGTAAAATCCTTATTCCAATGAGCCTGACGCTCTGTTACCTTTTCGGGTGCATCAATACACGCATCCATTTTTTCAAAATCCCATCCTGCAGGATAAAAGCCCTCTAATAAGCTGCCCTTTACTGTTGAAATAAAATCCATAATGTTTTCCTCCATTTTTTAAATTACGGTAAATACCGTTTTGTTGTGCCTTTTAAATAAACCTGACACTGTTTAAAGCCCTCTGCATAATCTGCTCCGCACTGAAAGCCTCTATATCTGCAGCAGACCTTTACCATATCAGGAAAATCAATATTGTCATGGTCACGCATCCAAACAATCTGCGATTCGTGACAGTTTAACATTTCAAGTTTCTTATCAATAAAGTTTGTAACATCTACATATTCTGTTGGGTTAAAGTTAACACCGCAAAGGGTGTCCATATAGTAAACAGGGGTAAGCCTCGATTTCCCGGGATTTTCCATATCATAATGCGGGAGTGTTGCTGTAAAGCAGGCATCAAACACAAGCTTTGATGTGGCAACATGGTCGGGCATATAATCGTCAGGGTCGTGAGTAATTATAAAATCAGGGTCTACCTTACGGATAATGCGAACAACCTTATCCCTTGATTCCTTATTATCATAAATTTCAAGGTCGTCAAAGCCGCCCCACATTACTTCAAAGCCGCCAAGTGCTCCGCTTCTTTGAGCCTCTGCTGCCCTCATTACCTTAAGCTCATCGGGCATAATGATTTCGTGGCCCTGATTGCCGCTTGATAAATGACATACAACAACCCTGTCGCCGCGCTCTTTACACTTTAACAGTGTACCCGCACAGGCTATCTCCATATCATCGGGATGGGCTGTAACTACTAAAACAGTATACATAAAGACCTCCTTATTTATTTTTATTTTAATTATAACAATTTCCTCTTTACAATAGAATACAAAATCGGTTATAATATTTATAAAATCAGACAACGGAGAACTTTTATGAAAGATAATTTTACACGGATTAGTTTTGAAAAAGTCTTTAATATCGAAAAGATTATCACTCTTTTTTATATGGAATTATCCAAAAATTTTAATCATGAGGGCGAAAGACATAACTTTTGGGAAATGGTGTACATTGATAAAGGCGAAATGATATGCACCGTAGAGGATAATCAGTTCATCCTTAAAAGCGGTGAGATTGTTTTTCATAAGCCTAATGAATTTCATAATCTTTCGGGAAACCGCGACACCGCCCCAAATGTAAGTATCCTCACATTTGAATGTAAAAGTCGGGCAATGAAGCACTTTGAGGGGAAAATTTTCAAACTAAGTTCAGAGGAAAAATCTCTTTTATCCGAGCTGTTTTCAGAGGGATTATCCTGTTATCGCCTTGAAGATGAGCATAATCCCCTTTTGCAAAAGTTAAAAAAGGTTTCCCCGTCTCCCTTTGGAAGCAGTCAGATGACAAAAAATTTGCTTGAGGTTTTCCTTATCAAGTTATCGCGAAACACCGATGTAATAGCAAAGAAAAACAGACAGAATTACCTTATTGACGATGTTGATGTTCCATACGATGTAAAAGAAATTTTAGATTATCTCAAAGAACATATATACGGGAAGATAAAAATTAAGGATATTGCGAATTATCTTGACAAAAGCGAAAGCACCGTAAAACAAATTTTTACAAAATACCGCGATGGCGGAATTATCAAATACTATAATGAAATTAAAATTAAGGAAGCTAGAAAACTTATCCGCGAGGGTAAACTTAATATGACCCAAATTTCCGATTTATTATGCTTTGATAATCCGCATTATTTTTCAAAATGCTTTAAAACGGTTATGAAAATGTCACCGAGTCAGTATAAGGCTTCTATTATGAAATATCTAAACGGTAAAAATTGAGATTTCTCAGTTTTTGCCGTTTTTATATCACCATATAAAACGACTTTCGCTAATGAAACCTTAACAAGAGGATTCTTTCTTCTCCGTATTATTCAAGAACAGAGATGGCGCCATCTTCACCTGTTTTCTCCTAAGAGGTGTACTTGTATTAATGTGATTTTTTATATTTAAATGATATTAAAAACAATTTTATAATGTAACTGTAAAAAGTTCAAAGTTATTTACTTATTGGGGAATAATAAACCTATGAACCATTCCGATTTGGTGAAATTAGGTTTTTATATTAGATTTTATTTAAAAGTATATTCCATTTGGTAAATATAAAAACTTTTTAAATTAACTTTACATGGCTTAAAAAGTGTGGTACAATCAAAGTACCACACAAAAACTAAATATCACCTAAAATCGGAAGTGGCATTTTTATTTCGGTAAAAATGCGGACTTCTTATTTCGCATTTCTGATTTTAGGTTGTGAAAGTTTTTGTGTGGTAGCAAAACGAAGTTCTGCATTTTTCGTGTGTGTAATTTCGTATTGCACACACTTTTTTTATTTAAAGGAGATTCACAATGAAAAAAATCGTATCGTTTATTTTGGCAATTTTGATGTTGCTTTCCTTTGTAGGATGCAACCGTTCCAAGACCCAAAGCACCGACACCATCTCTTCCCAACCGTATTATGTTGATGAAAACACCGGTGACATTATAGATTCCAACACAGGTGAAGCAGTTAATGATGACAATCTTGTTGTAGATGAAGAATCCGGTAATATCATTGATTCTTCTACTGGCCAAACAATATCTACAAATACTGATAGAAATCAGAGCAGCAATAATAGCAACAATAATAACAGTAATAATAATAGTAATAACAATAGTAATAACAATGGTAATAACAATAATACAAACGAAAATCAAAACAACAACGACTCTGACGATACAGAATATATTGAACTATCGTCAGAAGAAGATATTTATGCTTTAAGCAGATTGTTGGCTTATGGTCGCGCTCAAAGCAATTATATTTATAAGGGCAATTCGGGATTTGATTATGCATTTAAGAGAGCAGACATAATGGAGTTAGACTTGCCAATAGAAAATCCTACAGCTAATATGGGGACAACTGTTGCATATTTAGAAACTGCTAATTTTAAACTAACCAAGGATATGAATATAACATTCAAAACCGGAATGGGTAAAGATTTCTTTATGGGTATAGGCAGTTTAGACCATTATTATAAAGGTATTTTTAATGGAAATAACAAAACTATCACATTGTCATCTGATATAGACGAAACACAAATCAATCCATATAATATTAATAGAGATTTTGGTCTGTTTAATAGTGTTTCAGGCGCAACCATCAAAAATTTGAAAATAAAAATTAATGATGATATAACATATAGTGGTACTAACTCATCATTAAATGATACATTTTGGGGAGTGCTATGTGGTAGCACATATAATACTACAATTGATTCCTGTACTATCGATGTATCAGATGCAATAATAGGTGCACCAAATTTATCTGTAAATAAAAAAATGGCGGCACTAGTTGGCATTGTGGCAGGAAGAATGGAAAAATCGGTCATAAACAATTGTCAAATAACCCTTAAAAACTCTCAAATTAGAGCAAATGCAGATAATGATAATTATTTAAATTCATATGTAGGCGGTCTTGCCGGAACAGTTAAGGGTACTACAGAAAATCGTAGCACAATATCAAATTGCTCTGTAAAACTTGATAATTCAAATGTTGAAACAAAAGCATTCCAAGCACATGTCGGAGGCGTTGTTGGAGATGGAACAAAATTAAGTATAAACAATACTAGTTCAACATTTAATAATAGTTATATTAAGGCTACAGGCGATTCAGTATATACTTCATATGCGGCTCTATCAGTTGGTGGCATATTAGGTTTTTCTGTTGCAGGTTGTGATAACGATGGTTCTGCAAATGTAGGAATGTTGGGTTGCGAAGTAAATAGTTGTAATTTCACATCAAACAACTCTTCAGTTATGAATGTTTTATATGCTGAGGCTGTTGAGGGTGGAGAATTAGCAGTTGGCGGTCTTGTTGGATGCACATTCAACAATTTCAAAGTCAAAAACTCAACTGCAACATTTAAAAATGCGAATATCGTTGCATATAAAACAACTTCAAAAGATAATAAATCTTTTGGAACATCAGTTGGTGGAATTTTGGGTCGTTTGGAGCATACTGGCGAAATATATAATTGTAAAGTTACAGGAAATCGTTTGAATATTGTTTCAAAGTCTGCTGAGAATGATAGTTATGCCGGTGGAATTCTCGGAGTTGATATAGGTCCATTCAACTACGATTTAGTTAGCATAAATAAGTGCTCATTCAACGGTTCTGGAACATCAACAATAAAAATAGAAACAACTCCTAATAGTGCGGTAACAGGAAAGGATATTTGCGCGGGCGGTATAGTTGGCGAAGGAACATATAAAATTTTAAATTGTTCTGTTAAAGATGTTAAAATTATAAACAACTCCGCAGGAATCTTTAACAAAGCATATTCTGGTGGTATTGTAGGAAGATATTACAAGCACAGTTTAGGAACAAGCGGACAATATTTCACACCTGGCACATACGAGATTACGGGTTGTACAACAAGTAGAATCACTTTCGAAAATTCGGACAATGTGGTTATCGGTGAAATATATGGAGTAAAAGCGTTTACTAAATGATAAAAACGGTATGAGAAAATTTTCTCATACCGTTTTTAATATATCATCATAGGGTTACTCTACAACTCTAAAGTGCTTAAAAGCATCTTCGGTTACTTTTTGCTGTTTTTTATATCACCAGATAAATGGTATTAAGCGGTATCTCACCTTCTGCTTATATTCACAGTATCCGTTAAGCTCTTTTTCGAGCAGCTTTTCCTCGTTTTTTATTCTCTTAACTATTATAAAAGGATAGGCGAGGAAAATCAAAAAAGAATATATTGAACCCAAAACAATAGGCATAGATAAAAACAAAAGTAGCGTTGCGGTATACATTGGGTGGCGTACAATTCCGTAAAGCCCTGTATCAATAACCTTTTGATTTTCTTCCACCTTGACAGTTCGGCTAAGATATGTATTCTCGCGAAGAACCTCGGCATAAAGAATATATGCAACAAGAAAAACTATCATCGCCGCTATTATAGCGCCCTTCGGCAGAGAATACCATCCAAAACGAAAATCAAGTCCCGCTACTATAAAGCCTGAAAAGAACATAAGTCCACTAAGTTTTACAACTGTATCCTGTTCCTTTTGCTTTTCTTTAGCATAAAGACGCTTTTCTAAAAGCTCAGGATTTTTAAACATCAAGAAAATTCCCGCAAAAAACATCGGTATAAATAAAACACCTAAAAATAACCATCCGTTTTTAAAAGATAATGTTCCGGCGGGAACAAAAATCAAAAGTGCTACCAAAACTATACCCAATAAAAATTTAGTTATAGCTTGTAAAAATAATTTTTTTGTCATTTGTTACACCTTTTGCCGACTTAATAATGCTACCGTTTCAACATGCGAAGTTCTCGGGAACAAATCTACAGGAGTATATTCTAAAAGCTCATAATTATATGCCTTTAAAATTTCGATATCTCGGGCTAAAGTTGCGGGATCACAGGAAACATATACTATTCGCTCGGGTGAAAAGTCTTTCGCAACGGTGGCTAAAAGTTGTGCATCACAACCCTTTCTCGGTGGGTCTAATATGCATATATCGGGCTTTATTCCCTCTTTTGAAAGTTTACTAGCCGCCTCGGCGGCGTCCGCACAAATAAACCGCGCATTTTTTATTTCGTTGTCTTTTGCATTTTGTTTTGCATCCTCTATAGCCTCGGGCACTATTTCAACACCGATTACAGACTCAGCCCTCTTTGCCATTGAAAGACCTATTGTACCTGCTCCGCAATAAAGGTCTAATATCTTTTTACCCTCAGGCTTTGCATACTCTGCTGCCTTTTCATAGAGCCGTTCTGCCATATCGCGATTAACCTGATAGAAAGACAGCGGCGATATTTTAAAGGATACACCGCAAAGAATATCGGTTATATACTCTTTTCCGTATATAAGGCGACACTCGTCCCCCAAAATAACATTTGTATCCTTTTTATTTATATTAAGGTAAACGCTTTTAAGGTTATCTCCAAGTACCTGCTTTAACGCTTCAACAAGTTTTCTTTCCGCCTTAACAGAGGATTTATTTATGACCAAAACCGCCATAATCTCACCTGTTTTAAAGCCTTTTCTGAGATAAAAATGCCGAACCGTTCCGCTTTTGGTCTGCTCGTTATAGACAGATATTCCGTTTTCATTTATCCATTTTTTTAGTACCTTTGAAGCGGCGGAAAATTCGCTCGGCTGTAAAAGGCAGTCGCTACAAGGAATTATGCGGTGAGAGTGGGTTGCAAAAAATCCCGTATCGCCGTTTTCGTTTATCGGATACTGTGCTTTATTGCGGTATCTGTCAGTATTTATCGCTGAGATTATGGGCTTTGGCAGCATATCTACCTTGCCGATTCGCTTTATCGCATTATAAACCCTGTTATATTTTATTTTACATTCGCTTTCATACGATATATGTCTGTAAACACAGCCTCCGCAACGAGAAAAAGCCTGACAGTCAACACCTATTCTGTCAGGCGACATAGATATAATTTCCTCAATTATACCGTAAGCATATTTAGTTTTTACCTTAACAATTCGTACCTTGAGTTTATCGCCTACAGCGGTAAGGGGGACGAAAACCGCCATATTATCTACCTTACCTATTCCGCTTCCCTCTGCAGACATATCCTCAATAACAAGGTCAACTATATCATTCTTTTTCATAACTATACTATTCATTGATTAGCGCATCACCCGCTATTCCCTCAAGAGAGCCTTCACGGAAAATGGAGGAAGCACGCCTCGAATCATAGACATACTCACCCTCAACATTAAGGGTTACGCCATTAATATTAACCGAACGGTTATTAAGCCAATTAACCATTATAACATCGGTATCGGTCTGCCAATATATGTTTTTATGCTCGTTTTGGTCTTTTAAAGATATATATTCAGCCCTTACCGCAACACCGAGGCAGTTCTCCACTCGGTAAACCGATATTTTTCTATCACCCGAGGGAGATAGAAATTCCCCGCTTAAAGTACCCATTGGTAATTCTTCGGGCGAAAATCCGAATTCGTCCACAAGAGATGCTATCACATTTAAAAGCAGTATTACGACAGCTAAAATGTAAAAACATTTAAAAAAAGCATTACCCTTCATAACTACTCCTCAAGCTAAAGCTCAATACTTTCTGCAGAGAACTGAAAATCATCTTCTCTGCTACTAAACTGCTTAGCTACCTTATTATAATTTGCTACTGCAAATCTTGAATGTACTATATAAGACATAATAAAATACGGTATTGTAAATATAACGGGTATAACGGTAAAGGAAATTAAAAACCAACCGAAAAAGCTAAATGTTAAAAGCAAAAAGTCAATAGCAGTTGCCCTTGAAAGCAGTGTTGACTTATGAATTGCTTCGGCGGCATCCATCTCACCGTCTGCCACAAATAAGAAGGGCGCCAAATAGTATTTAAGCATAATTATATAGAGCACTATAAGGGCAGCAATTTTTAAAAACGCCGAAAGCACCCAAAGATTAGAAGCAAAGGACGGCGCCGACATACCGAAAAACTCATAAACCCTGACAGACGAAAGTGCGTCCGTAAATAATGAGGGCAAAAAGAGTAAAAAGCCAATCCAAAGGGTTCTAAAAACTATTCCGAAAATAAGCCTTAGTGACCTTTCATATTCTTCGCGTGATGAAAAATAGTAGAACACCACTTCTACCGTATCGTCCGAATTCCACATTATTCGCCAAAAAGCTCTCAGCATACCGAGCATTAAAGGAGCTATTAAAAACACTAATAAAAGCGCAACTATAACGCCTGCTACGGCATCGGGAAAAACAATGCAAAGCAAGGCTTCAATAATATAAACCGCTAGCATAGAAAATACTACTGTAAGACAAAAGAATATTGCCTTTACGAAATTGTCTTTAAGTGCCGCTCTAGCGGTTTTCTTTACAACAGTAGAATTCGCCTGCAAAGTAATCCCTCCTTAATAAAAATAATATCTACTTTTAATTATACCTATAAACTGTAAAAATTCAATTCTAAAAATATTAAATTATTTTTAATTTTGCATACGCTGCCATCAGTTTTTTAGTGCCGACATTATCAAAAGCAATCTCTAACATAGAATCAGCACCCATAGGCGTTACCGACACAACAAGACCTCTGCCAAAGGTTTTGTGCTCTACAGTCTGCCCTGCTTTGAGGCTCGCCCCACTTGATTTCGGCTTTTCTTCAGCAGAATAAGAGCCCTTTAAATAAGAACCGCCGCTCCTATTTTGTGAGGTGTATCCAAAGCCTCCCGAAAAGTAAGAATTCCTTTGAGAATATGTATCGCCAAAGGAGAAGGCGGCGGAATATCCCGAAACCGCAGTGGATATATCACAAAGACTTTCGGGTATTTCCCTTAAAAATCTTGAGGGTAAATTTCTGTTTGTTGAGCCGTAAAGCATACGGGTTGAGGCGTTTGTAATAACAAGATTTTTCTTAGCTCTTGTTATCGCAACATAGGCTAGCCGCCTTTCCTCCTCAATTTCGCTTTCTCCCCCGTAAATAGACTGATTACCGGGGAAAACGCCCTCCTCCATACCGATTAGATAAACATTTTTGAATTCGAGACCTTTAGCCGAATGTATGGTCATAAGAACGACCTTGTCGTCGCTCTCATCAAGAGAATCGGTATCACTCACAAGGGCGATTTCTTCGAGGAATGAAGACAAACTCGGCTCGTCATTTTCAAGTTCATACTGTTTTATAACAGTACCTAACTCTTCAATATTTTCTACCCTGTCTGCCTCTTCCTTGCCCGCCGCTACTAAGGCTGATTTATAGCCTGTTCTAATAAGCATTTCTTCATAAACTTCGCTGATTTCTGCTTCCTCTAACATATCTGTAAGGTCATTAATCATCGCGCAAAATTCTTTGAGCTTAGCTGAGGCTCGTGAAATTGCGGCAAATTCGTCAGCACGGGCGAAAACCTCAAAAAGCGGAATGGACAGACTGTCCGCAATGCTTTGAGCATTATTTACGGTGGTATCACCTATTCCCCTTTTTGGCTCGTTTATAATTCTTCTAAGGCGCACATTATCGCTGTGGTTGTTTATAAGATTAAGATAGGCTAGCATATCTCTTACTTCTTTTCGCTCAAAGAACCTGAAGCCGCCTATAACCTTATATGATACACCGCTTCGAGCAAACACACCTTCTATTGATGCCGACTGTGCGTTCATTCTGTAAAGCACCGCGTGGTCTGAAAACTTGTTGCCGTTTCGAACACTTTCGAGTATTGCATCGGTTATATATTTTGCCTCTGCGCGCTCGTCTAATGCTGTATAAACTGTAATTTTTTCGCCCTTTTCCCCATCTGTCCAAAGGTTTTTACCCTTACGGCCGAGGTTGTTTTTAATAACGGCATTAGCGGCTTCAAGAATAGTAGAGGTTGAACGGTAATTTTGTTCAAGCCTTATAGTTTTAGCTCCCTTAAACTGAGACTCAAAATTAAGTATGTTCTCGATTGTTGCTCCTCTGAAACGGTAAATACTTTGGTCGTCGTCTCCAACAACGCACAAATTACCCCTACCCCCTGCAAGCATACTTACAAGCACAAATTGAGCGTGGTTTGTATCCTGATACTCGTCCACCATTACATACTTAAAGCGGTTATTATAAAAGGCTAGTACATCGGGACAACTGTCGAAAAGCTCTACCGTTTTTACAATCATATCATCAAAATCCATAGCATCGGCGTCCTTTAATCGCCTTTGATAGATTTTATAAAGACCTGCAACGGTTTTTTTACGCAAATCTGAGCCTGCCGAAATTTCATACTCTTCGGGGGTTATAAGCTCATCCTTTGCGCGAGAAATCTCCCCTAAAACGCTCTTTAAGGGGATAAGCTTTTCGTCTACATTAGAAGACTTCATTATCTCCTTCATTAAGCGGCGTTGGTCATCTGTATCGTAAATCGTAAAGTGCGAAGTAAACCCAATTTGGTCACCAAATCTGCGCAAAATTCTGCCGCATACCGAGTGAAACGTGCCTGCAACTACTTCCTCACCGCCGTCACTGCCAAGCTTTGTATTTATTCGCTCTTTGAGCTCTGCCGCCGCCTTATTTGTAAAGGTTATCGCTAAAATTTCCCAAGGACGAGGCGCATCTACAGAAAATGCCGAAGTAGGCAAATCCTCTCTTCTGCCCTCAAGATAATCTATACCAAGCTTTAAATCCTCATCAGTATAAAATCCGACTTCGCTGCTGTTATAAGCGTTGCCGAATTTTACAATATTTGCAATTCGGTTTACTAGTACAGTAGTCTTTCCGCTACCCGCACCCGCCAAAACCAAAAGCGGACCGTTTATAGTTACAACCGCTTCAAACTGACGGTCGTTCATTTTTCCGTATTCTTTTTCAATTATCTGTCTTCTTAAACCTAAAAAATCCATCAATATCAATTTCCTTTAAAATAATAAGAACCCGACCCGCTAAACGCAATTAAAATTGCGGGCGGGTGCCCGGAACCTTGTTGTATTCACAATAAAACAGGCTGTCTTTAAAAGACAGCCGCCGACTGTAAATTACTCATCGCCTTTAACTATAAACTGCTCGATTTTTTCAAAAAAGTCATCGTCACTCTCGCAGTGGGCTATCATTTTTATAGGCTTTGTAAGGTCAAGACTGAAAACGCCCATTATAGATTTTCCGTTTACAATATATTTTCCGCTGCACAAATCAACATCATAATCCCGTTCCATAGCTATAGACACGAACTTTCTGACACTATCAAGACTGTTAAGTAGAATAATATTTTTTTCTATCACAAAAAGCCCACCTTTTAGATAAAAGTTCTACAAAAAATCTAAATTTTTATCCTATATATAATACTATCTCTAAGGCAAAAAGTCAATACTGCAACTGCTCTAAAAAATTGTACACACTTGCATTATTCGGAAATTTATTATAATATAGTTAATACAAACTCAAACGGGGTGACTTCAGATGAAAATAGCGGTAATTACGGGTGCTTCTTCGGGAATAGGCTGCGAGTTTGCAAGACTTATAAATAAAACCCGACTAGACCTTGACGAAATTTGGGTTATAGCAAGAAGAGAGGATAAGCTTTTAAATTTAAAGGCAGACCTTGGCGAAAAAATCAGGGTTCTTCCCCTTGATATAACCGATGATAACAGTATTTTAAAATATACCGAGCTTTTAAAGTCAGAAAACGCCGATATTAAGCTTTTAATAAATAATGCAGGCTACGGAAAGCTTGGCGATTTTGACACACTTTATAACTCTGATAACAAAGGTATGATACGCCTTAACTGCGAAGCGTTGACAGTTATGACTTCTGCATCCCTCCCCTTTATGAATGAGGGCGGAGAAATAATAAACACTTGCTCAATAGCCTCTTTTGCTCCAAATGCCAGAATGGCGGTTTACTCCTCTACAAAGGCGTATGTTATGAGCTTTTCGAGGGCGCTGCGCTTTGAACTGAAATCTAGAAAAATCAATGTTCTGGCCGCTTGTCCCGGACCTATGGAAACAGAATTTTTATCAGTTGCCGACATTAAGCCGGGCACTAGCCACACCTTTGACACATTACCGAGAGTATCTCCTTACAAAATGGCAAAGGGTGCACTTTTGGCGTCCTCTCGCCGCCGCGCAGTTTATACAAACCGCATTTTTTATAAATTCTACCGCTTGGTTGCAAAAATTTTGCCGCATAGTATTGTTATGAAGATGGCAAAGACTTAAAATTTTCTCCCGAAAGAGTTTTTCTTTCGGGAGTTTTTTGTTGCTTTTCGTAGAATTTTGGTGTATATTTTAAAAGAGGTGCTTTTATGCTTGAAAGAATATTTTTAAGCGGCGCTTTTGTTAATTTTTTACTTGTTATTCTCGGCAGCGGTTTAGGGTTAATATTTAAAAAAGGTATACCTGAGCGGCTCAAGGATATTCTTATGCAGGCAATGGCGCTATGCGTAATCTTTATCGGAGTAACAGGTATTATTGACGAAAAAGCCGAAATACTTGTAATAATAATTTCTATGGCGGTGGGCGCACTGCTAGGTGAGCTTATTGACCTTGACGCTCTTGTAAACCGCCTTGCTCTAAAAATTGAAAAATGTATCTCAAAGGGTACAACAGAGCTTAAAATTGCAGACGGTTTTGTAGCGGCAACCCTGCTTTTCTGTGTTGGTGCTATGACGGTGGTAGGCTCTATAAATTCAGGAATACTGAATGACAATACCGTTCTTTACTCAAAGGGACTTATCGACTGTGTTGCCGCAATAGCTTTAACCTCAAGTCTTGGTATAGGGGTTATGCTATCCTCTGTAGCGGTGCTTTTTATAGAGGGTGTTTTAACCTTACTTGCAACATTTATTCAGCCCGTTTTAACCGATGTTATTATATCGAATATGTCGGTTATAGGCTCCCTTTTAATAATAGCGATAGCACTTAATATGCTAAAGCTTACTAAAATAAAGGTTATGAATGCGGTGCCTGCAATTTTTCTACCAATTCTGCTTTGCAGACTTTTTTAACAGGAGGTCAAAATGGCACAAAGAAGAACAAAAAGACAAGAGGCTATCCGCCGAAGAAATATATTTTTGAGTGTCTGTGCAGTAGCAATAGCGGTTGCCGTTGCGGTACTCGCATTTTCTATATCGGCTATTTTAAAAAGCATTAACAGTCCAAACACAAATAGCGATATAAATAGCAATAATCCTACATCTTCAAATGTAAGCTCAGAAGCTAAGCCTAAAGAGCCCTATATAGTAGGCTCTGCAACGGTTGTAAATACAGGTGATATACTAATTCACAGTACCGTTTTAGACGGTGCTAAAACCGAAGACGGCAACTACGATTTCAGCAGCTTCTTTAAAAGCACTAAAAAATATTTTAAGGCTGCCGATTTATCGGTTATAAATCTTGAAGTAACTTTTGGAGGTACTGAATCGGGCAAATTTTCGGGATATCCTGTGTTTAATTCACCCGACAGTCTTGCCGATACTATAAAGGAAGCAGGTTTAAACCTTGTTTTAACCTCTAACAACCACAGTTATGATACAGGTCTTTTCGGATTAAAGCGTACTGCCGAGGTTTTAAAGAATAAGGGTATCGCCTTTACAGGCACAAAGCAGACGCCTGATGACCCCGCCTATATTGTAAAGAATGTAAACGGAGTCAAGCTCGGCATTGTAAATTACACATACGAAACATCCTGTTCTACTGCAGGCAGGAAAGCTTTAAACGGCAGAATTATGGCGGCAGAGGCAAACAACCTTATAAATACCTTTTCTTATGATAAAATAGGTAATTTCTACACCGAAGCCGAAAATGTTATCAATGCTATGAAAAACGACGGGGCTGATGCAATAGTATTCTATATGCATTGGGGCAACGAATATCAGCTAAGTCCTAACACTTGGCAAAAAACGATTGCTCAAAAGCTTTGTAACCTCGGTGTTGATGTAATAGTTGGCGGTCACCCTCATGTACTGCAACCAATGGAGGTTATTCATTCAGAGGATAGTCAGAACTCAACCGTTTGCATCTATTCTACAGGAAACGCGGTTTCAAATCAGCGTCAGGAGCTTATGGATAGCTGCCCGTCAGGTCATACAGAGGATGGCGTTTTATTCTACTATACCTTTGATAAATACAGCGACGGCACAACCGTTTTATCCTCTGTTGATTTAGTTCCTATTTGGGTTGATAAATATAAGGGCGGCGCACAGTATCAATATCAAATGTATCCCCTTGAAAACGCCAAAGACGGTGCTAATAAGTTCGGTCTTACAGGCGCTGCGGCCACAAAATCTGAAAAATCCTATAACCGAACAAAAGCGCTTATGGAAGAAGGTCTTATCGAGTGTCAAAAACATTTAGGGGCACAAGAGCGCTTTGCAGTTCCAACTAAAAAATAAATTTAAAAGCCAACAAAAAATCCGTTATCTAAAAAAGATAACGGATTTTTTATGTTTATACCTTTCCTGTTGAGCCGAAGCCGCCTGCACCTCTGTCGGTGTCGTCAAGGGTGTCACACTCAAGAAACTGCGCCGCAACATAAGGGGTAAATACGATTTGAGCTATACGCTCACCCTCTTCAATAAACTGAGGTTTATCAGAATGATTATGTAGGGATACCATAATTTCGCCCCTGTAGTCACTGTCAATAACCCCAACTTTATTGGCGGGGGCAAGTCCCCTTTTTGTAGCAATTCCGCTTCTCGCATATATAAGACCTACCAAACCGTCAGGAATTTGAAGTGCTATTCCTGTATGGATAAGTTTAGTTTCTCCTGATTTTATTTCTATTCTTTCCTCACCTAAAAGAGCATAAAGGTCTGCCCCTGCAGAAAAGGGTGTTCCGTAGCTTGGAACAATTGCTTTATCGTTTAGTTTTACAAATTTAATTTTTTCCATAATACTTATCACTCGCTATTATTTAATTATTAAATACATTATACCATTTAATTTTAAATTAGTAAACAATTTCTATAAAGTAACCTTTTTAGCGTAAAAACATATACTTTAATTAGGCAAATGCTATGTTTTTGCATAAATTTTTGGAAAAGAGGTTTTTTATGGATAAGGAACTTATAGAGCGCTACAAAGCCGAAATGCTGCGAACATACAATTCCAGAACTCTGCCCGATACAGCCGAACAAAATGACGGCAATTACGATGACACAGGGCATCTTTTAGTAAGCGTTACTACACTAAAAGGCTTTTACCCTCTGCCGAGAGCGACGGTTAAAATTTTTACAGGCAGTGTAGAAGATATGACGGTGATAGATACCGACATAACAAACGAAAGCGGTCAGACAAAAGTATTTTCACTGCCAGCCCCCAGCCGTGAGTTATCCCAAAGCGCAGGGTCAACCGAAGCTGTGTACACAAGTTATAATGTATTAGTAGAAGCCGACGGATATGTAGACGAAATAAACTTAAATCTTCCAATCTTCAGAGGTGTTACCTCACTTCAGAATGTTGATATGATTTTGCGGTCTGTATCAAACAATCAAAACACCATTATTAACGACCAAAATGAAAACTATAATCTTTAAGAGGTGATAATATGCCCGAAGCCGTTTTACCCGTTATTCCTACAAATATAACGGTGCATTTAGGCTCGCCCGACAGTCAAGCTGAAAATGTAACCGTTCCCTTTGTTGACTATATAAAAAATGTTGCCTCAAGTGAAATTTATCCCACTTGGCCTGAAGACGCCCTTAGAGCCAACATATACGCTATAATAACCTTTGCTTTAAACCGCATTTATACCGAGTGGTACCGAAGCCGAGGCTATGATTTTGATATAACAAATTCTACTCAGTTTGACCAAGCATTTGTAAAAAACAGGGAGGTTTTCGAAAATATCGGATACATAGTAGATGAAATATTTAACGATTATGTAGTAAAATTCGGTGATATTCAGCCCTATTTCACTCAGTTTTGCAACGGCACCACCTCACGCTGTGAGGGACTGTCCCAATGGGGCTCTGTAACCTTGGCAGAGAGTGGTCTTACCCCTTTTGAAATACTGCAAAACTATTACGGAGACGATATCAGAATAGTAGAGGACGCGCCCATTGAGGATGTAGAAGAGTCCTATCCCGGTATACCGCTTAGAATAGGTACTGCCTCAAACGATGTAAAGATAATACAAAATCAGTTAAACAGAATTGCAGATAACTATCCCGCAATCCCTAAAATCGCATCCGAAAACGGAATTTTCGGTACGGATACCGAAGCGGCTGTTAGAAAATTTCAGGAGATTTTCGCTCTTGGAGTAACGGGTATTGTCGATAAGGCTACTTGGTATCAGATAAAACGCTATTATGTAGGAGTGAAAGGTCTTACCGAGCTTGTATCGGAGGGAATTACTTTAGAGGAAGCAACCCTTCCCTATTCTACAGTACTTAGCGAAGGTATGAGCGGAATTGATGTTAAAACTCTGCAGTATTATCTTAACATAATCGCATATTTTAACCCATTTTTCACCCCGCCTCCTCTTGATGCATATTTTGGACCTACCACCACTGCATCTGTAAGAAGCTTTCAGCAGTATTACGGTCTGCCTGTTACAGGCATTGTAGAGGAAGACACGTGGCGGATAATAGATAAACTTTATATAGACACCGTAAATTCACTTCCGAGCGGATATTCAGACCCAAATGCAAAGCTTTACCCCGGATATTTCTTAACCGAGGGTATGCAAAATGAAGCTGTACGGGACCTTCAAACCTATCTGTCCCGAATAGGCTCTGTTTACCCTGAAATTCCCGAAATCCCTGTAACAGGATATTTTGGCACCCAAACGAGAGATGCGGTTTTCACATTTCAGCGTCTTTTCGGGCTTCGCGAAACGGGTGCTGTCGGCCCTGTAACATGGGACACAATAGCTAGAGAATACAACAGTATAGTAGCCCCAAATTAAACTTGCTTTTTTAAAATTTAGTAAATATAATATGTGTGTATATGATATAAAATCAGAGGGATAATTTTATGAAGATAATCGCACATATTAAAACCGATTTCAAAACAAAATTCGGTCTTCCCCGCCAAAGCGGACTTATAGACGAGATAGAGGGAAAAATAGTTTTCGAAAAGGAATACCAAAACGCAGAGGCTCTACGAGGCCTTGAGGATTTTTCACATATATGGCTTTTATGGAAGTTTTCTGAGGCCGAGCGTGATAGTTGGTCACCAACAGTGCGTCCCCCAATGCTAGGCGGGAATAAGCGAATGGGTGTTTTTGCAACACGCTCACCCTTTAGACCAAATCCAATAGGTCTATCGGCTGTAAAGCTTGAAAGAATAGAATTTACTAAAAATGAGGGCCCTGTACTCTTTGTAAGGGGAGCTGACCTTATGGATAACACCCCCATTTACGATATAAAGCCCTATCTTCCCTTTGCCGACAGTATTGAAAACGCATCAGGCGGTTTTGCCGAGAAAACAGATGACAGAACGCTGTCAGTAAGCTTCCCTGAAGAATTAAAGGCCAAAATCCCCCATAACAAAATAAAAACTCTCTGCTCGGTTTTAGCATCAGACCCAAGACCCTCATATCAAAACGACCCCGAGCGTGTATACGGCTTTGAATTTGCAGAATTTGAAATTTCGTTTAGGGTAAATGAGAAAGATTTGACTGTGTGTGATGTTAAAGTTAAATAATATGTACTTTGATTTTTTTGTTTTTCTTTATAGAATTATCAATTACGAATTTTGTGCCGCGTGACTTACCATCCCAAAAAGCAATGACCTCATCGGCATAATCAATTATTTCTAAATTGCGTTTAAGAGGTGCCGCTCTACCGTATTTTTCATATTCTGGTAAAAATTCAGTTAGTTTTATTCCCTTTGAGTTAGCAAAATTTTTAGCCATTGTATCAACTCCCTTGGCACCTCCCGAAACAATTTCGCTGACATTATCAGGAATATACTTTTCTAAATCTATTTCTTTTAAACCTCTTGAACCTATTATTGCTATTTTCATACAACTTCCTCCTTTGAATTAATGCGTCACTTTTACACTATAATACCACCATTTTCGTTTTGACGCAATATTTCCACTATAATTTAGTCATAATAATGTTAAATTTGTGTGGAGGATTTTATTATGGATGAAAAACTTTTACGCTATACTTTACGAGTTGACCGCCTGATTTTTAAAAAATTCCGCTACATTGCTGAATCCGAAGGACGCTCAGCAAACAAAGAAATTGAGCAATTTCTCAAAAAGAGGGTTGCAGAGTTTGAAAAAGAAAACGGAAAAATCGAAGTTACTTTAGAAGATTAACAAATTTTTAAGGCACTGTCTTTTTTGACAGTGCCTTTTTTACACTCTACGATGTATATTAATTAATTTTTTGTAGGGTTGATTCACGAATCAACCGCATTTTTACGGGCAATTCGTGAATTGCCCCTACAAAACCCATATATATTCAGGGCACCGCCCTCTACTGTTTATCTTTTTTCATCTAAAATAACAAAAAAATACCGCATATTACAAAAAGAAAGATTTAACTGCCTCGGTGTTTGACAAAAAAATTATGCTCTATGAGATATAATTACAATGAATAAAAAACGGCGGTGACAAAAAATGAAGGAATTTATAAAGGGCAATAATCTTTCAAAAAGTATACGGGGAAATGAAATAAGTTTTGCGGTTATTTCTCATATAGGCGTTAGTCTTTTAACCTTTATCGCATCTCGCGCGGTAATTTTGAACACCTTTACCCCATTCGGTATTTCTTTTTTAGCGGGGGCACCAACCGTTTACACTGCGGCGGCGGCAATAGGCAGCTTTATAAGTTATTTTCTGCCCGCTATTGAGGGCGGTGCTTTCAGGTACATAGCCTCTATCTTTGCGGTAATATCCATAAAGCTTCTGATTTCGGGATATAAAAAGATAATTCAAAACCCGATTTTTTTAAGTGCTTTATCTTTTTTAGTAAACATTATAACTTCACTTATAAGTATGGGGTCTGATACCTACGATTTGCCCCTTAAAATTTCCGAAGCCCTGATATCTGCAGGCGGTACATTTTTTATTGCAAAGGCATTCAGAGCCCTTGCCGACTACAAAGCAGGACTAAATCACGAAGAGCTAGTATCCTTTATAACAGTTATTTGCATTTTGCTTATGGGGTTTGCAGATGTCGGCCGCGGCGGCATTATGCTATCCCACATACTGAGCGTTATTCTTATCTTGGTATCGGCGAAATTCGGCAAGATTTTAGGAGGGTCGGTAAGCGGTATTGCCGTTGCATTTTCTTTTTTGCTCTGCGGAAACTATAACGAATTTACCCTTTGCTATGCAATAGGCGGACTAATAGCAGGTGTCTTTTCGTCCTTTGGAAAATACGCACAGGTGCTATCGATTATCTTTTCCTGTTTTATAGGCGTTAGTGCTATAGGCTTCAATATAAGCGGAATTTCACTAATCATTGAGGCGGCTCTAGGCGGCGCTATCTTTTTAAGCTTGCCAAAAAGCGCCAACATTTATATAGCAAGACTTTTTTCAGCAGGGCCAAAGTTTTTAAACAACAAACCGCTTAAAAATTCTATTATTTTAAGACTTAATACTGCATCTAGTGCATTACTTGATGTAAGCCAAACGGTAGAACAGGTATCCCGTGAACTTTCTAAAATAAACACCCCCGACTACAACACCCTAATCACCAAGGTTGAAAATGAAACCTGTAAGGGCTGCAATCTTCGGGTTCACTGTTGGGAAAAGCGACGGGATAGCACTGTAGATGCCATTTTCGAAATGACCAAGGCTGTAAAAACGGGCGAAACCTCACCCGAAAGCTTTACAAACACCGAATTTAAAGAGCGTTGCCACCGCCTTAACAAAATCGGAAGCTCTGTTACAAAGCATTACTCTAATTATGCCTCTAAAATAGCGGCAGAGCGACGAATAGAAGAGGTGCGAGGTGTAGTAACCGACCAATTCGAAGGCATTTCCAAAATGCTAAGCGATTTAGCCGCCGACTTTAAACTAGACCAAAAATTCGATGCAAATCTTGCCGCCACCGCCACTTCGGCGCTTAAAAACTTGAATTTAATTGCAAGCGAGTCTTCTGCTATAACCGATAAATTCGGTAGGACAAGCCTTGAATTTAAAATCGAAAAAAAGGATGATACCAAAATCAACAAAATGCAGATTATGAAGCTATTATCGGTTATATGCGAGCGCGATTTTGATGTTCCGATTGTAAGCGAGGTTGGGAATTTTTATGTTGTAAGACTTTTTGAGAGAGCCGTTTTTGATGTAGATTTAGGGGTCTGTCAGATTTGTGCAGAGGGCTCTTCAATGTGCGGCGACGCCTACAATTCTTTCAACGACGGCAGAGGTCATTTTATAATAATTCTTAGTGACGGTATGGGTACGGGCGGCAGAGCCGCAGTTGACGGCGCAATGGCGTCAGGTCTTATGATGCGGCTATTAAAGGCGGGCTTCGGTTACGACTGCTCACTTAAAATACTTAATTCCTCTATGCTTTTTAAGTCCACCGACGAATCCTTAGCCACCCTTGATATAATAAGCATTGACCTTTTTACAGGGGCAGTAGAATTATACAAAGCAGGGGCAGCCCCCACACTTATCCGACGAAGTGGAAGAGTAGGCAAAGCCGAAAGCAAATCCCTGCCCGCAGGAATTTTACGGGACATAGGTTTTGATTATGCAAAAATACGGGTTAAAAACGGCGATGTTCTCGTAATGCTCTCGGACGGCGCTGTAAGTGACGGCACTGATTGGATTAGAACAGAGCTTGAAACTGCAAAGGATATAAGCGCATCATCCCTTGCAGAGCGTATTTGCAACCGAGCCGAGCGTTTACGGCAAGACCAACACCGCGACGATATAACCGTAATCACCGCCTGTATAGAAAAACATTTTTAACCGAATAATATAACAAAAACGCCTAAAAGGTAATTACCCTTTAGGCGTTTTTTTACTGTGTATATACCTCATCCTGTAAAACTGCTACCACAAGATATCTTTCTTCATCTTTAGCAGTACAGGTACTGAGTGTTATTATTCTGTCCTCTGCTGTAACCTTTACATCTTTATTTATATGCTTAACGCTTGATTTGGGGTTATAGGTCATATCTATAAATTCCTGATACCCCTTATCATTGCCAAAATCAAAGTCACTGAAAAGATGCTTATCGGTATAAACAAATGCCGAATAGACCTTATAGGTTAACATTCGTCCCGGAATATAAACTCTAATCTCATCATGTTCGTCAAAATATTTGCGGTCACGGTATTTCTTTAATGTACCGAACATCGTGCCGTTCAACATATTGTGACCGTAAATTACAGTGTTGCGGTCTGAAAAGTTTGAGAAATTAACCGTCTGCACAAAAATCGAACCTGCGGTTTTTTTCTTTTTATACATATCCCTGTCTATATAGTAGTCCTTACCGTCTTTATCGGTATCGCTATAAAGAATGGGATAATCAATTACTGTATCGGGTATTTCAATCCAACCGATTATATCTTCGTTTTCCGACTTTAGTTTTGGAAAATCTATTTTGTTTATCGGATATTCAACCTTTGATATAAGGGAGGGTTTTGAACTTTCGGCAGGGTCGTTTTTATAATCGTCAAAATCCTTCTTTTCGGGGGTCAGATTTGCAATTATAAATCCTGCAGAGATTAAAAATATCGCACCTAAAATCAGTGCTATTGCCTTTACGCCTTTTTTCATAAATATAAAAATTTCCTTTTACAATATATTATCGAGTGAGGTAGAAAAAACAATTAAAAGTGAGCCTTCTTCAACAGACACGCAAGCCTCTTCACCTTTAAAGGAATTACTAACCCCTAAAGGATAACTGTTTTCGAGCACCGCATCAGAAAGCTCATAATAAAGCCCTTTGATATTTACACCTTTCGATTGTTCGCTAAGCGAAAAAACCGAAACATTACCGCTAGCCCTCTTAGAAAAGGTAATACTTTTATTTTTTATAACGGTAAAAATTTCCTTTTCGGAAACGAGGAAGCCCTCTACATTATTTTTAGCTATATAACTTAATGCCTGTAAATTAGCTATAGTATGGTCAGTTCTGCCACCGGTACCGCCATATATAAATATATGCTCAGCACCATTTTCTATCGCATACTTTATTGCGGCAAGTGTATCGGTATCGTCCTTTTCTATTGGCAACTCTAAAACATCTGCACCCTCAGGCTTATACCCCAAGGAATCAAAATCGCCAAGTATTAAATCTGGCTTTATATTGTTTTTTATAAGTACTTCAAGTCCGCCGTCTGCCGCTATTAAAAAATCTTCTGCACCTAAGTTATGGGGCAGTAGCGAAATTTCACCCGCGGCTACTATATAACACTTTTTCATTATATTCTTCTGAGTATTCGGTCAAAATCGTTTATTGCCGAACGGTATTCCCTTTCCATCTGTTGTTTTTTAGAGGCAAGTGAATAATCAGAACAGATTATATCAAAAATCTCAGCCTTAAGAAGCTCTGTACGCTCGAAAATTTCAGACTTTGCGGCATTTGCTATTTCATCATCCTCTGTATCAATGCGGGCAGAGTATTCAGCCGAAGATATAACAGTTTTACCGATAATAACAGCACCGTAATCTTTTAGTTCCTGCTCTTGTAATTTTTCTTCTGTCATATTTTCCATCTGCTCTACCGCCTCTAAAACTTTAGATGTTTCTTCGGCTTTCTCCTTTTTATTAAGCTCTGAAATTTCATTATTTAAAAGCTCAATCTCGTTTTTACGCTCTTCTAAGCTCTTTTTAAGGGCTTTATTTTCTTCAAATTCTTCCCTGAAATCTGAAAGTAGGTCTTTATATTCCGAAAAAAGTTCACTCTTTTTCATATTAACCCTCGCCCTCTTTTTTCTTTTCCGATACAACGCGACAATTAAAGTAAGCATCAAAACCGCAAGGCAGATACCCGCAAAATCTATCAGCCAATCCCTGATTTCACAGCTTCTACCCACAACAAAGCGTTGATGATATTCGTCACTTGCGGCATAAAAGCAAGAAAAGCCTATCGAAAACAGAGCCATTTTTGAAAGACTAAAAGCTTCAAAAAAGCTAAAGTTTAAGAAGGATATAGCACCTAGTCCCCCAAAGAGAACAAAGTGGGCGGCTTTTCTTATGTAAAAGGAGAAAAAGCTCAATATTTGCTGTTGCTCGGCCTTCGTGATATCCTGAAATTCGGGATAAAGAACAGATATCAAATTATAGAGAAAACCGCCGCTTGTCTTAGCAGATTCAGCAGCGGTTTGTGCCGACAGAAAAAATATTAAACCCATCCAAAGTAAAAGCCATAAAAATGCAAATACTCTAAACGATTTTTTCATAGGCTATCAATAAAAATATCCGTATGGATTTACCCAACCGAAGTCCTGTTTCGAACCGGCAGGTCTCCTACTTAAGCCGAAATGTAAATGGTAGCCTGTAGAGTCACCCGTTGTGCCGACATAGCCTATAACCTGACCCTGTTTTACCTTTTTACCTATATACATTCCGCTAGCTACAGTATTCATATGAGCATACATTGCTCTATACTCATATTTACCGACTTGTCCGTGTTCAAGGCCTATGTGGTTACCCCATCCGCTACCGCATCTGCAACGAGAACCTCTGTCTTTATGGGGACAGCTTGTATGCATTCTGTAAACTACACCGTCGGTAATAGCAACTATGGGTTTACCGAAAATAGAACCTGTTGAGATATCAAGTCCGTAATGGAAGGAGCCCCAACGCTCGCCCCAACCTGATGTTATATTATAATGTCCCGGTACGGGCCACATAAAGCCTGTCTTTGAATTTATAAATGAGCCGCCAACGCTTGAAGAAGGCTTATTAAAGCTATCAAGATATTCCTGCTTTTCTTTAATGTCCGCCTGTATTTGTGCTTTATCGCTTTCGGCGCTAGATTGCTCTTTTTTAATATCGTTATAAATCTTTTCTGCTAAATTTTCGTCTTCTATAAGTACCTTTTGAGCGTCTTCAATAGTAGCTCTTATAGCGACCTGCTCTTCGATAAGTTTTTCGTTTTCTTTATTCTTTTCTTCGAGCAGCTTTACAGCCTCCGATATTTTCTTCATTATTGCCTTATCGTGTGCAGAAACAGTAGCTGTCATTTGAGTAAGCTGCAAAAATTGCGCAAAATCCTCAGCGCCTAATAAAATCTTTACAGCACTATCGGAATTGCTCATATAAATAGCGCGAAGTCTCTTTTGAAATTCGAGCTTTGTTGCGGCTATTTCTTCATTCTTTTTAGCAATTTCCGCCTTATTTTTAGTGATTTTTGAATTTATAGAGCTTATAGAATTGTTACAGGTCATAATCTGTGCCTGAGTATTAGCGATTTTTCTGTTTATAGCATCAAGAATTGACTTCTGATTTGCTTTTTTATTCTGTAAGTTCTTGATTTCCTTATCAAGTGCTGCTGCTTGCTGCTTTAACTTATTAATTTCAGATTGTACTTCACTCTTAGTAGGAGCGGCACTTATCGGGAAACTGCTGAAAGCCGTAGCAAACAACACTATACATAAAACAAGTGAAATTGACCTTTTTAGAAAATTAGTCATAAAAATCTCCGTTCGGTTTAAATTGCAGCAAATTCGCTGCCTTCCTTACGCAAATATTTGCCTATCATAATAGCACTTCCAAGCGCACCTGCAAGTACACCGATAGCAAGGAAAATAATTAAAAGGATTACCGCCATATCGCCGTAACGAACTATGTCGGTTGTGCCGAGTGTGGAAACGATGGTTTCTGTGGCAACTCTGTAACAGAAGTAAAGAAGTCCCTCTGAAATAATTGCCGATATAACACCGATTAAAACACCCTCAACAACAAAGGGAATTCTTATGAATGCATCGGTAGCACCTACTGCCTTCATAATACTGATTTCAAGCTTTCTATTGTACATTGTAACCCTGATTGTGTTGGAAACAATTACAAGAGAAATAATTATAAGTATCGCAATAATCCAAAAGCCTGCAACTGTAACGCCCTTTTCGATTGACGAAATCTTTTCTGCCAAATCGCCGTGCGACTGAATAACATCAACGCCGTCAAGCTTTCTTATAGCCTCAACAGTTTCGTTGAACTTTGTCATATCCTTCATTGTAACCTTTGCGGCTGCTGAAACGGGGTTGCCGAATTCATCGTCAAGGAAAGAGAAGTACTGTTCCTGACCTTCAAGCATAGATTCCTTTATTGTTTCAAGACCTTCTTCGCTCGAAATATAAGTAACCGATGCTACATTAGGAAGCTTCTCTATTTTTTCGCAAAGAGCCTTTGCCTCTTCTTCGTTATGAATTACATAATCTGTGCTAAGTATTCCGTTTTTGTCGGGTTTTTCTTCATTTTCTGTATTCTCGGTAGCAGTTGAAGTTTCAGAGGAGGATGCATCTGCATCGTCCGATTTTTCACCGTAAAGCGCCCAATTATAGTCCTTCATATAAACCATAACAACATTCTGCTGCTCAAGGTTTCCGATTGCCTTGTTTACATTCTCGGAAATGAGAAGAGCCAAACCGATTATAACCATACAGGCAACCAAAACACCGATTGAAGCTAGGGTCATAAGACGGTTTGCCCAAGCATTCTTAAAGCCTTCACCTGTAAGGTATTTTACACTGCCAAGCTTCATAGAGCATCACCTCCGGCAGTATCGGCAACAATCTTGCCTGCATCGAGCATTATAACGCGGTGATTAAAATCTCTGACTAGGTTATGGTCGTGTGTAACCATAAGTATAGTAGTACCGCGTTTATTGATTTCGGTTAAAAGATTTACTATTTCATAGGACATATTCGGGTCTACATTACCTGTAGGCTCGTCCGCAATAATAAGGCTTGGTGAATTAACCAAGGCTCTCGCAAGACCCACACGCTGCTGCTCACCGCCTGAAAGCTGATTTGGCATAGAACGCGCCTTATCACCAAGACCAACCTTGCTGAGCGCCTTTGATACTTCACGCCTTATAATTCTGCCCGATGCACCTACAACATGCATTGCAAAGGCAACATTATCGAAAACATTCATATTTGGAATAAGTCTGAAATCCTGAAAAACGATACCCATTGTTCTTCTGAGCATGGGTACATTTTTTCTCGGCATATTCATAAGGTTAAAGCCGTTTACATGGATTGAGCCTGTATTCGCCTTTTCCTCACGCATAATAAGCTTCATAAAGGTACTTTTACCGGCACCCGAAGAGCCTACTATGAAAACAAACTCACCGCTGTTGATTGTTATGTTTACATCATTAAGAGCGTGAGTGCCTGACATATATGTCTTTGAAACACCTGTAAATTCAATTACAGGTGAAGAAGCATTCATTATTGCATCTGACATTAAAGTTTTTCACTCTTTCGAAATTAGTATTTTATGGGATTGCTCTTTAAATATTTGTTAACCATAAGCGCAATCTTGAATACGATAGCGTGGTCAAACTCGCGCAAATCAAGACCTGTTATCTTCTTGATTTTTTCAAGACGGTAAACAAGTGTATTTCTGTGAACAAAGAGCTTTCTTGAGGTTTCGGAAACATTGAGGTTATTTTCAAAGAAACGCTGAATTGTAAAGAGAGTTTCCTGATCTAAGCTCTCAATAGCGCCGAGCTTGAATACCTCTTTAAGATATGTTTCGCAAAGGGTGGTAGGAAGCTGATAAATAAGTCTTGCAATACCGAGATTATCATAAGAAATGATATTCTTATCGTTATCGAATACCTTGCCGACTTCAAGGGCGGTCTGTGCCTCTTTGAAGGAACGGGCTAAATCCTTGAGGTTGTCCACTGTAGTTCCTATGCCGATTACTGCGCGAACAAAGAATTCGCCCGAAACGGTATCTGCAATTGAAGAAGCAAGATTTTCAATATCCTTAGAGGCAATACCTGTCTTAGTTTCCTTAACTAAGGCTACATTGTTCTCGTTTATGCTGATGATAAAGTCCTTCGACTTATCGGGAAATAGATTTTGAAGAATATCGTAAACAGATACCTCATTAGGCTCAAGAGTACGAACAAGAATAACTGTACGGGAAACATCACTGTTAAAGCAAAGCTCTCTAGCCTTCAGATAGATATCACCCGGAAGAATGTTATCAAGAATGATATTTTTGATAAAGTTTGCTCTATCGTATTTCTCATCGTAATAGAACTTAATGTTTGCAAAGGCAACCGCAAGTACCGAAACATACTTTTCTGCAAGGGTATCGTCTCCATCAACGAAAACCACATAATTCGCAGTTTGGGACATTGAGGTAACCGGCTTAAATGTAGAGCCGTTATAGGTGAACACTTCACGGTTAACAGTAGGAACCAAATGCAGATTTTCACCGATTCTGGTAAGCTCACTGCAAGCAATAATAATACCATTTTCATCGACAACACCGAACACGCGGTCGATAGCTTCCTTCATTTGATGAATGACGCCTTGAAACAGACGATTTGACATAAACAAACACTTCCTTATTTTAATACAAATTGTTCATATACATTTTACACAATTCTTCACCACATTTCAAGTGCTATATTCCCGTTTTTCGAAAAAAGTTACAGAAAAGTTACAAATTTGGAAATTTTTTATATAAAAAATCCCGACAAATTTAATTTGTCAGGATTTTAAAACTCTAAAACTTATAGTTTTAGTCTTAAATTTTAGAAAAGAGAGATACTAAAGCACAAATTAAAATTCCCGTAACGGTAGGTATTAAAAATGCAAGGGCTGCCCACTTAAAGCTGCCCGTTTCCTTTTTGACGGTTAAAAGTGTCGTAGCACAGGGCCAATGAAACAGAAAAAAGATTAAAACACAAATGGCTGTAACCTCATTCCAACCGTTTGCCATAAAGATATTTTTCAATTCTGCAATACTTGCAGTTTCGGTCAAAACACTTCCCGAAGTGTATGCCATAACCATTATCGGTATAACAATTTCGTTTGCAGGAAGCCCTAAAACAAAGGCAATAAGGATTACCCCGTCAAGACCGATAAGCTTTGCAAATGGGTCTAAAAAATCAGATAAAGCCCTTAAAACAGTCGTACCGCCAACACTTGTATTTGCCGCAAGCCACAGTATAATTCCTGCGGGTATAGCGGCGGTTATAGCTCTGCCGAGCACGAAAAGTGTACGGTCAAACACCGAGCGCACAAACACCTCTAAAATCTTAGGCTTTCTATAGGGCGGAAGCTCTAATGTAAATGCCGACGGCACCCCTTTTAAAAGGGTTTTAGAGAGTAGCTTTGTAGCAATCATAGTCATTATAACCGCTAAAACCACGCACATAAGCAGCATCAAAGCCGACACCGCAGAGGAATAAAATCCCGTTAGCGATAGAGTAAAAAACATAGTTATTATGGCAATTAATGCCGGAAATTTTCCGTTACAGGGCACAAAACTGTTAGTAAGAATTGCGAGTAGCCGTTCCCTCTTTGAATCTATAATTCTGCAGCCCGTAACCCCTGCCGCATTACAGCCAAAGCCCATCGACATAGTAAGCGCCTGTTTTCCACAGGCAGAGCATTTTTTAAAGGGCGTATCAAGATTATAGGCTATTCTCGGAAGATATCCCGAATCCTCAAGCAAAGTAAAAAAAGGGAAAAATATTGCCATTGGCGGCAGCATAACAGCTACCACCCAAGCCGACACCTTGTAGGCTCCATCCACTAAAAGTCCTCTTAAAAATTCGGGCGCATCAAAATACCTGAATATCCGATTTAAGAAAATTTCAATTTCAGAAAACAGGGCTGAAAGTGCTGCCGACGGATAATTTGCCCCCTCAACAGTAATCCAGAAAACAAGTCCTAAAAGCAGTAACATTATGGGATATGCAGTGTATTTACCCGAGAAAATTTTATCTGCCTTGCGGTCAAAGGAATTTTTATCTTCGTTTTTATAAGATACCGTTCCCTTAATAATTCTTTCCGCTTCCAAAACTATAGAAGCGGCTACCATATCCCTTATTTTATCGGGTGTTATACCTACATTTGAAAGTCCAAATAAAGCCGTTTGTAAACTCTTTTTTATTTCTTCGTCTTCGGCTATATCTGTCCCTAAAAAGATTGATGCCTCGGCTATGAGTTTTTCTTCTTTCGATAGAAGCCTTAAAGCCACCCACCTTGCAGAAAGCCTGTCATCTACAATTCTTTTTATAGGCGCTTCTAAAAGCGAAATTGCCCTTTCTATACTCTCGGGATAGGAGATTTTATATTCTCTGCCCGTCGCTCTCACCGCACTATCTAAAACCTTGCCGAAATCTCTCAGTGACTTTTTATTTTTTGCCGTAACCCCTACAACCTTTATTCCAAGCCTTTTCTGCAGTTCGTCAAGGTTTAAAGTTATCCCCTTTCTTTCGGCTTCATCCATAAGGTTTACACAAACAACCGTATTTTTACAAATTTCCATAGTCTGCAAAACGAGGTTCATATTCCGCTCAAGACAAGTGGCATCGCAAACTACCACTACCGCGTCACTCTCTCCAAAACAAATGAAATTCCTAGCGCACTCCTCTTCAGCTGAACGCGCTATCAGGGAATATGTCCCCGGTATATCTATAAGAGCGTATCTGTTTTCTGCCGTTTTATAGTAGCCCTTTGCATTGTCTACAGTTTTCCCTGCCCAATTTCCCGTATGCTGTTTCATTCCCGTAAGGGCGTTAAAAAGCGTACTTTTACCAACATTAGGATTTCCCGCAAGAGCTACGGTTTTTACTTCCTCGTTATATATATTATGTAGGGCAGTTTTACTTCTTAATATGCTTTGCCCTACCGAGCTTTTAGTCAGACCCATTTAATTCCCCTCCAAAGCATACTCCGGTATCTATCGGAAAAACCAAAACCTCACCGCTATCCTCTGAGCGCAGAGCCATAACAGCGCCTCTTATCAAAAATGCAGTAGGGTCGCCCGACGGACTTTTCCCCACGCACTGAACCTCTGTTCCCTCGATAATACCGAGGTCACAAAATCGGCGGCGCATTTCTCCTTTTGTACAGACCTTTTTAACCCTTGCCCTCTCACCGATTTTCATTTTATTCATACCGAAAATGTTATCCATAACATTGACCCCGAAATTCAAAAATTCAAAGCTTTAAGCACACTTTTTTATGCGCATTACTTCTATTTTATCTTATTCTTGTAAAAGTCTTTTGTTACTTTTGACAATAATTGTCATTCGTGCATTAAAACAAACAAAAATTATTGGTTTTCTGTGTTTTTTTGTGTTTTTATTTTGTTTTGCTATTGACTTTTCTGTTGTTTTGTTATAAAATGATAGCGGTGAGAAATATATAGTATTATTTCACTTTTTATATTGTATTTTCATTAAAAACCTATCTTTAGGAGGTATGTTATATGCCGTATACTTTCACGGGCGATATTCAGAAGTCACCCCGAATTCAGCTTTTAATCGACCAGTTGTTCGAGGAAATGCCTGAAATCGAACCCGAGCGTGTTGTCCTTCTTACAGAATCTTATATGGCAACCGAGGACCAACCTATTATAATAAGGCGTGCAAAGGCTTTTGCCCATATTCTTGAGCATCTGCCTATCACAATAAGACCTCACGAATTGGTTGTAGGTGCTGCCACAAAGAAGCCGAGAAGCTGTCAGCTCTTCCCCGAGTATTCTTATGAATGGGTTGAGGCGGAGTTCGATACTCTTGCAACACGCAGTGCTGACCCGTTTTATATTTCGGAAGAAACAAAGGCAATTCTTAAAAAGCTTTTCCCCTATTGGAAAGGTAAAACTACAAGCGAGCTTGCAACTGCTCATATGTCTCCCGAGGCTATCGCCGCTATAGACCACAACATTTTCACCCCCGGAAACTACTTCTATAACGGAATAGGCCATGTAACCGTAGATTACGGAAAGGTTCTTCGTATCGGTTATAAGGGAATTATCGCAGAGGCAAAGGCAGCTAAAGAAAAGCTTAGCGTAGCAGACCCCGACTTTGCATCCCGAAACGAATTCTTAGATGCCGTTATCATAAGCTGTGAGGCGGTTATAAACTTTGCTAACAGATATGCAGAGCTTGCAAAAAATCAGGCGGCAACCGAAAGTAACCCCACCCGCCGCGATGAGCTTTTACAGATTGCGGCTAACTGCTCAAGAGTTCCGCAGTACGGTGCAGAAAGCTTTTATGAGGCTTGTCAGTCCTTCTGGTTTGTACAGATGCTTTTACAGATTGAATCAAGCGGTCACTCAATTTCTCCGGGCCGTTTCGACCAATATATGTATCCTTACTATGAAAAGGATATTAATAGCGGAAAGATTACAAGAGAGTTTGCTCAGGAGCTTATCGACTGTATCTGGGTAAAACTCAATGACTTTACTAAGGTAAGAGACCTAGCCTCTGCCGAAGGCTTTGCAGGCTACAGTCTTTTCCAGAACCTTATTGCAGGCGGTCAGGATATCTACGGCAACGATGCTACCAACGATTTATCCTTCCACTGCATAAATGCAACACTTCACGTACTTCTTCCGCAGCCTTCCTTCTCTGTTCGTGTTTGGAACGGAACTCCCCACGAATTCTTACTTCGTGCAGGTGAGGTTACCCGTACAGGTGTAGGTCTTCCGGCTTACTATAATGACGAGGTTATCATTCCCGCTCTCCAGAACAGAGGTCTTACCTTAGAGGATGCGAGAGACTACAATATTATAGGTTGTGTTGAGCCGCAGAAGTCAGGCAAGACTGACGGTTGGCACGACGCTGCATTCTTTAATATGTGCAGACCGCTCGAAATGGTTTTCTCAAACGGTGTTGATAAGGGCGTACAGATAGGTCCTCGTACCGGCGATGTAAACGATATGAAAACCTTTGACGAGTTCTATGACGCTTATAAGGCTCAGATGATTCACTTTATCGAGCTTATGGTTAACGCCGATAATGCTATTGACCTAGCACACGCTCACCGTTGTCCTCTTCCCTTCCAGTCATCAATGGTTGAGGACTGTATCGGCAGAGGAAAGAGCTTACAGGAGGGCGGCGCTGTTTACAACTTTACAGGTCCTCAGGGCTTTGGAATTGCCAATATGGCAGACGCTATGACAGCTGTTAAAACACTTGTGTTTGATAAAAAGCTCTTCACACTTGCAGAATTCAAGGAAGCGCTTGAAAACAACTACGGCAAGAATATGGATTCAAAGCTTGCAGAAAAGCTTACCCGCCTTGCAGTTGAGAAGTTAGTGGCTGACGGCAAGAGCATTACAGAGGACGATGTAAAGGCAGTTTACCTTGCCGTCTCCGAGAACAGATGCTCCCCTGAGCAAAAGGCTAAATATCAGAAATTGCTTGATGAAATTGAAAAGCTTCCGAAATTCGGAAACGATATCCCCGAAATTGATAGCTTTGCAAGAGATGTTGCCTATACATATACAAGACCGCTTGAAAAATATAAAAATCCCAGAGGCGGTATTTATCAGGCAGGCCTTTACCCCGTATCTGCAAACGTTCCGCTTGGAGCTCAGACGGGTGCTACTCCCGACGGCAGACTTGCTAACACTCCCGTTGCAGACGGTGTATCCCCTGCAGCAGGCAGAGATTTGAAAGGTCCTACAGCGGCTGCTAACTCTGTTTCAAAGCTTGACCACTTTATAGCATCCAACGGAACACTCTTTAATATGAAGTTTCATCCGAGTGCTCTTGCAGGAAGAAGCGGTCTTGAAAGCTTCGTTGCTCTAATCAGAGGCTACTTCGACCAAAAGGGCAGTCATATGCAGTTTAATGTTGTAAGCAGAGAAACTCTTCGTGACGCTCAGAAGAACCCTGAAAAATATAAGTCCCTTGTTGTTCGAGTAGCGGGCTATAGCGCTCTCTTTACAACCCTTTCTCGTTCCCTTCAGGACGACATTATAAACAGAACTGAACAGGGAGGATTTTAATGGATATTAGTACCCTTTCGGTTAAGGGCAGAATCTTTGATATCCAACGTTTTTCAACCCACGACGGTCCGGGAATTCGTACAATCGTTTTCTTAAAGGGCTGTCCGCTCAGGTGCCGTTGGTGCTGCAACCCCGAATCTCAGCATTATGACTTCGAGGAAATGCTGCAAAACGGAAAAACGAAGCTAATAGGTAAAGATGTAACAGTAGCAGAGGTAATGGAGGAGGTCCTTCGCGACCGTCCTTATTACAGGCGCTCAGGCGGCGGAATTACCTTGTCTGGCGGCGAAACCTTAGCTCAGCCTGACTTTGCAGAGGCTCTTTTATCAGTCTGCAAAGCGGCAGGTATTTCAACCGCTATCGAGTCTACGGGCTTTGCTAGTAAAGTGGTTTTGTCCCGTCTGCTGCCTCATATAGATTACTTCTTAATGGATATTAAGCATATAAACAGCGAAAAGCATAAGGAATTCACCACGCAGCCTAACGAGAGAATTCTTGAAAACGCTAAGTTTATTGCCCAAAACGCGAACAAGCTTATTATAAGAGTGCCGGTTATACCGACATTTAATGACACCGAAGAGGAAATCGGTCAAATCGCAGAATTTGCATCACACCTTGTAGGTGTAAACGAAATACATCTTCTCCCCTATCACAATATGGGTAAAGATAAATATGCAGGTCTTAACAGGCCCTACTTGATGGGTGATTTAAAATCCCCCTCAAACGAACATATGCAGCGCCTTGCAAAAAAAGCGGAGTCTTACGGACTTAAAGTTTTCATAGGAGGTTAAGGTTATGGATTTTGATAAACTTATGCAAAACGGCGACGGTAAAATGCGCATAATTCAGGAACTTGTTCCCGGTAAGCAGATAACAATCGCCCATATTATCGCCAACCCCGATGAAATACTTTATAAAAAGTTAGGTCTTGACCCCGCAGAAAATCATTCAGGTACCGCAATCGGTATTTTAACCGTAAGTCCGAGCGAAACCGCAATTATCGCAGGCGATATCGCAATGAAATCGTCGGGTGCCAAACTCGGATTTGTTGACCGCTTCAGCGGTACGGTGATTATAACGGGTACGGTTTCAGAGGTTGAGGCGTCTCTTTCCGCTATCACAGAATACGCAACACAGAAATTAGGCTTCTCTGTTTGCGATATTACTAAGACCTGATGAAAAGACTTATACTAATCGGCAGAAGCGGTGCCGGAAAGACAACCCTTACTCAAGCATTAAAAGGCGAAAATGTTTCTTATCAGAAAACGCAGTATGTTTCTTACGGTGATTTTCTTATCGATACCCCGGGCGAGTACGCCGAAAACCACGATTTAGCTTCAGCACTTTGTCTTTATTCCTATGAAGCGGATGTTGTGGGACTGCTTATAGCAGCAGACGATGAGTATTCCCTCTTCCCGCCATGCATCACCTGTATGGTGAACCGCGAAGTAATAGGAATTGTTACAAAGAAGAATAATGCCGACCCGAAAAGAGCAGAAAATTGGCTTAGACTCTCGGGTTGCGAGACGGTTTTTCATGTAGATTCGGTAACCGGTGAGGGCGTTGATGCCATTTTAGCCCACTTAAAGACAAAAAAATAGCGTTTTTAGTCTAAAAACAACAAAATACCAACAAAAATCAGCTAAAATCCAAAAAAACTTCTTGTTTTTTGTTGACTTTCTGTATTTTTTATGGTATCATATTGTTGTAAAAATATTAGTATTCAAAACTCAAACAAAAAATCATAAAAGGAGAAAGAATTATGGTAAATGAGTATGAAATCAAAAAACAAATATGCGACATCGGTAAGCGTATTTATGACCGCGGAATGGTTGCCGCTAACGACGGTAACATCTCGGTTAAAATAAGCGATAACGAATTCCTCTGCACACCTACAGGTGTAAGTAAGGGCTTTATGACTCCTGAATATATCTGTAAGGTTGATAAGGATGGTAAGGTTATTCAGGCTAACCCCGGCTTTAAGCCCTCTTCCGAGATAAAGATGCATATGCGTGTTTATAAGGAGCGTCCTGATGTACAGTCTGTTGTTCACGCTCATCCTATGTATGCAACAGGTTTTGCTATTGCAGGCATTCCGCTTACTCAGCCCATTATGCCTGAGGCTGTAATTGCTCTCGGTTGTGTTCCGATTGCTGAGTACGGCACACCTTCAACAGAAGAAATTCCTGATGCAGTATCTGAGCATTTACAGTATTTCGATGCTGTTCTTCTTGAGAATCACGGTGCTCTTGCTTATTCTGACAGTCTTCTCAGTGCATATCACAAGATGGAATCCCTTGAGTTCTATGCTCAGCTTCTTTACATATCTAAGCAGTTAGGCGGACCTCAGGAGCTTTCTGAGTCTCAGGTTCAGAGACTTTATGAAATTCGCCGTCAGTTCGGTATGAAGGGTAAGCATCCTGCAAACCTTTGCCCCAACGCTAAGAACGGTAAGCCCAGCTGTCACGCTTGCGGCGGTAGCTGCGGCGGAAATTGCGACAGCGATATGGTTTCTGAAATCACCCGTCGTGTTTTAGAGCAGCTCGGCAAGTAATTAACGAGGTTTAATTTATGGATGAAAAAGCCCTGCGTTCCATTGTAAATACAGTGGTTAACCAAATTAAAACACCACAGGATATGTCCTTAGAAAAAGCTCTTTGGCTCGCTGAAAAGATTAAAGAAAAAGCTTCATCTATGGGCGTCAAAGCGGTCGTCGCTGTTTCTAACAGAGCCGCTCGTCCGGTTCTGGTGGAATGTATGGACGATTCATATATCGCAAGCTACGATGTAGCCTTGCAAAAAGCCTTTACCGTAGTTTCTCTTAAAATGTCTACAAGCACTCTTAAAGAGTTAGCTCAGCCCGGCGGTTCCCTTTACGGTATTCAGTTCACTAATGAGGGACACATTGTTATCTTCGGCGGCGGTGAACCGCTAAAAGATAGCGCGGGTAATGTAATCGGCGGCTTAGGGGTAAGCGGCGGCAGCGAGGAACAGGATACTGCCCTTGCCCGTTACGGTAAAGAAATCTTTGAGAAAGGAAACGTATAGAATGGATATTAATTCTTCTAATATTGAGGAAATTGTTCGTCAGGTTCTCGATAGCATGAACGGAAAAACCGCTTCTGCTCCGAAAGCTTCAGGCGGTCCAATTCCTACAAAATCGCGTGTTGCGATGCTCACAGGCCTTGAAAAATACGAAATTAAAGAATTCCCCATCCCAGAGCTTGGTGATGACGATATCTTGGTTAAGGTTGAAGGCTGCGGCGTTTGCGGCACAGACGCACACGAATTCAAACGTGACCCGTTCGGTCTTATCCCCGTTGTTTTAGGACACGAGGGTACAGGCGAAATCGTTAAGATGGGTAAAAATGTTAAGAAGGACAGTGCAGGCAAGCCCCTTAATGTTGGTGATAAGGTTGTTACCTGTATGATTTTCAGAGACGACCCCAACATCACAATGTTTGACCTTAACAAACAGAATGTCGGCGGTGCCGATGTTTACGGCCTTCTTCCCGATGACGATATTCACTTAAATGGTTGGTTCGCAGATTACATAGTAGTTCGTGGCGGTTCCACAATATTTAATGTAAGTGACTTAGATTTAGATTCCCGTATACTCATTGAACCCTGCGCAGTTCTTATTCACGCAGTTGAGCGTGCTAAGACCACAGGAATTCTCCGTTTTAACAGCCGCGTAGTAGTTCAGGGTTGCGGACCTATCGGTCTTATCTGTATCGCAATTCTTCGCACAATGGGTGTTGAGAATATCGTTGCAGTTGACGGTGAGGATAAGCGTCTTGACTTTGCTCGTCAGATGGGAGCTAATGCTGTTGTAAACTTCAAGAACCACAAGGGTATTGAGGCTCTTGCAGACGGCGTTAAAAATGCCTTCGGCGGCTATTATGCAGACTTTGCATTCCAGTGCACAGGCTCTCCTATAGCTCACGCTAACATCTACAAGTTCATCCGCAACGGCGGCGGACTTTGCGAACTCGGCTTCTTCATCAACGGCGGTGACGCTACAATCAACCCCCACTTCGATATCTGCTCTAAGGAAATCACAACCGTTGGTTCTTGGGTATACACACTTCGTGACTACGCAACAACCTTTGATTTCTTAAAGCGTGCGAAGGCTATCGGCATTCCGCTTGAAAAGCTTATCACACACAGATTCCCGCTTTCCGAAATTAATGAAGCTCATATAACCAACCTTAAAATGGAAGGTTTAAAGATTGCTATCATTAATAAGTAATTGTCACAAGGAGAGAAGTTAAATGGGTATGGCGACAGGTATTGTTGAGGTATACGGTCTTGTAGCAGCGTTCGTAGCTTGTGACGCAGGTTGTAAAGCAGCTGATGTTACAGTTGAGAACTTTGACAAAAACAAGCCCGGAAATCCCGACGAGTTGACAGTTCCGCTTATTGTGGCAGTAAAATTCAGAGGAACAGTTGCAGCGGTTGAAGCAGCAGTTGAAGCTGCAAAGATGGCTGCAGAAAGGGTTTCGGGTGTTGTAACTACACACATTCTTACAAGCACCGAGCCCGATACAGAACCAATGTTAAAGCTAAATGCTTTTGATAAAAACTAATTAAAAATTTTTGGAGGATAAATATTATGTCTAAAGAAGCTCTTGGTATGGTAGAAACCCGCGGTTTAACCGCAGCTATTGAGGCTGCTGATGCTATGGTTAAGGCAGCAGAAGTAACACTCATCGGCACTGAGAAAATCGGTTCCGGACTCGTATCTGTTATGGTAAGAGGCGACGTTGGCGCTGTTAAGGCTGCTGTTGAAGCTGGTTCTTCTTGCGCTTCCCGTCTCGGCGAATTAGTAGCAGTTCACGTAATCCCGAGACCTCACGGTGATGTTGAGAAGATTCTTCCCAAGTTTTAATTATATAAACTTTTGAGGAGTATTTAGGTTATGAAGTCTATTGGACTGATAGAAGTTTCAGGAGTAACCGCTGCGGTTGACTGTCTTGACATTATGTGTAAATCCGCGAATGTTGAGCTTGTAACCTGGGAGAGAAAGCTTGGCGGGCGACTCGTTACAGTTGTTGTTGAAGGCGATGTTTCAGCCGTTACAGCAGCAGTAGAAAACGCAGTTGCAGGTGCTATTAAAACTCCCTGTGCTTACGCTGTAATTGCAAGCCCTCATGAAGAGGTTGAAAGGTTACTTAATTTAAGCGCGCAAAGAATAAAGAATAAGGCAGGTAAATAAAAATGGCAGAAGCTAAAACAACTACTACAAAAAAGACAGAAGCTGCAGAAGTTAAAAAACCTGCACCTGTAAAGGAGGTTAAGAAAATGGCACTTGAAGCATTAGGTATGGTTGAAACCAGAGGTCTTGTAGCTGCTATTGAAGCTGCTGATGCTATGGTTAAGGCTGCTAACGTTGAGCTTATCGGTACTGAGAAAATCGGTTCCGGACTCGTATCTGTTATGGTAAGAGGCGACGTTGGTGCTGTTAAGGCTGCTGTTGAAGCTGGTTCTGCTTCCGCAGGTCACCTCGGCGAAGTTATCGCTACACACGTAATTCCGAGACCTCACGGCGATGTTGAGAAGATTCTTCCCACATTAAAGTAAGTCTTAGAAGATAAAATTTTTTGTTAAACATTTTAAGGAGGATATTATTATGGCACTTGAAGCATTAGGTATGGTTGAAACCAGAGGTCTTGTAGCTGCTATTGAAGCTGCTGATGCTATGGTTAAGGCTGCTAACGTTGAGCTTATCGGTACTGAGAAGATCGGTTCCGGACTCGTATCTGTTATGGTAAGAGGCGATGTAGGCGCTGTTAAGGCTGCTGTTGAAGCTGGTTCTTCTTCTGCAGGTCACCTCGGCGAAGTTATCGCTACTCACGTAATCCCGAGACCTCACGGCGATGTTGAGAAGATTCTTCCCACATTAAAGTAATCAGAAAATTCAGGATTCAATCCTTTGGGGAGGGGTCACCCTCCCCCTGCCCCTCGGGCGAACGCCCGTTTACTACTTTTTGCACAGGAATTGCCTGTAAAATAAGAAAGAATAGGTGAGACGATGATCGTCGGAAAAGTTGTTGGAAGCGTAGTTTCCACACGTAAAAACGAAAATTTAATCGGTTCTAAGTTTATGGTAGTTGAGCCCCTTAAAAAGCTTGGCGATCCTAACACAAAAATCGTTGCTGTTGACAATGTTGGCGCAGGTATCGGAGAAATCGTGCTTGTAGCTACCGGAAGTGCAGCAAGAATCGGTTGTTCTATGGCCGACTGTCCGGTAGATGCCGCAATTGTAGGTATAGTAGATAGCGGAATCGGTTTGCCGGAGTTATAAAATGAATATTAACGAATTAAAGAGCATACTTCAAAATAGCGGCGTTGTAGGAGCAGGCGGAGCAGGCTTTCCTACCTATGCAAAGCTCGACAAAAAAGCCGATGTTTTGATTTTGAACTGTGCAGAATGTGAGCCTCTTTTAAAGCTTCACAGACAGGTGCTTGAAAAATACGCCAAAGAAATTCTGCATACTCTTGACCTAATTGCGAAAACACTTGAAGTTAAAGAGGTATACATTGCAATAAAGCGTTCTTATAAAAAAACGATTGATGCAGTGTCCCCCCTTCTAGACTTCTTTAAACATATTAAAATATGCGACCTTGCGGAAGTTTATCCCGCAGGTGACGAGGTAATTTTAACCTACGAGGTTACAGGCAGAGTTGTTCCTGCAGGCTCTATACCGCTTTCGGTTGGAGTTACGGTTTTAAATGTTGAAACCGTTTACAATGCTTACCGCGCTTTGAATTCCTTACCGGTAACATATAAATTTGTAACAATTGCAGGCGCAGTAGAAAACCCCGTAACCTTACAGGTACCTATCGGTCTTCAGATTAAAGATATTTTACATCTTGCAGGCAAAATCACAGTAGAAGACCCCGCCTTTTGCATAGGCGGTCCTATGATGGGCAGAGTTGGTTCTCCCTCGGATATAATCACTAAAACAACAAATGCCGTTTTAGTTCTTCCGAGTGACCACCAGATTATTACCAAAAAGCAAGCTAAATCCTTTATAAATATGAAGCGCGCTATGGCAGCTTGCTGTCAGTGTAGCTACTGTACATCTCTTTGTCCGAGAAACCTTATTGGACATCCGATTGACCCAAGCGAGTTTATGAGGGTTGCGTCGAACGGCATTACAAACGACGCCGTTCCTTATATAAACTCCCTCTACTGCTGCGGTTGCGGTCTTTGCGAGATGTACTCCTGCGGTCAGGGTTTATCCCCCAGAGCGCTTCTTGATAACTGCAAAACAACCCTTAGAGCAAACGGAATTAAGCCCGACCCCAATGTAGAGCTTCATTCGGTTTTCCCCGAAAGAAAGAGAAGACGCGTTCCTATGTCCCGTCTTATGTCGAGGTTAGGACTTAATGTTTACAATAAAACCGCTCCTATGTCTGATATGAGTGTTCCCGCAAAAAAGGTAACCCTCCTTTTAAGTCAGCACATAGGCACACCCGCCGTACCGATTGTCGCAGTAGGCGATAAGGTGGAAGAAAACCAAATGGTTGCAAAACCTGCAGACGCTTTAAGCGTTGCAATTCACACACCTATCAGCGGTACTGTAAAAGCGGTGGGAGAAAAAGCCATCATTATAACTACTAATTAGGAGGTAACATTGTGAAAAAGGCTCTTGCTATGGTTGAATATAAAACTGTTTCCTCCGGTATGCAGGCGGCAGACATAATGGTTAAAACCGCCGAAGTAGATATTATTGAGGCTACTACAGTTTGTCCCGGTAAGTATATGGTGCTTGTAAGCGGACTTTTAAGTGCCGTTAGAGCCGCTGTAGACGCAGCTGCTAAAAAGCTTCCTGATATGCTTATTGACAGTTTTGTTTTAGGAAATCCGCACGACTCTATTTTTAGCGCCCTTTACGGCACTACCGATATAGGAAGTCCTGATGCATTAGGCGTTCTAGAAACATTTTCTTCATCGGCGGCAATCGTTGCGGCAGATATAGCCGCAAAAACTGCCCTTGTTGACTTGATAGAACTTCGCCTATCCCGTGGTATGTGCGGTAAATCCTATCTATTACTAACAGGCGAAATCGCCGCAGTTGAAGCCGCTATCGAAAAGGCTAAATCGGGTGCCGGTGAAAACGGAATGTTCCTTGATAGCGCCGTTATTCCGCATCCTGATGAAAAAATGTGGCGCAGCATTTTATAATAATTAAACAATCACTATTTAAAGAAAGAGAGATTAACTTATGCTCGCAATAGAAAGGCGTAACGCAATCCTCGCAAAGCTTTCCCTTGAAGGCAAGGTTATAGTTTCAGAACTAAGTTTAGAGTTTGATGTTACAGAAGAAACTATCCGTCGTGACCTTGAAAAGCTAGATAAAGAAGGACTTGCCCAAAAAACCTATGGTGGCGCGGTCCTTAATCACGGTCTTAATACCGACCTTCCCTTCACTGTCCGTAAAAGGTCAAATGTTGAGCAAAAAGAGAAAATAGCTGAAAAAATCAGCCAGATGATTCATGACGGCGATTACATTATGCTCGATTCAAGCTCAACCGCTATTTATGTAACTAAATACATCAAAAACTTAAAAAATATCACCCTTATAACAAACTCGGTAGAAACGCTGATTGAGCTTGCCGATAAAGAAAATTGGAATGTCCTTTCAACCGGCGGAACCTTAAAACCGGGCGCTCTTTCCCTTTTAGGCACTACAGCTGAGCGTATGGTAAGAAGCTTCCATGTAGACCTTGCAGTTTGTTCCTCAAAAGGACTTGATTTAGGTATGGGTATTACCGATTCAAACGAAAAGGATTCTGAAATCAAGCGTGCTATTTTCAGTTCTGCAACCCGCAAGATTTTAGCGGTAGATAGCTCGAAATTTGATAAAATTTCCTTTGTTCGTGTGGGCGATATTACCGATGTTGACACAATAGTGACCGACTCTGCTCCGTCAGAGCGTTGGATAGATTATCTAAAGGATAAGAATGTAGAACTTATATATTAGAAAGGACTCTTACTGTATGAAGATTTTAGTCATCAATGCGGGCAGCTCCTCGCTTAAATATCAGTTATTCGATATGGAAAACGGCGATGTTCTTGCAAAAGGTAACTGTGAGCGTATAGGCTCGGGCGGTACAATTACTCATAAGCGCCCGGGTAAAGAAAACTATTATGCAGAGGTTGATTTACCCTCACATGACGATGCCCTTGTTTTAGTTTTAGACCTGCTTGTAAGCGAAGAGTATGGCGTAATAGGCAGTATTGACGAAATCGATGCAGTTGGTCACCGTATTGCACACGGCGGCGAAAAATATAAGCAGTCCACACCTATTGATGACGATGTAATCGCATATCTTGAGACAATAGTTCCTATAAACCCCTTGCACGGACCTCCTGCAATCAAGGGAATGAAGGCTTGCAGAAGACTTATGCCGAAAACACCTCAGGTTGGCGTTTTTGACACCTCCTTCTACTCAAATATGGAAGATTTCCGCACAATCTATCCTATCCCCTATGAATATTACACAGACTATAAAATTCGTCGTTACGGCTTCCACGGTACTTCTCACCGTTATGTTTCTGCAAAGGCAGCAGAGGTACTCGGCAAGCCCATTGAAGAGCTTAAAATTATTACCTGCCATTTGGGTAACGGCTCATCCATAACCGCAGTAAACGGCGGTGTTGCAATAGATACCTCTATGGGCTTTACCCCTCAGGAAGGCGTTCCTATGGGAACCAGAAGCGGTTCTATTGACCCGACTGTTATCCCCTATATTATGAAGCTTAAGGGCTTCACCCCCGAACAGATAGAGGATTTGCTTAACCGTGAATCAGGTCTTTTGGGTGTTAGCGGCGTATCTAACGATAACCGCAATGTTGCAAAAGCAGCAGCCGAAGGAAACTACAGAGCAGGTCTTGCAATAAAGATTCTTGTAAACAGCATAAAGAAGCTTATAGGAAGCTATGTTGCAGAGCTTAACGGAATAGACGCTCTTGTTTTCACCGCAGGTATCGGTGAAAATGACAGTTTGCTTAGAAGTCGCGTTTGTACTGATATGGATTTCTTCGGAATTAAAATCGACGAAGATGCAAATTCTAATGCACCCTCGGGTAAAAATGTAAATATTTCGGCTGAAGGGGCTAAGGTTCAGACCTTAGTTATCCCCACCGATGAAGAATATATGATTGCACTTGATACTGCAAAATTTTGTTAGGAGTGATTTTTAATGGCAATTACAATCTCTGAGGCTGAACTCCGTCAGGTAGTAAGCCAGGTATTAAATAAGGTTCAGGCAGCTCCCACAGCTTCCTACGATAGCACACAGTACGGCGGCAGAAAGCTTATCGGCGTTTACGACGATATGAACGATGCTATTGCTGCTGCAAACGAGGGCTATAAGGCTGTTCGCGCAATGGCTGTTGAAGAAAGAGAAAAAATTATAACCGAAATCAGAAAACTCACCCGTGCTGAAGCTCCCATCATGGCTCAAATAGGTGTAGCAGAAACAGGAATGGGTAAGGTTGAGCATAAGCGCCTTAAGCATCTCTTGGTTGCTGATAAAACACCAGGTACAGAGGATATCGTTTCTAACGCTAAAACCGGTGACCACGGTTTAACCCTCGTAGAAATGGCTCCCTTCGGTGTTGTAGGTGCAATCACACCTAGTACAAACCCCAGTGAAACAGTTATCTGTAACAGTATCGGTATGATCGCTGCAGGAAACGGCGTTGTATTCAACCCCCACCCCAATGCAATCGCAACCTCCAACTATGCAGTTGACCTTGTAAACCGTGCAAGTAAGGCTGCAGGCGGCCCTGAAGTACTTGTTTGCTCTATGAAGAAGCCTACTTTGGAATCTGCTGCTATTATGCAGTCCCATCCCCTTATCAGACTTCTCGTTTGTACAGGCGGCCCCGGTGTTGTAAGAGCAGTTCTTTCTTCGGGTAAAAAGGCTATAGGTGCCGGTGCCGGTAACCCCCCTGTAATTGTTGACGATACTGCCGATATTAAGAAGGCAGGTAAGGATATTATCGACGGTTGTACCTTCGATAACAACCTCCCATGTATTGCAGAAAAGGAAGTATTCGCTTTCAGAAATATCGCTGATGAGCTTATCTCTGCAATGCTCAAAAACGGCGCATATATGATTGATTCTGAGCAGGCAAACCGCCTTGCAAAGATTGTTTTAGTTGAAAAGACAGATAAAAAGGGTAATGTAAGAAAGATTGTTAACCGCGACTGTGTTGGCCGTGACGCATCTGTTCTTCTTGCAAAAATCGGCATCAATGTAAGTAATGATATCCGTTGCATCATCTGTGAGACCGACTTTAATCACGAGTTCGTTCAGGAAGAACTTATGATGCCTATCCTCCCCATCGTTCGTGTAGATAATATTGACGAGGCTATCGAACTCGCTGTTAAGGCTGAGCACGGCAACCGTCATACCGCACATATGCATTCTAAGAATATTGACCATCTCTCTCGCTTTGCAAAGGCTGTTGAGACCACTATTTTCGTTAAGAATGCTCCTTCCTATGCAGGTATCGGATTCGGCGGTGAGGGTCATGCAACCTTTACAATCGCAGGTCCTACAGGTGAAGGTATCACCTCTGCAAGAAGCTTTACCCGTCAGCGCCGTTGCGTAATGGCTGATAGCTTCCGCATTATCTAATTACCATAAAGGAGAATTATATTATGTCTTACGATTCTGAGTTAGTATCTCAAATAGTCAGTCGCGTTATGGCAGAATACGGCGGCGGTTCAGTCTCAAACGATAATACCGTTCCCGTAGGCGTTTCAAACCGCCACATACACTTAACTCGTGAGCATGTTGAAATACTTTTCGGCAAGGGATATGAGCTTACCCCCTTAAAAGACCTTTCTCAGCCCGGTCAGTACGCTTGTAAAGAGCTTTTGACCATTATAGGACCCTCTCTTCGTCCTATCGAGAATGTTCGAGTTTTAGGTCCTGTAAGAAAGGCATCTCAGGTTGAGATTTCCCGTACAGATTCCTTTGTTTTAAAGGTAAAGCCCCCTGTTAGAGAGTCAGGCGATATCGCAGGTTCTGCTCCTATAACGATAGTAGGACCTAAGGGTGTTGTAAAGCTAGACGAGGGTTGCATTATCGCAAACCGCCACATCCATATGAGCACTTCAGAGGGCGACGCTTTCGGACTTAAAGACGGTGACTATGTGACTGTTGAGGTTGAAGGCGCTAGAAGAACAACCTTCTATGATGTTCAGGTTAGAGTTCATAAAGACTTCCGCCTTGAAATGCATATTGATACCGACGATGCAAATGCAGCAGGTATCGGTAACGGCTTTAAGGTAAAGGTTGTAAAATAAAAATTTCCCCTATTTTGCGCTTTGCAAAATAGGGGTTTGTTATCTGAATATTTTTTGAGAAAAATCTAAAAATAACTCTTGACAAAATGTGATAAACACTATATAATATATTGGTCACCTTAAGTGACGGAAAATTCGGCTGTATAGCTCAGTTGGCTAGAGCATGCGGTTCATACCCGCAGTGTCATTGGTTCGAATCCAATTACAGCCACCAATATGGCCCGGTGGTCAAGAGGCCTAAGACACCGCCCTTTCACGGCGGTAACACGGGTTCGAATCCCGTCCGGGTCACCAAAACAAAAGAACCCCTTCTTATGAAGGGGTTCTTTTGTTTTGGCCATTCAGATTACGGGATGAGAACCCGTAGGGTTCGTCGAAGCAGCCGCAAAGGCGCGATAGCCTTTGCGGACTGTGAAGTCTCGAGTACGAATGCTTTTTCGCAAGCGCTCGGAGCGGTCGAAAAAGCAGAGAACGCAGAGTACCCCGTCCGATCACAGATGATAGAAAGTTATAACTGCAAATATCGTAGGGCAATTCACGAATTGCCCGAAAAATGCGGTTGATTTGTGAATCAACCCTACATAAAACCAATTAATCCACATCGTAGGGCAGGACCAAGGTCCTGCCGTTATTATTTTTATCCAAATTAAACGGGAGGGGAAACCCCTCCCCTACAAAAAAACTCAAGGTAAAATCTTAAGTTTTTAATGGTTATCATTTTTTACAAATTCAGCTATATCTTCAATACGGCAGTCTAACGCAGAGCAAATTTTATCAATAGTTTTTGTTTCAATATTTTCATTTGCTTTAAGGCGTCGAATTGTTTTACTGTCTATGCCACACTCTTCTCTTAATTTATATGTTGAAAAACCTTTTTTCTTCATCGTATTCCATAACTTATCAAACACTATCATAATATTCCCCCTTGACATACATTATTATGGGGGTTATAATCCTAAATATTAAGGGGATATAATCCCCATAAAAGAGGATGATGTTATGGTAAAGCGTGTTGTTATCGCAGGATGTAGGGATTACGAAAACTACAAGGAAGCAGAAAAATATATTGATTTCTGTATATCAAATATTAGAAAAGAAAATGAGATTATTATCGTTTCGGGCGGGGCTAAGGGTGCTGACGCTCTCGGTGAGCGCTATGCAGAAGAAAGCGGCTTTAAAATAGAACGGTATCTTCCAAATTGGGATAAATACGGAAGAAGTGCGGGTCCGAAAAGAAACAAGCAAATGGCAGAAATCGGCGACTATGTTATCTGCTTTTGGGACGGCAAAAGCAAAGGCACAAAATCAATGATTGAGATGGCTAGAAAAAGCGGAAAACCCATTAAAATTAAAATAATATCCCAAAAGAGCAAATAAAATTTTTTGTAATATCGTAGGGGCAATTCACGAATTGCCCGAAAACGCGGTTGATTCGTGAACCAACCCTACATAAAACCCAAATTAATATATTGTAGGGTGTGACAATAGCCTCCCTTGCCTAAAGGGAGGGGGACCGACCGTTAGGTTGGTGGAGGGATTCTCGATGCACTGCTTTTATCCGTAAAAAACTAACGGGACGTCGAGGCGCCGTCCCCTACAAACAAATCAATTTCATATTTCGTTTCAACTTTCAACATTTCCACCTTGACAATCGAGGTTTATAGTTGTAAAATATAATAAAGCGTTGATGAGGACAAGTAGTCTTTTAAATCTTCTTTTAGAGAGAAACGGTCGTTGGCTGAAAGCCGTTTTAAGAAGCAGGAAGCACGAAACCGCCTTTGAGTGCCGTGGGTAAAAAACACGGACGTGTAGCCTTGCGTAAAGGGTAGAAAAAAGTGCCGTACTTTTGTACGGAATATGGGTGGAACCACGGAGATTTTTTACTTCGTCCCTGAGATTACAGGGGCGAAGTTTATTTTTTTGGAGGAAATATTATGATTAAAATTACATTAAAGGATTCTTCACTGTTAGAGCTTAATGATAACTCTACCGCATTGGATGCGGCGGCTGCTATTAGTGCAGGTCTTGCCCGTGTAGCCTTGGCTGCGAGAATTAACGGCAAAAACGCAGATATCCGCACCGTGCTTTCTGACGGTGACACTCTTGAAATTTTAACCTTTGATGACGATTACGGTAAATGGACCTTCCGTCACACCGCGTCTCACATATTAGCTCAGGCTGTAAAGCGCCTTTTCCCTTCAGTAAAGCTCACAATAGGCCCCGCTGTTGAGGACGGCTTTTATTATGACTTTGATACAGAGGAGAAATTCACTCCCGATACATTAAAGGAAATCGAAGCCGAGATGAAGAAAATCGTTAAGGAAGATTTACCAATCGAGCGCTTTACAATGTCGAGAGAGGAAGCTATAAAATACTTTGAAAGTAAGGGCGAGCCCTATAAGGTTGAGCTTGTTGAGGAATTACCTGAGGGCGAAGAAATAAGCTTTTATTCTCAGGGAGAATTTACCGACCTTTGCGCCGGCGCTCACCTTTTAAAAACAAGCGCCGTTAAGGCATTCCGCTTAACCTCCGCAACAGGTGCTTATTGGCACGGGGATTCAAGCAAAAAGATGCTCTGCCGCGTATACGGCACCGCTTTCCCGAAGGCATCTGAGCTTGAAGAGCACCTTACCCGTCTTGAAGAAGCAAGAAAGCGCGACCACAATAAAATCGGCCGTGAGCTTGAATATTTTACAACCGTTGATGTTATCGGTCAGGGACTTCCGATTTTACTTCCCAAGGGTGCTAAGGTAATTCAGCTTTTACAGCGCTTTGTTGAGGACGAGGAAGCTAGACGCGGTTGGCAGCTTACAAAAACACCCTATATGGCAAAGCGTGAGCTTTATAAGCTCTCAGGTCACTGGGACCACTATCTTGACGGTATGTTCGTTTTAGGCGACCCTGAGGACGAAGAAAAGGAATGCTTTGCGCTTCGTCCTATGACCTGTCCATTCCAA
>CAYXID010000002.1:0-11096 GCA_964465535.1 uncultured Ruminococcus sp.
AATCGGAATACCGAGCTTCTTAGCTTCCTGAACAGCAATTCTTTCTTTGCGGGGGTCAACGATAAAGAGAGCGCCCGGAATCTTCTTCATATCCTGAATACCGCCAAGGAACTTCTCAAGCTTTTCAATTTCAAGGTTAAGCTTGATAACTTCCTTCTTGGGAAGAAGCTCGAATGTACCGTCGTCACGCATAGTGCGAAGCTGATTTAATCTGTCAATTCTTGTACGGATGGTTGTAAAGTTGGTAAGCATACCGCCAAGCCAACGAGCGTTAACGAAAGGCATACCGCAATGGATAGCTTCCTCTTTAACGGAATCCTGAGCCTGCTTCTTTGTTCCTACGAACAAAATGTCCTTACCTTCTGCTGCGATTTCACGAGCGAATAAATACGCTTCATTAAGCTTTTTAACGGTCTTCTGAAGATCGATAATATAGATACCGTTACGCTCTGTGAAGATGTACTTTGCCATCTTGGGGTTCCAGCGTCTTGTCTGATGTCCAAAATGAACACCGGCTTCAAGCAACTGTTTCATTGATACTACTGCCATTTGTTTTTCCTCCTAAGGTTTTACCTCCATCCCGAATATCTACCGAAAACCGCCACGGCAGTAAGGTAATTTACCTTGCACGGCACCGATTCGGATTAAACGGAATGTGTGTTATATTTTGCTACTTTTCAGTAGCCGATAAATTATAACACAACAAAACCAATTTTGCAATCATTTTTTTGAAAAATATTCCGTTTTTCTTATCTTTTTTCGTCTTTTAGGTAAAAATACATAATTTTTTTCGTTTTGAGCCTGATTTTTATCCGCAAGAAAGTCACTTTTTTAATTGACTTTCCTGCCATAAACTATTATAATCATATAAAATATATATTAAAATTATGAAAAGGAGTAATTGCAAATGGCTTATTATTTTCCCGAAACTTCTCATACCTTTAATGAATACCTTTTGGTGCCCGGATATTCCTCTTCTGAGTGTATCCCCGCAAATGTAAGTCTTAAAACACCGTTAGTTAAATTCAAGAAGGGCGAAGAGCCTGCAATCTCTATGAATATTCCTATGACCTCTGCTATAATGCAGTCGGTATCAGGCGATAGATTGGCTGTCGCTTTAGCCCGTGAAGGCGGCGTGTCCTTTATCTACGGCTCTCAGTCTATTGAGGACGAGGCTGCCATGGTAGCCAAGGCCAAAGCCTACAAGGCAGGCTTTGTTGTAAGCGGTTCTAATATCACACCCGACGGCACTCTCGCTGATGTTTTAGCTTTAAAAGAAAAGAACGGTTACTCAACTGTTGCTGTTACCTCTGACGGTACAGAAAACGGCAAACTTTTAGGTATCGTTACAGGCAGAGATTACCGCGTTAGCCGTATGGATAAGGATACTAAGGTTAGCGAGTTTATGACTCCCCTCGAAAAGCTTATCGTTGCAGGCGCTGACACAACCTTAAAGCAGGCAAACGATATTATTTGGGACAACAAATTAAACTCCTTACCGATAGTTGACGATAACGGAAATCTTAAATACTTTGTTTTCCGTAAGGACTATGACGCTCACAAGGAAAACCCCAATGAGCTTCTTGACAGTCAGAAGAGATATGTTGTAGGCGCAGGTATAAACACTCGCGACTATGCTGAGCGTATCCCCGCTCTTGTTGAGGCAGGGGCAGATGTACTTTGTATTGACTCTTCCGAGGGCTTTAGCGAGTGGCAGGCATTAACCCTCAAGTTCGTTAGAGAAAAGTACGGCGATACTGTTAAAATCGGTGCAGGTAATGTTGTTGACCGCGAAGGATTTTTATTCCTTGCAAAAGCAGGGGCTGACTTTGTTAAGGTTGGTATCGGCGGCGGCTCTATCTGTATCACCCGTGAGACCAAGGGTATCGGCAGAGGACAGGCTACTGCTCTTATTGATGTTTGTGCAGCTCGTGATGAATATTTTGAAGAAACAGGTATCTATGTTCCTGTTTGCTCCGACGGCGGTATCGTACACGACCACCACATGACCTTAGCTCTTGCTATGGGTGCCGATTTCTTAATGCTCGGCCGTTACTTTGCAAGATTTGACGAAAGCCCGACAAACCGCGTTTCTATGAACGGCAACTACTACAAGGAATATTGGGGCGAGGGCTCTAACAGAGCAAGAAACTGGCAGCGTTATGATTTGGGTGGTGACAAGAAGCTTCACTTTGAAGAGGGTGTTGACTCTTATGTTCCCTATGCCGGTTCTCTTAAGGACAATGTAAACCTTACTTTAAGCAAGGTTAAGTCCACTATGTGCAACTGCGGCGCATTAACTCTTCCCGAGCTTCGTGATAAAGCCAAGCTCACTCTTGTATCTGCTACAAGTATTATCGAGGGCGGTGCTCACGACGTTATCCGCAAGGAAACCTCTGTTGGCACAATCAAGTAATTTAACCGATTATTGACAAACGGCTTAAATTTGTGTATAATAATAAAAAATTAATAACCAAAAGCTATGATAAGCACTAAGTAACCGAGTTTAAGGGTTTTAGAGAAAAGGCGGTTGGTGCAAGCCTTTCAAATTAGCTCAGCGAAGCTGGCTTTGAGCTGTTCCCGAAAGGGAAACCGGTTGTTCCCGTTATAGAACAAGGCATTTTTCGATGCCTATGAGTGCGAAATTTTACAATTTCGAATTCAGGTGGTAACACGGATATAACTCCGCCCTGAACACAAACTATTGTGTTCAGGGCGTTTTTATTAGGAGGATTAAGATTTATGAAAAATGAATTATTAAAGCTTTTAAGCAAAAATGCGAGATACACTGTAGAAGAGCTTGCAGTTATGCTCGACAAAACCGAAGCAGAGGTAGAAGCAGAAATAAAGAGCTTTGAAAAGGAAGGCGTTATAAGAGGCTATAAAGCAGTTATCGATTGGGAAAAGCTTGATGCAGCCTATGTTTCGGCAATCGTTGAGCTTAATGTTGTGCCTAAAGCAGATTTAGGCTTTGAAGAGGTTGCCAGAAGAATTATGGCATACCACGAGGTTGAGTCGGTTTATTTAATGTCAGGTGTTTATGACCTGAATGTTGTAGTTAAGGGCAAAACCCTTCAGGATGTAGCTCGCTTTGTTGCAAGAGAGCTTGCAACTATCGATTCTGTAACCTCTACATCAACCCATTTCGTAATGCGTAGATACAAGGAAATGGATGTTGAGCTATGTGTAGCAAAGCCTGACGATAGGGGGCAGTTCTGGTTATGATAGATTATTCGAAGGTTTTAAACCCCACTGTTACGGAAATTAAACCTTCGGGCATTCGTAAATTTTTTGATATTACGGCTACTATGGACGATGTTATTTCCTTAGGTGTTGGCGAGCCTGATTTTCAGACCCCGTGGCCTGTCCGCAAAGTAGGAATTGACTCTCTGCAGCGCGGCAGAACAAAATATTCGTCTAATTCAGGTATTATTGAACTTAGGCGCGAAATCTCAAAGTATCTTGACCGTAAATATTCCTTAAAGTACGAGCCCGAAAAGGAAATTTTAATAACAGTCGGCGGCAGTGAGGCTATTGACGGCTGTGTAAGAGCTGTTATAACCCCAGGTGACGAGGTAATTATCCCTCAGCCCTCTTATGTTTGCTATGAGCCGATAACCCGTCTTGCAGGCGGAGTTCCGGTAATCGTTGAAACAAAGGCTGAAAACGGCTTTAAGCTTACCCCTGAGGAGCTAAAGGCTGCCATTAGCGACAAAACAAAGCTTCTTATCCTCCCCTACCCCTCAAACCCCACAGGCGCTATTATGGAAAGGGAAGATTTAGAAAAATTAGCAGAGGTACTTCACGATACAAACATTTTAGTTTTATCCGACGAAATATATGCAGAGCTTACATTTTCGGACACTCCCCATACACCTATCGCAACTGTTGGTGATATGTGGGAGCGCACAATTACAGTAAACGGATTTTCAAAATCATTTTCAATGACAGGTTGGCGTTTAGGCTATGCTTGCGGACCGAGTGAAATTATGAAACAGATTACAAAAATCCATCAGTTTGCAATTATGTGTGCGCCTACAACCTCGCAGTATGCCGCTATTGAGGCACTAAAAAGCTGTGACGAGGATGTACAGAATATGATAGAGGAATACAACCGCAGAAGAAGACTTATGGTTGCAGGGTTCAACAAAATAGGTCTTACCTGCAGAGAGCCTAAGGGTGCTTTCTATGCCTTCCCCTCTATCAGTTCTACAGGACTTACAAGTGAAGAATTCTGCGAACAACTGCTTTACAGTAAAAAGGTAGCCGTTGTTCCGGGTAACGCTTTCGGAGATAGCGGTGAGGGCTTTATAAGAGCCTCCTATTGCTACTCGGTAGAGCATATAAGAGAGGCATTGGTTCGTATCGGCGAATTTGTCGAGGAATTAAAGAAATAAAAAAATCATACAAAAACGGCTATCCCAAAATTTTGGGATAGCCGTTACTTTTTAATAAACTATTATTTTGCTTTTTTCTTACCCTTTTTGTCCTGCCAGATAACCCAAAGGGGACCTGCAACGCAAAGTGAAGAAACAGAACCTGATACAATACCGAATGCCATCGGAATACCGAAGGTGCGAAGGCTTGTAAGACCGAAAATCTCAGCAACGCCAACAACTGTAAGTACTGCAACGAATGTGGTAACAGAGGTTATTACATTTCTTACAAGTGTCATATTAATACTCTTGTTAACGCTCTCTGCTAAATCGTCCTCAGGATAAAACTTTCTGTTCTCACGAACACGGTCAAATGTAACGATTGTATCGTTGAGCGAGTAACCTAGGATTGTAAGAACTACTGCTATATAGTTAGAATCAATCTGAAGTCTGAAGAATACACAGGTAAAGAAGGTAATAAGCACATCAAGAACAAGTGCTACAAGGGCTGTCATACCTGCAGATACACCACCGATTTTCCTAAAACGGATACCTACATAAAGTACAACGAATGCCGCTGCGATAACAACCGCAACCAAACTCTTTAAGAAGAAAGAACCTGCAACCGTAGGACTAACCGAGTTTGAGTCGTAAAGCTCAATTTTATTATCCTTGAACTTTTCTTCTAATTTTTTGGTGATATCTTCCTGTACCTTTGTGCTGATACCCTTGTTGCCTACTAGGTTTAAGGATATCGTTTTTGTGTCGCCAGCAATAGATGTACTCTTTGTAACGGTGTATTTTTCTTTAACAACATCACTTAGTGCCGACTGCACATCTTTTTCTTCAATCTCGCCTGTGTAAGCGTAGGTGATACGGGCACCGCCCTTGAAGTTGATATCAAGCTTAACGCCCAAAACAACCGCAAGAATTACACCAACTAAGAAAATAGCTACATATGCAATGACTACCTTCTTAAAGCCTTTATTAAAATCAATCATTTTAGCCATTGTTCTTACCTCCGTACAACCAGGGTTTTCTCAAGAATTTAAGCTGAGAAACACTCTTGAGCATGTATTTAGAAGCAAGGATTCCCATTATAAGATTGAATACAACGCCTACTAAAAGGGTATAACCGAAAGAATAGATAGAACCTGTAATAGAGGTTCCGAAAAGTGCCATTAAGGGTGAGAAAAGCTTTGCAATGAGGCTATCAGGTGTACCGAATGCGCCCATAAGCACTAATGCTACGATAACAACGGTAACATTACCGTCGATAACTGCGCTTAAACTGTTCTTAAAGCCGCTGTCAATAGCGCCGTCGATAGTTTTGCCTTTAGCGAATTCATCACGGATACGCTCAGCAGCGATAACATTACAGTCAACACCAACGCCGATAGAAAGGATAATACCTGCTATACCGGGAACGGTTAGTGTAAAGCTTGAAGTATTTCCAAAGAAGCCCGAAATACAAGCGATAGAGCCTGCAAGCTGACCTAAAAGGGAAATAGAAGCTACAACACCGTTTAAGCGATAGCGTAAAATCATAATAATGCAAACCAAAACGAATGCAATAGCACCTGCAATTACCATAACGTCAAGCGCATCGGCACCGAGTGACGGCGAGATAATCTGAAGTTTACTGTCATCAACAGTAAGAGCAAAGGGAAGTGAACCTGCATTAATCTTGTCAGCTAGTTCCTTTGCAGCCTCAGCGCTCTCCATACCGTTTATGTACGCCTGTCCGTCGGTAATAGCACTCTGTACAGTAGGAGCAGAAATCATAGTATCATCCATCCAGATGGAGATGGTTTGTCCAACTCTGCTTGCGGTAGCGGTAGCAAAAATCGATTTGCCTTCGGCTGTAAAGTCAAGATAAACTACATATCCGCCCTGCTCGTCAACACCTGCCTGTGCACTCTTGATGTGCTTAGCACCGCTTAAAAGTACTGTATCCTGTGTTGTACCGTCACAGAAGGTTAAAAGTGCGGTTTCACCTAATTCCTGTACTGCTTTTTGAGCATCAAAGTCGCTCTCGCCTGCAGCCCAGGGGAAACGAACAATTATCTGATGATTAGTGGTATCGGTATAAACCTCGTAATCGGTGATATTGTTGTTCACAAGTCGTGTTTCTATAATCGACTTTGCAGCGTCCATATCGTCGTCGGTAATCTTAACACCTTCCTTGTCGGGTGAGAAAACTGCCTCAACACCGCCCGATATGTCAATACCCCAACGGATATCGTTTGCGCCTTTAAAATAAACCTGTCTTGTATCTCCGTAATAATTTTCAACTCCGAAAAAGGCAAGATAAGTAAGTGCCAAAATCAAAGCCACTATTACGAAAAATACCGGTTTGGCTGTCCTTTTGGATTTCATAGGTATGGCCTCCGTTTTTTCTTTTAGTATTTAATAATTATACATAAAAAACTGTATAAAGTCAATCTTAAACATTATTTCCCTTTAAGTTAACCGACCAACTTTTCAAGTGCCGCATAACGAACTGCTACACAAAGCACCTCTGCCGCTTTCTTTATCTCCTCAACTGAGGGGAAAGAGGGGGCTATTCTTATATTGGAATTATACGGGTCTTTGCCGTAAGGGTAGGTAGCGCCTGCAGGGGTTAAAACCATTCCTGCCGCCTTGCAAAGCTCCTCTACTCTCTTAGCGGTTCCCTCTAAAACATAAAGGCTTATAAAGTATCCGCCGCGCGGCTTAGTCCAACGCGCAATACCTGTATCTAAGAGTTGCTTTTCGAGTTCTTCTAAAACGCTTTCAAACTTTGGTCTTAAAATTTCGGCGTGTTTCTTCATTTGCTCTTTAACTGCCGCCATATCGGGCAAAAATCTTAAGTGACGAAGTTGATTTAATTTATCGGGACCTATTGTCTGATACTGAAGTCTTGACTTTATCATTGCGATATTGTTCGGACTTGCCGCCTGTGCCGCAATACCGGCACCCGGGAAGGTTATCTTTGAAGTAGAGGTGAACATAAACACTAAATCAGGATTGCCCGCCTTTACACATTCGTCATAGATGTTTAATAGGGTATCGCCCTCGTCATAAAGGTCATGAACAGCATAAGCGTTATCCCAAAAAATTCTGAAATCCTTTGCGGCAGGCTTCAAGGCTGCCATTCGGCGTACCGTTTCATCTGAGAAAGTAATACCTTCAGGATTTGAATATTTAGGAACACACCAGATACCCTTAACCGAAGCGTCACGGCATAGCTCTTCTACCCTGTCCATATCGGGACCGTTTTCGGTCATAGGAACATATAAAAGTTCAATTCCAAAATGCTCGGTTACTGCAAAGTGACGGTCGTATCCGGGGGCGGGACAAATGAATTTTATATTGTCTTGTTTGCACCAAGCACCCTCGCCGAAGCCGTGTGTCATACCCTGAGCCACTGTATCAAACATCATAGAAAGGGATGAATTTCCGCCTACTATAACCTGAGAAGGCTCAACCCCGAAAATTTCAGCAAATAAAGCCTTTGCTTCGGGAAGTCCGTCCATACCACCATAGTTGCGGCAATCTACACCCGCCAAGGTTTTATAACCGCTCTCTTTAGTAACAGCAGTAAACACCTCGTCGCACAAATCCATATTATCAAAATTAGGCTTTCCTCTTGACATATCAAGGGAAAGGTTTAATGAAAGCAGTTCATTATATTTTGCTTTCACCGCCGAAAATTCGGCACAAAGCTCTTCTGCATTCATTTTTAAATAATTTGCCATTTGTAAAAACTCCGTTCAAAAATGTATAAATCAAATATCAACTATTATAATATATTGACCCCGTTTTTTCAAGTAAAATACACTATTAAATTGAAAAAATTTGTCAGATTATGCGCTCTCTAGAAAAGGCGCTTGTAAAGCTTTGAAATTTCCTCTTTTAAAAGGGCGTTTTCGGACAAAGCAAGACTTCTATCCTCTTCAATTAATTCCTTTGCCGCAACCCCTGCCGTTTTAAGCGTATCAAAATCTGAAAAAATGTCGGCAATATTAAATTTGGGCAGTCCGTGTTGGCGGTTGCCGAGAAAATCTCCGGGTCCCCTGAGCTTTAAATCCTCATTTGCAATCTTAAAGCCGTCACTATTATTCTTTATTACATCAAGGCGCTTTAGAGTATGCGGCTCTGTAGTGTCGGTAATAAAAATACAGCTTGAAAGGTGCTTTCCTCTGCCGATTCTGCCCCTTAGCTGATGAAGCTGTGAAAGGCCAAAACGCTCGGCATTTTCTATAACCATAATTGCCGCATTCGGCACATCTATCCCGACTTCAACCACAGTTGTGCAAACCAAAAGCTTGATTTCGCCGTCTGCAAAGTTCTTCATAACGGCATCCTTTTCTTTGGCTTTCATTCTGCCGTGCAAAAGTCCTACCTTATAATCCTTGAAAAATCCGTTCGGAGCCGTTATTTTTTTATAATATTCCTCTGCCGATATAAGCTTTGTTTCTTCATTTTCCTCTACTAAAGGACAAACGATATAGCCCTGTCTGCCCTCATCGAGATGCTTCTTTATATAATTATATGCTCTTTTTCTGATAGAGCTATTAATACAAAAGCTTTCTATTTTTTGTCTGCCCTTTGGATACTCGTCTATAATGCTTATATCCAAATCTCCGTATATTACATGAGAAAGTGTTTGAGGGATAGGGGTTGCCGACATAACAAGAATATGCGGAGACGAAGATTTTTCAGCAAGGCGCTCCCTTTGAGCTACACCGAAGCGGTGCTGTTCGTCGGTTACAACGAGACCCAAATTCTTAAACTCAACGCTCTCGGAAATAATCGCGTGGGTGCCTATAATTACAGACGCCTCTCCGCTGACTATCGAAAAATAAGCTTCCATACGCGCTTTTTTAGACATTGAGCCTGTGAGCAAAACACAGGAAATTCCCTTTTGCTCTAAAAGTGCTGAAAGGTTTTTATAATGCTGCACCGCCAATATTTCGGTTGGTGCCATAAGTGCTGCCTGATATCCGTTTCGAGCGGTAATATAGCAAAGCGCCGCCGCAACGGCGGTTTTTCCGCTGCCTACATCACCTTCAACAAGTCGGTTCATAAGTCTGCCCGACATCATATCAGAAAGGCAGTCATCAACCGCCCTTGTTTGCGCCGAAGTAAGAGAATACGGCAGAAAACCTTTAAACTCATCAAAACAGTTATTCTTGATAACATAATCTGTCTTTTTGTTTTTTGAGGTTTTTAGAAGAGCAAGACCTGTCTGAAGCACAAAAAGCTCCTCAAAAACAAGCCTTTTTCGAGCTCTGAGCAGTGACTCTTTATCCCTTGGAAAATGGATGTTTTCTATCGCAAATCTAAGCTCACAAAGGCGGTATTTCTCCCTTATTTTACTTGGGATTGGGTCTTCGGGTATATTAGCCGCCAAAGCATTTTTCATAATACGCTCGGTTGTTTTAGAGGGTAGTCCGTGCACCGCCTTGTAAATAGGTCTTATCCCCTGTGTGCTCACCTCTGCTATCTCAGGTGAAGACATCTCTCTAGACCACACCCCACCGCCGAGCTTTCCGTAAAAGAGATATTCGCTGTTTTTGTGAAGTCTATTCGCCAAATATTTATTGTTAAACAAAACAACGCTGAACTCTCCGCTTTTATCGGCAGCAGAAAATCTGTAAACCGTCATATTCTGACGGACTTTACGCTCGGCAATATCGCTTACAATTCTTGCCCTTATGCAGACTACTGTATCCATCGGCGCATCATAAGCGTTGACTATATTTCCCCAATCCTCATAACTTCTCGGGTAAAAACGCAAAAGGGCACCGATAGTATCGATGCCCAGCTTTCTAAAGAGTTCGGCTCTTTTTTCGCCTACGCCTTTTAAATATTTAATATCAGTATTAAAAGAAATCATAAACGGCACTCCGTTTGACTTTTTTTACTCTACCGAGAGGATGAAATAATAAATAGGCTGACCGCCGCTAATAAAGGTAATCTCTACCTTATCGCCGAATTTTTCATTTAACTGACTCTCAATAGAGGCCGCTTTTTCGTCGGTTATATCCTCGCCGTAAATTACAGTTAAAAATTCACTGTTTTTATTTACAAGCTGCTTTGTAAGACGAAGAACGGTCTTATCAAGGTCAGTATCAACAAAGGAAACCTTGCCGTTGTTAAGGGCTAAAAGCTCACCTTTTTTAATCTTGTGTCCGTCATAATCGGAATCTCTTGCAGCGAATGTAATCTGACCTGTTGCAACCTTTTCGGCAGCCTTCTGCATTTCAATTGCATTGGCTTCGGTATCAAGGTCGGGGTCAAAGGCTAGCATTGCCGATATACCCTGCGGAATTGTTCTTGTGTGAAGAACTATAACCTTACGGGTGCTTATCGGTATTGCCTGCTCTGCCGCCATAATAATATTTTTGTTGTTCGGTAAAACATAAACCGTTTCAGCGGGGGTTGCCTCAATAGCCTTTAAGATGCTATCGGTGCTTGGGTTCATTGTCTGACCGCCGCTTACTATTGTATCAACATTAAGGTCCTTAAAGAGATTTGCAATTCCGTCACCTGCGCAAACCGATACAAAGCCTACGGGATTTACAGGCTCTGCAGGGGTAAAGGTTTCGGTTAAATCAGCACTCTTAGCGGGTTTCTTACGGGAAACCTCTGCATCGTGCTTTGCTCTTTCGTGCTGGTCACGCATATTCTCAATCTTAAGGTGTACAAGCTGACCGAAGGTAAGCGCATTTT
>CAYXID010000002.1:11106-63445 GCA_964465535.1 uncultured Ruminococcus sp.
TAGGTAAAGGTGATTTCACCCTCAAACTCACCTGCCGCGTTACGACTGCCGTCTTCCTCTTCTTCACCATCGTCTACTACAGCTTCGCTCTTAATAATTATGCCGTCTCTCAATACGGAAAGCATACCCTCAAGGATAACAACAAAGCCCTGACCGCCTGCGTCTACAACGCCTGCCTTTTTAAGAACAGGTAAAAGCTCGGGAGTAGAAGCCAAGGCCTCTTTAGCGCCCTCAATAGCCGCTTCAAAAACGCCTAAAGCATCCTTGCCCTCGTCTTTTGCCTTTACTGCATATTCACTAGCTACTCTGGCAACTGTTAAAATTGTGCCCTCAGTAGGCTTCATAACTGCTTTATAAGCCGCCTCTACACCGAGTGTAAATGCCGCGCTTAAATTTTCGGCGGTAACAAACTCCTCGTCACCGATACCCTTTGCAAAGCCTCTGAAAAGCAAAGAGGTAATAACGCCCGAGTTTCCTCTAGCACCTCTTAAAAGAGCCGATGCATTAACAGCGGCTACCTTACCTGCAGTAGCAGAGGATAGCTTTTCAAGTTCTCTTACAGAATTTGCAAGAGTCATAGACATATTTGTACCTGTATCACCGTCCGGAACAGGAAATACATTCAAATCGTCTACACGCTTACGGTTATTATAAAGATTATTGGCTGCCGAAATTACGGCATCACGCAAAATATCTCCCTTAAACAAATATAAACACTCCTATTCCTTAATTCCGTCTACCTTGACGATAACTCTGTTAACGGTAATGCCTGTTGCCTCTTTTACTACATACTGTACCTTTTCGGTAATGCTCTCGGCAATAGCATTTATGTTCATACCGTAGGTTACTACAATATGAAGTTCAACATTGATACCCTCACCGTCTTTTCTGATAGCGATGCCTGTATCAATAGCTTCTTCCTTAGAAATAAGCTTAAATATCTTTTGTTTTGAGCTGCTCGGCACCATACCTACAACTCCGAAACAAGAAGTAACCTCGTGACCTATAAGCTTTGATAAATAAGCTTCGGAAATTTCAATGGTACCTATTCTGGTTTCATAAGTTATCATATTAAAATCCTCCCGAATTATTTTTTAATAATGTATTCGCTGAAAGAGAAATAAATGTCTGAAGCGGATACCTCTTTAACATTTGAAATCTTATCACTGTAAAACAGTAATCCCTTTCTGTAGCAAAGCGGAATTACAGGCATTTCGGTTTGAAGACGGGTTGCAACATCGGCAATTGTATTCTTCCCCGAATAAAAGCCCTCTATAACGCTTTTTACAGTAGCGGTTTTCTCATCCGTCTTATCAGAGTTTTTATCCTCTTTTTCGGCATCCTTTTTAATGCCGTAGGCGGCTCTTCCTCCGTATACTGTAAGCTCATACAAATCCATATTAGCAAGGGTTTCAATCTCGCCGATATAAAGCTGAAATTCTTTTGATTTGAGTGCGCTCACATACTGAGAATAGCTTCTCTTTAAAACGGTTATCTGTATTCCTACGGCGCGGAGCTGCTCGGCAATAAGGTTTGCCGCGGCCACTCTGGACTCATTTTCTTTATTTACAAGCAAGGTAAGCCTTATTCTATTGCCTGAGGAATTAATCCGATAGTTATCACTATCTAACCTATTATACCCTATTCTTTCCAAATTTTCAATACTAATTTGAGTGTTGGCGACGGTCTCAAGATTTTGCACCGACGCTATATCCTTAATAACAGGGCTGAAAAATCCCGTTGCGGCAAGAGCATTATTGTGGTATGCATCCTTGCAGAGCGCCGTTCTGTTAATAGCTGAGGATATAGCATATCTAAGTTCCTTTGTTGATAGCTGACCGTAGCTCTCATTCATTCCGAGATATACGAAATTGAGAAGATTTACATCCTGCTTTTTACCGCTCATACGAACAATACTGCCATCCGATATATCGGTATAATACATATCCGCCGTGCCTATTTCAACATAGTGGGAAACAGCAGCAGGGTCGGGAGCGTTTATGAGGGTTATCTTCTCAAGCTCGGGTAATATACCAAAATGTTTTTTGTTTACACTAAGCTCTTCCTTTTCTTCATTTACGGTATATCTGCCTGTTCCTACAGGACAGAGCACTCTGCCGTCAACATCTGTCTTTTTATCGCTTTTTGCCTTTATTATAGGAAATGTTAAAAGCTTTTGAAAATATATGTCTTTTCTTGATAAATTAAAGACTACCGTTTTATCGTTTTGCGCCTTTACCGATTTTACCTCGTAAAGCTGATAAAGATATTTGGTTTTAGTACTTTTAGCAAGATTATACGAATAAACAACATCATCGGCAGTAAGGGGCGTGCCGTCAGAAAATTTGACATCTTTAAGGGTTACTGTGCATTTTTTACCCTTAAGAGTAATTTTTTCTGCCAATATATAGTTCGCTTCAAAATTGTTATCAAGCTTTACAAGGGGGTCGAAAACAAGAAGAGAGAGATTGCGGTTAAGGTCGGTTTCTGCTTTATAGGGGTTAAAGCTATCCGACGAACTGTAAAGGAGATTAAAATTTCCGCCTTTATTTGACTGCGTTATCTCTGACGGCTTATCCGACGATAAATTTTCATCGCTTTTGCCGCAGGCAGTTCCCATAAGGAATATAAGCAATACGAGTATTAAGGATATTGCTTTTTTCACCTTTATTCCTCCCTGATATAAATTTGCTCTGTTTTAATAACTTTTCCGTCTTTATCCGACTCAAAAATACAGCCGTTTACCATACATCTGCCCTCTGATAAACGGAATTTATCGGTTTTTCCGTTCCTGAGGCGGTCTATTATAATAGAACTTTCAACCCCTAAAACCGAGTCTATGGTTCCTGTCATTCCAAGGTCGGTTATATAACCTGTTTTCTGCGGTAAAATTTGCAAATCGGAAGTTTGCACATGGGTATGTGTGCCGAAAAAGCCCGTAATTTTTCCGTCAAGATAAATGCCTAATGCTCGCTTTTCACTTGTAGCCTCAGCGTGAAAATCTACAAATATATGAACGGCGCCGTCCGCCTTGGCTCTCGCTACAAGACTATCCGCTCTAAGAAAAGGATTTTCTGCCTTTTGATTTTCAAGATAAATCTGACCCGAAAGGTTTATAACCGCCGCAGTAGTTCTGCCCAAATCCACAAAGCAGTAGCCGCTTCCGTATGATACGGGAAGATTATCGGGTCTTAAAAGATAAGGATTTTCATCAAGAGCGGTATGAATTTCTCTTCTGTGCATTGTATGGTTTCCGCCCGTAATAACATCTGCACCCGCACAGAAAATACTTTCTGCACTATCGGGGGTAATACCGTTGCCGTCAGCAGAGTTTTCACCGTTTACTATTACAAAATCTATATTCTTTTGCTTTTTAAGAAGCGGTAAACACCTTAAAAGCGCCGCACAGCCGATACTGCCGCAAACATCACCGATAGCAAGAGTACGCATAAAATCCTCCATTTTAATTACTGTGTTTATATTATACCATTTAACAGGCTTTGAGACAAGATTTATTTATATTAACAAGACAAATTTAACCTACTGTTCAAAAATAGATTGAAAAAAGCCCTTGAAAGTGCTATATTAAATGCAACAAATTTTATTTTAAGGACAAGTTTATGAAAGACAAAAATATAACAGCCGCAAAGCTAAAGTTGATAGGCTCTCTGCTTATTTTCGGCAGTATTGGAATTTTCGCAAAATACACAAATCTTCCCTCTGATGTTATTGCTATAGTGAGGGGTTTTATAGGCGCCGCTTTTTTAGCCATTATTAAACTTATTTTTGATAAAAAGTTTTCATTTAAGCTAAAGGGACATGACCTTTTGATGCTCTTATTATCAGGCGGCTTTTTAGGGATTAATTGGATTTTGCTTTTTGAAAGCTATAAACACACTTCGGTAGCTATTGCCACCCTTTGCTATTATTTGGCTCCTGCCTTTGTTTTGATAGCCTCTCCGCTTGTTCTTAAGGAACGCCTCAGCGCAAAAAAAGTATTTTGCCTTTTGATTTCTTTGGTTGGAATGGCGTTTGTTTCAAATCTGTTTAGCGGAAGTCTACCGTCTTTTTCAGAAATTAGGGGTGTCATTTTCGGAACGGGTGCCGCCGTAATGTATGCAGGGCTTACCATAACAAACAAGAAAATTACCCATATCCCATCCTTTGAGCGAACCTTTTTTCAGCTTCTGTTTGCAAGTGCAATTTTAATTCCCTATTCTGTTTTTTGCGGTAGCTTCAAAGGAATTTCATTCACCCTTCAAGACATTTTGCTTATAGCTGTTATTGGAATAATACATACAGGACTTGCATTCTTTCTTTATTTTTCTTCCCTAGAGTTTTTAAATGTTCAAACGGTAGCCCTTTGGGGATATATAGACCCCATTTCCGCTATAATTTTTTCGAGCATTATATTCCCTGCCGAAAAGCTAGGCTCAAGCGGAATTATAGGCGCAATCTTTATTTTAGGCTCCGCAATTCTTTGCGAGATAAAATTCAAAAAGCCGACAAAAGAATAACGATAAAATAAAAAAACTCCGATGAATTTCATCGGAGTTTTTTTATTTTATCCTATAACCTTGTTTAATGCTTTTATAACCTTATTATAGCTTGCAGCAGTTATATTTCCAAGTGCCTTTCCGTCAAGCTTGTACTGATACTTTGTAGCAGATACTCTCGTAAAGGTAAGCGTTTCGCTTCTGTTATACTTTTCAAGGTAGTTTACCCTAACTGTAAGCTCAGGCGAAAGATTTGTTTTTTCGGTATCAAAATCCTTAGCTCTAAGACTTATAAATTCCTGATAAAAATCTCTAAAGGTTTCGGTATCTATCTTCTTATCCTTATAGGAAACTATCAGCTCATCGTCGGAAGTATCCTCCGCGTCCTCACCGGGATCATGAGAAAGCTCAAACTTATGGTCCTTGCCGTCTAGAGTAAAGGTGATATCATTTATATCATCAATAGGTCTTAAGAAAACCCAAGTAGAATATAAATCATCAGTAGCAAACTCTAAGAATTCAGCGTTTTCAAGGGATACCTTTTTAATCATCTTGCAGTTGGTTGATGACATCGCATATACCCCGTCCTCAACCTTTGCAAAGTTATAGGTAAGGCTCTGTCCTGCAACCTCAATACTTATTACCATATCGGGATTATTAAGTCCGAATTTCTTAAGGGCGCTTGCTGAAACATCATAGGAATATGCGCCGTCGGCAGCAACACTGCTTGTGAAAACACTTAAAATTGTAGTAAGATTATCGGCAAAACGCTCTGTTGGTGATTTCACAAGATAGGGTAAAAAATCCGCTACAAAATCATCCTCATTCATGCCTATCACAACAGGCTTTGCAAAGTTTTTACCCGAAACGGTAAGTTTATCAAATTTTGTTAGTGCGCCTTCGCTTAAATACTCATCCGCAACATCAATAACATCGATATCGGTAACATCGGCTAAATCAAGGGCGGTAAAGCTTAGAGTTTCGGTAAGGTCGGTTGTAACAAGATAAATATTATCCTTAGTGGAAAGCTTTAGGTAGGTTCCCATTGTGTCTAAGGAAGCTTTACCTATAAGCACCGAGAAATTACCGTATTTTTCCGACTCTATGCTAACCTCAAAACGCGGATTGTCAAGTCCGCAATCCTTTAGGGACAATCCTGTCACTTCTCTTGTAGCCGAAATATTCGAAATACCCGAAAATGTACCGCTTATTGCATAAGTATCGGTAAGCTCTGCTTTCACACCGCTGAGCGTCCACACAGTTTCATATTCTTCGCTATCACTTTCACTGCCTTCTATCTTTTTGCGCTCTGATGTGAATACGAATTTTCCGTTTTCGTTTTTAACCGTAACCTTTTCTAAAAGGTCTGTATTAAGCTCTAAAACCGAAATTTCGTTTGAAGCAGAAGAGCTATTCTCGGGGTCCTTTTCGGGAATAAGCTTTATTATGGCTAGTGTGCCTGATACTAAAACTAAAACCGCCAAAACAGAGGCTAAAACTACGGTCAATCTTTTTTTGTTACCGCTCTTATTTGTAGCCGCTCTTTTTTCTGTGGGGTCTGAAAAGATAGTATCAAAGCCTTCAAATTCGTCTTTGTATTTTTTTGCTTCTTCTGCAGGAGCTTCGGATTCTTCTAATCCGTCCTTCTTTTCAAAAAAATCACTCATTATGCGTTCTTTCTCCTAATAAAGATAACTACACCTAAAGCCACTATTGCAATGGGTAAGAGTATCATAAATATCATTCTGATTACAGCAACACTTGCATCAGATACAGAGTCAGCAAAGCTTTCATTTACTATAATCTTCGGAATAAAGGAAATTCCTGTGTTTTCAACACCTGTTGCTCTGTCTGCTGCGGCAAGGGCGATGTTCTTGTTTGAAAGAGCATCATATTCTGCCCAATCGGAATATATAAATTCAATACTCGAAAAAGCAATTACATAACTGCTAACTTCCTCGTTATCTGCATTTATGTCGGTCTTTTCTGCCTGAATAACGCTTGAATATGTGCCCATATCGCTCTCGGAATAATCATTCCAAGCACTGTCAGAGCCCTTAGGCGCTACTACAACTGTGGAGGTTGTGCTCATAAGGCTTGTAACACCAATTCGCTCGTCTGCAGGGTCAGTAGCGGCAAGGGGTACATTGTAATTTGTAATACAGTATGTCATAGCAGAAGTAATCTTATCTTCTGCGGGGAATGTTCCCATTGTATAGGGGTCGCCTTCAAGACGGTTGTTAGCGGTGGTTTCGAATAAAATTCCGTCCTCCATCTCGATTCCCCAATCGAGTAAGAATTCGCAGAAATTGGGAAGTACAGGAAGGGTTGCGTCTGCAAAATATAAAAGACCTTTGCCGAGCGCCTCACCATTATCCAAAAATTCCTCGATTTCGTCAAGCTCGCTGCCAAGGAAATCCTTATTCGGAGCCAAAATAGCTACTGCATCAAATTCTTTTGAAATAGATGTGATTATAGCATCGTCAGAAACGGTAATCTCATAGCCGTTTACCTCTAAAAGTTTCTTAAAGGTTTCGGTGTAATTAGCGTCAGAGTGACCTGTAAGGAGCAATACCTTTTTAGTCTCTGCACTTGTAACAATTGAAATCGCACTTGTAACTACAGTTTCAATATTGTTACCGCTGATTGTATAACCGCCGTATCCGTATGATGCCATACCGCTTTCGTCAGACAATGTATAAATATCCTGATAACTTATAATCTTGTAACGGGGCACATTTTTGCCATCGTCACCTTTAACTTCGCCTGAAACGATAATATCGCCGTATGCAATATTTTCGTTCGAATACTTTGCGGCTATTGCAGCAAACTCGGTGCTCTGAGTATCAATAAATTCGAGTGTGATGTTTTTATTAGCATCAGCATATTTTTTAACCAAATTTATTGTTTGGTTATAGTAGTTTGCTTCGTTAGTGTCAGAAACGGTGTAGTAATATGATGCATAGCTTGACATCATTCCGCCTACATAATCATCCTCATTTGCACAAAAAACAATGCTTACGGGATTTTTAACATCCTTTATAAAATCTAGGTTTTCTTCTGTTATTGTGTTCTGCTTTGTAGCAGTCATATCAAACTCAAGGTTAAATCTGTCTGCAAGGGCGGAAACCAACCAGTTAAAGAGTATAATACCAACTAGAAAAAGGGCAGTTATTGCAAGAGAATATCCGCCTCTTTTAAAGAGGGCTTGATTTTTAAGCTTAGTAGAATTTTTCTGTTTTAAAGCCTTTAAAAAGTCTTTTGCCGACTTTTTATCTTTTTTTACTTCAGCAGCTTCTGTAACTGCTGTTTCATTTATGTTTTTCTCTTCCATATTCTTCACCTCTTTAAGACCATCTTCTCTTCTCAAGCGAGCGAACCGTTAGGAAAATGAAGGCTGCTGTAATGCTTAAGAAATAAATTATGTCTGCAACTGAGAAAATGTTGTTTCCAAAGTTTTCAAATACAGTTATAAATGCTGCTCTGTTTAAGATTTTGGTTATCCATTCAACATCAACCATAGTAGCAAAGGTTGAAAGATAGAGAACAACAAAATTTATAACTAGGGAAAGTATTGCCGAAACTATCGGGCTTTCTGTAAGAGAAGAAATAAACATACCGATGGATATAAGCGCACTGCCTAAAAGCAACATTCCTAAAAGTGAATAAAGGTAAGAAATGAAATTTACCTCTACCTTAGTTGCAACTATAATTTCAAAAATGAGGGTTGGGGTAAAGCAAATTGCAAAAAGGGAAAGAGCGGCAAAGAATTTGCCGAAAACTATACCCGATAGCTTTACGGGGGCAGTAAGGAGAGCTTGGTCAACCTTTTGGCGTCTGTCCTCACTCATAAGGCGCATTGTAATTATCGGAATCGTAAAGACAACAATACTTGATGTTGCCATAATTATCATAGAAATTTCAGGGCTTCCTGCTGAATATACAACCGTAAAATAAAGACCTAAAAAGAAGAAATATGCCGCAACAACCAAAAATCCGATGGGTGTTGAGAAATATGCCTTTAATTCTCTTTTAAATACCGCTTTCATTATTCTGCCTCCTCACTCTCAATTTCTTCTGTTACTTCGTCAGTAACGATATCTTCATTAACTTCAAAGCCGAGCATTCTGCGAGCCTCGTTATTATCCTGTGCCTCAGTAAGACGAAGGAATACCTGCTCTAGTGAGAGTGTGCTGTCTGCAAAGGAAAGTATTGTTTTTCCTCTCTCACTTATACGGCGGGATACTGCCGCTCTGATATCTGTATCCTCTTCGGGTGTTATAACAAAGTCACAGCTTCCCTTTTCTTTGGAGCCTAAGGAAACTACCTTTGCAACTCCCTTTACAGAGGAAAGTGCTTCAAGCATATCCTCTTCATTACAAACAATTCGCGCCATTACAGAACGGTCGCTCGAAAGCTTTGCAGAAAGGTTATCGGGTGTATCGTCTGCGATAATCTCACCCTTATTTATTATGATAACCCTCTTACATACCGCCTGAATTTCAGAAAGGATATGCGAAGAAAGAATTATGGTGTGGTTCTTTCCGAGCTTTGCAATTAGATTTCTGATTTCGATAATCTGCTTGGGGTCAAGACCAACTGTAGGCTCGTCCAAAATAAGCACATCGGGGTTGCCCATCAATGCCTGAGCAAAGCCTACTCTTTGGCGGTAACCCTTTGATAAATTCTTTATAAGTCTGTCCTTAACATTGTCTATCTTTACAAGACGCATAACCTCATCAATATGGGGCTTTTTCGGGAACTTTACTTTTTTAAGGTCGTAAATAAAGCTTAAATACTCACTTACGGTCATATCTATGTAAAGGGGCGGAATTTCAGGCAAGTAGCCTATTCTCTTCTTTACATCTTCGGGATTTTCGTTGATATCAAAGCCGTCAACCGTAATCGACCCTTGTGTCATCGAAAGGTAACCCGTTAAAATGTTCATAATTGTAGATTTACCTGCACCGTTAGGTCCTAAGAAACCTACAACCTCTCCTTTGCTGATGGAAAAGTTTACATTCTGTACTGCAAGATGCGTTCCGTACCTTTTAGAAAGTCCGCTAACTTCTATCATTACTATTCCTCCATAAAACTTTTTGCCGTTTATATCGTTTCTAATTTAACATACATTTGTATAAAAGTTGTAAACATTTTTTAAACAATGCACATACACAAATATTATACAGAAAAATACTCAATTTATCAAGAAAAACATTTGCACAAATCAGTTCTTTCTCAGGGCTCAAAAAAACTCTTTAAATTGTTTTTATGTTATGATATAATCAAGAAAATAAGTAAGGTGTTTAAAATATACCCTTCTACAAAATTTGAGGAGTTAAAAAAATGAACAATGTTGATTTTTCTTACGCATTTGCCCGTCCGTATGCAATGACATTCTGCGAGCCTATGTCGTCAAATAAATATTTAGCTTATGTTTTTGATGATAAAATTGAATTTGGCTTTGCAGAAAAAACTCCAAGAGAAGTCTTTCCGCTCGCTTGGGAAACCATCCGTCTTTCTATTAAGGTAGGCTTCACTGTTTACATTGACGGCGAAAAAATCGTTTTAGAAAATGTAAAAAGAACAAAAAGCGGTATTCCTAAAATGGAAATTTCCACTAATGACGGTAGATTTTCTATGGAATGTATCGCCTCGAAAAAAGGTCTTATCGTAAAGAATGTTTTTAAGAGTGATGAGGCACCCTTCTCTGCTGAAATTATCGCTCACCACATCGGCGGTTGGGTAATCAGCAATCAGGGACATATTGACGGCGTTAACAACAACCTTCTTCTTAAAATGAACGACGGCAGAGCCGATAAAATGGTAGCCTACGCTACAGGCGCTGACGAATATCCGATTAACCTTGCTAACTCTAAAACCCAAAAGGGTGTTCCTATGCCCGAAATGGAGGCTCAGGGAATAAGTCCGAGAAAAGCTATAAATATGTCCTTTAATTTGGAAAAGGACACTTCTAAAACTGCCTACCTCTACCTCCCCTTCAACAACTATTTTGAGGAGTTAGAAGAGATTAAAAACATTGATTTTGAAAAGGAAATGGCAGCAGCCGAGAAAAAGTGGCTCAGATTTTTAAATCGTGGCGCTAAAATCTATTTTGCAGACGAGGGTGTAAAGCATTGCTACAACGCTTGTCTTTCCGATTTATATGTTATGCACGACACCTTTAAAGGCGGTAAATCAAGTTTCGTTTGCGGAACAAACGAATACCGATGCGCAAACAGCGGTGAGCCGATGCTCGCAGTTACAACCACCGATATTTTAGGCTTTTCGGCTCAGGCGCTAAAGGACAGCAAGCTTCACATTGAGGGTCAGGACGACGACGGTTGTTGGGCTACCAAAAAGGGTTGGGAGCACGAAATGTGGGGTTGGATATTCTTTAAGGCATTCTTCGTACATAATCACTATATGATTACAAAGGATATCGACTATTTAAGAACCAATTACAAATACATAAAGGCTTCCACATTATATAACGGTAAAGCAAGAGAGACCACCCGCACCGATAAAAATTCTTCCCACTACGGTTTTATGCCCTTTGGTATGGGCGACTGCGGTATGATGGACGGCGGAGAGTTCTACGGCTATTACTATCCGCATAACTTCCTTGCTATCGGTGCTGATAAAATCTCAATAGAGATTGCAAATATTCTAGGCGAAGCTGAGGACGCTAAGGTATTCACAAAGATTTATGAGGACGCTCGCCGTGACATACTCAAATCATTAAATGAGAACTATGTTACTAATGCAAACGGCTCATACATCCCCGCCACTCCTACAGGGGATGAAACCTCTATGTTCGGTTGTCTATTTGGAGCACATCCCACCAAGGTTTTACCCTACGATAATGAGCTTATTCGGAAAACCGTAGAGTATGTTTATAAAAAAGGCATCAGCGAAGGGGGGCTTCCTGTTGGTACAGGTTGGCAAAAGGACGGTCTTTGGGTTGCAATGGCGCTTGATAACTTCTCGCAATCCTTCCTAAGATTCGGTATGTACGAAGAGGCAGCATCCTTCTTATATCCAACATTAAATCACGCATCTCCTTTAGTTACTTGGTGCGAAGAGCGAGGCGTTGGAAAGGGCGACGCTAACAAGACAGGTGATACTCAGCACCTTTGGACACCCCTTGCCTTTGTTTCCTACATCGCTTCAGCCTACGCCTTTGACGATGAAGATGTTTTACATATTACAGCCGGTCTGCCGAAAGAATGGTACAAGGAAAAGCTTATTGCCGATGTTAAGGGCATTTACACCTATTCGGGCAAAACAGACTTTAAGCTTTCTAACCTCGGTGACAAAATCAAGTTCACATTTAAGTCTGAGCGTAACCCTCAGCGTGTTGTTGTACACTATCTTGATAAGAACGACAACCGCTGTGAGTTTGAAATTAAAAACCCCTCAAGCAATATGACAACCGAAATATCACTTTAAAAGGAAGACCAAATTTATGATTAAACATATAGTCTGCTTTAAACTGAACGAGGGTGAAGACCCCGAAAAAGCAAAAGAAGTTTTGCTCAGTATGAAAGGAAATGTTCCGCTGCTTCGCGATATTGAAGTTGGTATAGACGAGCTTCATTCTACCCGTTCATACGATGTAATATTAAGCGTTTTGCTTGACGATATGAAGGCGCTTGAAGACTACCAAGCCGATGAATACCACGTAAACGTAGTTAAAAAGCATATGCACTCAGTCACAAAACAGAGCGTTGCCATAGATTATACGGTATAAGACAAATGGACACATCATTGAGGTTTTCCCTGTGATGTGTCCGTTTTTTCGTTCATATTCAATTTCGGGCGATTCATGAATCGCCCCTACAAGTTCAGATAATATTTTTTGTTTTTCATAAATCATTTGTTGTAAGGCTTAGGATTATTAGTTAAACCAAGAATATAATCAGTTGATGTTCCATAAAATTTTGCAAGGGCTACCAAGAAACGAGTTGGAATTTCTCTTTTTCCCGTTTCGTAATTGCTATAGACCCTTTGGTCAATATTTAATATTGATGCTACCTCTTTCTGTACTAAATCCTTATCTTCTCTTAAATCTTTAAGTCTATGATAATACATAAAATCACCCATAAATAAGTATGTTTACTATCAGCCGATAGTATTAATTCACCACCAAACAACAGTAAAATATTGTGTTAGATGATAGCATAATAAAAAGAGCTGTAATCGCAGGGTGGCAAATCTATTTTTATTCTATTGTAATTTCAAAAAGTTCATTCGGTGTACATTCAAGAAGCAAACAAATCGTTTCAATATTTTCGTATCTGATAGATTTTGTTTCATTGTTTACCATCTTGCTGAAATTCTGATAGCTCATACCCAACTGCTTGTATAACCAATATTTTGTGTGACCTTTTTGTTCGAGCAATTCTAATACCTTTAATTTTATCATAAGACACTTCCTAATACCTTATTTTTTAATTAGATAGTATCTTATTTTTCCTCTTTACATATAGACTATTACATTATATAATTTAATAGTCTATAAAATAAGAAAGAGGTACACCTTATGATAAAACGCATTGTAATTGCAGGCTGCAGAAATTATGATAATTACGACGAAGCAAAACGCTATATCGATTTTTGCCTGTCTAATATACGAAAGGAAAACGATATCGTTATCGTTTCAGGCGGTGCTTCGGGCGCTGATGCTATTGGCGAACGGTATGCAGATGAAAATGGATTTAAGGTTGAAAAACACTCTGCCGATTGGAAAAAATACGGCAAAAGTGCAGGTCCCAAACGAAACAAGCAAATGGCAGAAGTCTGCGATTATGTTATTTGTTTTTGAGACGGCAAGAGCAGAGGCACAAAGTCAATGATTGAATTTGCAAAAAAGTGTGGTAAACCCATCAAAATTAAAAAAATCCCGTCTACCGAAAGGTAAACGGGCATTTTTTATTTACAAAGGCGTTTTTTCAAAGAGTCGCTTTGTTTGGGGAAGTGATAATATCACCATTACGGCTATAGCGGTAATTACAAGCTCGGGCAGCATAAACGAGCCGTTATAGCAAAGGGAATAAAGCGGAACGCTTTTCCACTCGCACCAAATATCAAAGATAATAACGCCCGATACAAAGTGACATAAAAACCTTAGTATCATAACAAGCGCTACGCCGACGCCTACTCCCACTTTGCCGCTTTTTTTGAAGAGCGCCACAAGTCCCAAAAGGGTAAAGGGTAAAATATAGTCTAAAAATATTGTGCCGACAAGGCTTAAGGGGGTTAGTCCCCAACCGAACACACCGTCAATCACTATTCCAAAGAAAAGCTGTATCAGTGAATAACAAAATGCCGACGCCATTCCCCAAGAAAACCCTAAAAACAGGCCAATGAGAATAATCGGCACCATTGAAAAAAGTGTTACAGAACCGCCGAGAGGCAGCTCATACACCTTTATAAGACTGAGCACCGACGCTAGTGCTACAAATACGGCAGACAGGGTTAGCTTGTAAGTTTTTTTCGATTTTTCCATAATAGATTTCTCCTTTTCTTTTTTTGCAATTACCCTGAAGCCTAAAGTGTCGGTAAAGAGCAGGATTTTCGCTCTGCAAACAAAAAATGCCGCAGGCAAAATAACCTGCGGCAATACTTTCGGTATTCTCCTACGGCGGCATTATCCGCATCAGGTTATAGGTCGAAATCATAGCCTGATAGGCGGATTTCCTCTCAGCCCGAGTTTCATCGAGCTCCCTTAATTGCAAGGAGTATTATATCACGCAAAAAACTCTTTGTCAATCTTTACCTTTATCCTCTTCAAATTCTGAAAGGTCAATAGTAAAGCCTCCGTCAAAGCCTTCGTTTATTTTAGGAATTACTATCGGTGTATCGTCTAAAATGCTTATAGGCTCCTCTTCGGTTTCACTATCATTAGCCAACTGCGCTTCTTCAATTTGCCAACGGGTAAGCAACTCCTCACCTTCGGGATATCCGTTTTTATGGGGATTGTTTTTAGCATAGAAGTAGGCAAACAGGAAGTAGACTAAAAATACCACAACGGCGCCGCCGCTAATGAGTATTCCTTCATCAAGGAAGGGTGTTTTATACTTAAACTCAATGAGGTTTACACCCTCTACGGCTTCTACCGCCATAAAGCCCTCGTTTACACGCTCGATATTAGCCTCTTTTCCGTTAACTGTAGCGGTCCATCCGTCTTTAAAGGGGACAGAGAAGAAAACAAGACCCGTTTTATCCATAGAAATATCTGCAACAAATCCGTTTTTAGTGTACTCAAATCTGTCGGCAGCGGTTTTCTTTAATCTCGCGCAGTCCTCTATATAGGTCTCCTCTGATATAAGAAGACTTATATTTTCTAGCATATCAGTTTCCTCTTCCAAGAGCGCCTCATCGTCTAAAACAGTTTCATCGTCAGCCGTTTCATCATAAAAATCTAATTCCTTGTCGTCAATATCTTCGATATTGGTCATATACTTGCCGTACTTTTCAATCTGCTCATCGGTTAAAAGTATAGCCTTTAACATAAGCGCCGCTCTTGAGGATTCGCTATACGATTCGCAGAAATCGTAACTCATATAGTAGTCATAAGAAAAGCCGTAAGGAATAAAGTTCTTATTTTCATATATATAATAATCGTTTTCGGTTTTTATATATTCATAGTCGGGCATAATAGTTTCGCCCTCGTCGTTTACAAAGCTTTCTCCGTCTGCTCGGTTTAAAAGATATTTAACTGATAAAAGCGAGCGCAAAGCGTAATTATCGGAAGTCGGTCTGCTTGCAACAACGCGCTCTTCCCCTACAAAATCATAAAAGTCGCAAATCGACTGCGGTACTACCGAGTGGAAAGCATTTATACTGCTGTATCCTAAAAACATAGCGGTGTTATCAACGCCGTCGTAGGTGTCAATTCGGTACTCTAGGTCTTTGGGTAACTCAACCGAGCCCTCGATTAAGTCCTCAATAACAACTTCCTTTATCTCATAGGAATGTGACCTACCGCTTAGAATATAAACATTTCCGTATATTACGGCTATGATTATTACACAAACAGTAGCCGCATTATAAAAAGCTTTCGGATTTTGCTTCATAACTCCGATTAAAAGTCTTAAAATTATGAGGGATACCACCGCTATTATAACGGCAATAAAGAAGCGCATAGTATAAACGCCGCTTTCATCAAAGGTGTAAAGACCAAGCCTTATACTGCCGTCCTCCTGCTTTTGCGGGAAGAAGCCTATTACCGCCGCCATAGCTATTGTAATGCCTAGCACCCATTTATAAGCGCCCGACCAATTTACAGACCTATCCTCGCACATCATAGCGGTAGCAAGCGACATCATAAGCACAGGCATATAAAACCATCTTGCATAGTAAGCACTGTTAAAGGCATAAAATGCGCTGTTTAAAACGGGTACTAGTGCCATAAAGGCAAGTATGCCTATCATCTTTTTGAGCCAAGTACCCTTTTTGTTTTTAAACTGGGCGAACACTCCCACAATACTGAAAACAGGAAGCCATCCGCCAAGCGATGACCATTTTACATCAGCACCGGGGAAGAATACAGGACGGGCAGGTATATCAGGCGGGAAGAAGAAGCACTCAATAACATTAAGATAAATCTGCTCTTTTCCGTACATAATGGCGTTCCAACCGAGCAATACTTCAGAAAGCCTTGTGTTTTGGATTATAGCAACAATAGACGGCAATAAAAGTACCGACGCCATAAGAAGACCGAGCACCGATTCTATAACAATTACAACAAAGCGAGAAAAAGGCACCCTTACCGCTTTTGAAGCCATTCTTACTATCAGGTATATAACGGTGAAAACCACCATTCCGAAAAAGAAGAAATAGTTTGAAAGCGCCGATATGAAAACCGAAAGGGCGAAAAAGCCTCTGCGGTTTTCGGTTATAAGAAGTTCAAGTCCTAAAAGCAAAAGCGGAAAGAAAACGATTGCCTCGTGAAAATGATTATAGAATATGTTGTATACTGAAAATCCCGAAAAAGCATAGAGAAGCGCACCAAGACGAGCCGACTCTGCTCTCCTTGTAAAGCGTCTTATATAAAAGTATGAAGTCAGCGCCGAAAGGGCAAATTTAAGAATTAAAAGGGGCGCTATAAGAAAAGGCACTAAATTATTTGGGAACAAAAGAGTAAGCCAAAAGAAAGGACTGCCTAAAAGATAAAAACTGTAGGAAGACACAAAGTCAGTTCCCAAATCGGTAAGAGCGTTCCAAGCGATATTGCCCTCCCTTATCATTGCGTGGCAGAGCTTATAAAAGGGAATTTGCTGAACATTATAGTCCCCGTAAAAGACAAAATATCCCCCATCCATAATTATATAAGGCAAAAACAGAAGTGTTGCCGCTAAAAGCGCATATAAAAATGTTGAAAGCCATTTTTCCTTTTGACCGCGCAAAAGGGTTTGTTTGCTTTCGGTAAAAGTCATAACCCGGTCATCCTCCAAAACTAGAATAATTATCCTACTTGATATTATATCAAAAAATGCTATAATATTCAATAAGGATGTGAGAAAATGAACAATCACTTTTATGCTATGCTCTCCCGTATGAAAAACATCTACAGATGGGGACTTATGCGCAACACAAAACAAGAAAATTTGAGTGAACACTCTCTTGAGGTGGCTTTTATTGCCCACGCTCTTGCCGTTATACATAACAAAAGATGCGGCGGCAATGTTGACCCTTATAAAATTGCCGTTACCGCTATGTTCCACGATACCACCGAAATTATAACGGGCGATATGCCTACCCCCATTAAATATTATAACCCCGAAATCAGAACGGTTTATAAGCAAATAGAGGCGGTAGCGGGCGAGCGTCTTATTTCTATGCTGCCCGACGATATGAGGGAAGATTTCAAGGAATTATATGCGCCCGACGAGGAAACCGTAAAGTTTATAAAGGCAGCGGACAAAATTTCTGCCCTTATAAAATGCACCGAAGAGCTTAATATGGGCAACCGTGAATTTTCGTCTGCCGAAAAGGCAACAAAAACCGCTATAAAAAAATTAAATTTGCCCGAAGCCGATATTTTTCTTAAAGAATTTATGGCAAGTTTCTCACTGCCACTCGATGAGCAAAACAACAAATAATTTTATATTATAGGGTGCGACGATTTTTGCCGCACCCTCATTTTTAATCAAAATTAATTGCATATTTGTAGGGGCGATTCACGAATCGCCCGTCATTTTTTCAACAAAACAATTATTCCACATCGTAGGGGCGAACATTGTTTGCCCGAAAAACCACGGTTGATTCGTGAATCAACCCTACATAGCATAAAAAAACAGAAGGACTATAAAAATCCTTCTGTTTTTATTTTTTTAATTATTCAGCTTCGGTAGCTTCTACTTCTGCTACAGGCTCTTCTACAGCCTCTACAGCTTCAGCAGCTACTTCTTCAACAACTGCCTCTTCTACTACTGTTTCTTCAACAACTGCTTCAACGGCTTCTGCTTCGGGCAATAAAGCGCGGATAGAAAGGCTAACACGCTTTTTCTCGGTGTCAACAGCAATAATCTTTGCCTCAACCTCTTGTCCGATTGTAAGCTCATCCTGAGGCTTTGCAACATGCTTGTTTGCAATCTGAGAAATATGGATAAGACCGTCAATTCCGGGGATAATTCTTGCAAATGCACCATAAGTTGTCATACTAACAATCTTAACTGTAACGGTATCATCAACATTGTAATTATTTTGGAAGATGGTCCAAGGATTTTCCTCGTCCTTTTTGTAGCCGAGAGAAATTTTTCTCTTATCAGCGTCAATAGCCTTAACATATACTTCAATAGTATCGCCAACGCTAACAACCTCAGCAGGATTCTTAATTCTGGTCCAAGAAAGCTCACTGATGTGAACCATTCCGTCTACACCGCCGATATCAACGAATGCGCCGTATGTAGTGAGTGACTTCACAACGCCTGTAAAGCGGTCGCCAACTGCGATAGAGCTCCAAATCTTTTCTTCCTGAGCCTTGCGCTGTTCGCGAAGCACGCTGCGGATAGAACCAACAGCCTTGCGGCCTCTGCCGATTTCAATAATACGGAACTGTACCTCTTTGCCCTTTAACTCTTCAAGAGAATCACCTCTTGAAGCCACAGCCTGAGATGCAGGAATGAACACGCGAACGTTGTTTGTATAAACAACCACGCCACCCTTGACAACATCGTTAACAACACCTGTAAGAATCTCTGCAGAATCTTTAGCGGCTACTATATTGTCCCAACCGGCAATAGCATCGTAACGACGCTTTGAAAGCATTGCTGTACCTTCCTGATCATTGATTTTCATAATAATAAGGTTGAGCTTATCCCCTACCTTAACTTCCTCAGTCAAATCGACATTCGGGTCTAAGGAATATTCTTCCTTAGAAATGTAGCCTGCAAGTCCTCTGCCGATATCTACCTGAACCTCAGTAGATTTTACAGCAAGAACAACACCGCAAACCTTCTGGTCGCCTGTCAAGCTGCTGAGAGAAGCCTCAAATGCTTCCTCATCCGTCATTTCCTCGAAGCTCTTTTGAACAACCTCTTCAAGCTGTTCTTCAACCGGTTGTAAAATTTCCGACATGGTTTTAATAACCTCCTTTATTATACCTGCCGGTGTAGATGCACCGGCAACCACCCCTACAGAGTTGCACCCTTCAAAATACGAGGCTTTTAATTCCTCGGCAGTTTCTAAAAGATATGTTCTCGGACAAAAAGTTCGGCACACCTCGTATAATTTAAAGGTGTTTGAACTGTGTCTGCCACCGATTACAACCATTACATCGTTGACAGCCGCAAGCTCTGCCGCCTCTCTTTGTCTATTAGAGGTCGCATTGCATATTGTATCAAAAATTTTCGCATTTGTACATACTTTTTTTAAAATTTCTTGGCAAATTTCCCATTTTTTTTGATTAAAAGTAGTCTGAGACACAACAGAGAGGCATTTTTCGGCAAATTCAGGGTTTTCATTCAGGATTTTTTCGAGTTCTTCGGGTCCTGAAAAGACATATGCTTCACCCTCACAGTGACCCTTTATGCCTATAACCTCTTGATGATTTTTATCCCCTGCGATTAAAATTATATTTCCCTGTTTACTTTCTTCGTTTACGATTTTATGTATCTTTGAAACGAAAACACAGGTAGCGTCTACCGTTTTTATATTTAAAGCCTCTGCCCTCTCATAAATCTCACGCTCAACCCCGTGAGAGCGAATTACGAGCACTTCATCCTCTTTTACTTCCTCGGGTGAATTTACAATTCTAACACCCTTAAGACTTAACTCCTCTACAAGCTGAGGGTTATGGATTATAGGACCTAAAGTGCAGACCTTTTCGCCCTTTTCGCAAAGCTCATAAACGGTTTTTACCGCCCTATCAACCCCGAAACAAAATCCCGCGGTTTTAGCTAATGTTATTTTCAGATTAAATCCCTGCCTTTTCCCTTACTATCTTTAAGATAAGGGCTAATGATTGCTCAAATTCGTTACCTGTTGTGTCGGCAATTACAGCATCGTCTGCGGGCTTTAAGGGTGCTATTGCTCTATGGGAGTCGTTATAGTCCCTTTTAACCATATCCTCATAAACTTCCTCAAAGGTAACCTCTTGACCCTTTTCGATAAGCTCTTTATAACGGCGGTTTGCCCTATCCTCTGCCGAGGCGGTTAAAAAGATTTTAACTGTAGCATCAGGCAAAACTACCGTTCCGATATCTCTGCCGTCCATTAAAACATTGTTCTCTCGGGCAAGCCTTCTTTGCATTTCTAAAAGATATGCTCTAACCTCAGGCTTTGCCGACACGGCAGACGCCATCATAGAAACCTCAGGTGTTCTGATTTTTTCAGAAACATCCTCATCCCCTAAAAACACCCTCTGCTCTCCGTCTATAAAGCGGATATCAACCTTTGTGTCGGCTAAAACAGCATCAATATCGCATAAAAGGTCGGTATTATATCCGTCATTTAAGAATTTTAGACCTACTGCTCTATACAAAGCGCCTGTATCAACATAAATAAAGCCGAGCTCCTTTGCAGCAGTTCTCGATATGGTGCTTTTGCCTGCACCTGCAGGTCCGTCTATTGCAACTGAAATCATTTTTATTCTCCTTTTGTACTAATTCCGGCAAGATACCCTGTTGAAAAGGCTATCTGAAGATTAAATCCGCCTGTATATGCGTCAACATCGATAACCTCGCCCGCAAAATAAAGATTTTTTATAAGCTTTGACTCCATTGTGGACGGGTTAATTTCCTTAACCGATATACCGCCCTTTGTAACGATAGCTTCCTCTATGGGTCTAAAGTCGATGATATTAAGCTTTAAACTTTTTATAACCGATATAAGCGCCTGCCTTTGCTCGCGGCTTATCTGATTTACCTTTGTATGCGGCGGAATTTTTGATAGCGACACCGCAATCGGTATAAAGCTTTTCGGCAAGAGAGCGTCAAGCGAATTTATGAAATCCTTATTTGAATTTTCCTCAAAATCTCTTAAAATGCGCTTGTCCAACTGCTCTACACTCAAAGCAGGCTTTAAATCTAAAATAAAATAATACGGTTTTTTCTTTATATCCTTAATATGCGCCGAAGCACTGAGCACTAAGGGACCCGATACGCCAAAATGAGTAAACAGCATCTCGCCGAGCTCTTTAAAAAGCGGCTTTTTCTTATCCTCTTCAAAAAGGGAAAGCTCTACATTTTTAAGGGAAAGTCCTGACAGTGCCGAGCAAAAGCCCTCATGCAAAACTATCGGCACTAGCGAGGGGGCAAGCTCAGTCACGGTATGGCCGAGCTTTTCAGCTAGCTTATATCCGTCCCCTGTAGAGCCCGTTAAGGGATAGGATTTGCCGCCCGTTGCGATTATAACATTATCGGCTGAAATTTCCTCTCCGCTATCAAGCTTTACGCCCGAAACGGCACCGCCTGTTGTTAACACCTCAACTGCTCTATCCTTTATAAAGCGAACCTTTTTTTCCTTTGCCGCCAAAATCAAAGCGTCTACAATATCTACCGCCTTATCGGACACAGGAAAAACCCTATTGCCGCGCTCGGTTTTAAGGGGCACTCCCCTCTCCTCGAAAAATCGCATAACTGCAGCTGAATCGAAGGCAGAAAACGCCGAATACAAAAATCTTCCGTTTTTTGTTACATTAGCGATAAGGGTATCAAGCGAGCAATTATTAGTAACATTACATCTGCCCTTGCCCGTTATCATTACCTTTCTGAGCGGCCGCTCATTTCGTTCAATTATAAAAACGGTATTTTCGGGGGAAGCCGCAGTTATTGCAGCCATAAGCCCCGCGGCGCCACCGCCTATTACCGCTGTTGTCATTCTAAAACGCCCCTTTAACGAGTTGCTTTAAGAGTTGCAAAAATCTTTGTGTTTCTTGATTTTATGCCCGAAATCACACTGCTTACTAAATACATAAGCCAAACACTGCGAAGCCTTATAGGCAAAAGGATAAGCTTCATATGAAGTGACTTCGGTTTTGCAAAGCTGATTGCCCTTTGCGCCTTTTCACTTAAAATCATTTCCTTTATCTTTGCCTTTTTCTCTTTTTTAGTAAGGGTGCAGTTTTTATTTGTAACATTCTCTACACAGCCTACCACACGCTCAATATATCTTCGAGCTAAAAATTCCTCTGTATCTGAATTTTTAATCTGCCAATAATCATAAAGCTCAGTCATCCAGGAATGTTCTTCCTCACGTTTATCAAACATATCTGCCCTATACTTTGCAGTTTCACTCTCTGCGCGTTTTCGTATAAAGTGATAGTATCTGTTTTCTAAAACTGCCACACGCTCAACATCCCTTATAACACTTAAATTAAAGGGAAAATCGTCCCAAAAGGTTTCGGGGAAATAGAGCTTGTTAGCCTTTATATAATCCGTTCTGTAAAGCTTGTTCCAAGGGGTGTAAAGTAAGTTTTTATCGAAAAGCTTGTGAGCGTTTTCTCTAAACTCTCGCTTTGTAGGGTAAACCGCTGCGGGACAAAACTGCTCCTGAGTATACTTTTCGGTATCGTTATAATAAGTATCAATAAAAAAGCCTGAAACTACAAGCTCGCTGTCATTTTCCTCTGCCGCCTTTAGCATATCGTAAAGCATAGTGGGCTCTGCCCAATCGTCAGAGTCCATAAAATAAAGGTATTTACCCTCTGCCTTATCAATAGCCACATTTCTCGCACTCGGCGCGCCGCCGTTTTCCTTATGGATAACCTTAATTCTCTCATCCTCTGCCGCATACTGCTCACAGATTTCACCGCTTCTATCGGGTGAGCCGTCGTCAACGCAGAAAAATTCCCAATCACTAAAGGTTTGCGCCTGTATGCTCTCAATTGCCTTACCTACATAGTCTTCAACCTTGTAGACCGGCATTATAATACTTATCATTTTTTCGGACATTTTGTTTTCACCTCTAAAAAAGCCTATCACAAAGCTCAAGTGCTGCTTCTACTGTATCGTCCATATCAAAATACTTGTAATTTGCAAGTCTTCCGCCGAACATTACATCAGAGTTTAAAGCGTCGCTCTCGTATTTTTTATAAATTTCGTTGTTACGCTCGTCGTTTACGGGATAATATGGCTCCTTGCCCTCGGCTAGTGTTGCGGGATATTCCTTTGTAATTATAGTTTTTTCGGATTTTGCATTAGCAAAATGCTTATGCTCAATAATACGAGTATATGGAATTTCCCTCTCGGTAAAGTTCATTACCGCAACGCCCTGATAATTTTCCTTTTCCAAAACCTCGGTTTCAAAGCGTAAGCTCCTGTATTCAAGTTTTCCGTATTTGTAATCGAAAAAGGCGTCTATCGGGCCTGTGTAAAGACAGTTTTCTGCTAGCTTTAAATACTTTTCTTTATCAAAAAGAAAATCGGTATTAACCATAATATCGGCACCTGAAAAGAGTTTCTCTATAAGGTCGGTATAACCCTTTTCGGGTATGCCTTGATAACGGTCGTTAAAATAGTTGTTATCGTAGGTAAACCGAACAGGCAAGCGCTTGATGATAAAAGCAGGAAGATTTTTACAGTCTCTGCCCCACTGCTTTTCGGTATAGCCCTTTATAAGCTTCGTATAAATATCTCTACCAACAAGACTTATCGCCTGCTCTTCAAGATTTTTAGGCTCACCCTTTATCTCGGTTCTTTGTTTTTCTATAATTTCGGCAGCCTCTGCAGGTGTTGAAATCCCAAACATACGGCTGAATGTATTCATATTAAAGGGCAAATTATAAATCTCACCCTTATAATTTGCAACGGGAGAATTTATAAAGTTATTAAAAGGAGTTATCTCGTTTACGAAATCCCAAACTTTTTTGTTTGAGGTATGAAAAATATGAGCGCCGTATTTATGAACATCAATACCCTCACTCTTTTCAGTATAAATGTTACCGCCAATGTGAGAACGCTTTTCGATAACTAGACAGCTCTTTCCTGCTTTCTTTGCCATATAAGCAAAAACTCCGCCGAAAAGACCGCTTCCGACAATCAAAAAATCATATTTTTTCATTAGATTTTTTCTCCCCTTTCAGATTTTATCAGAAACCGAAAATTTCTTTATTGCCTCAAAGGCTTCGTCACTAATATCGTGCTCGATTTTACAGGCGTCTGCCATTGCGGTTTCTTTAGATACTCCGAGCTTTACAAAAAACTCGGTCAAAACCTCGTGACGCTCGTAGGTCTTTTTAGCTACAGCCTCACCGAGCTCTGTTAAGGTTAAATGCCCGTCCTTATCAGCTAAAACATAGCCGCCTTCCTTTAAAAGACCTAAGGCACGGCTGACACTCGGCTTCGAAAAGCCCATATGCTCACCGACATCTATAGCTCTGACGGTGCTGTTCTTTTTAGAAAGAAGATATATCGTTTCAAGATACATCTCGCCTGATTCCTGCAAGCGCATTAACATTCACCCCTTAATTTTCGGATAAATATTTACCTAATATGTCTATTCCAAGTTCAATACAGTCGGTACAGCTTAAAAGCGGTTTGCCTGTACCACTGCCCTTTATCTCGCGGCAGATTATACTGCCGGCTTTGGCTTTGAATTTCTCTGTAAATTCGGCGCCTATCTTGTATGTTTTAGCCTTAGAGTTTGGAACCTCAATATTTCCTGTACTGCTTCTCATTCCTGCCGCCATTATAGCCGCAGATAAAGCGCCGCAAACTCCGGCACCGCTACCCATACCAAAGCCTAAGCCTTCGGTTAATTTGAAGAGTGTTTCAATATCAACACCGAGCTCATCGGCAAATGAACAAGCAACACATTGAGCACAGTTGTAGCCCTTTGCGTGCAGGGCATTTGCAAGTTCCTTTTTAGTCATTTTTATTTTCTCCGTCCGGAATAGTGTATTTTTCGTTGTAGTCGCTAACTATCTTTTTAGCCGCATCGTGACATTTAGAACTGATTTTGTCCTTTGCTATGGTAGTACCCTCAACTCTTCTGTATGCAATGATTAAGCCTTCGGGTAGCTCAAAACCGGTTTTTTCCTTTACCTCTTGATAAATCTCATCCGAAAGGTAAGCGATTTCATCCTCAAAAAACGGATTTTCTTTGTTCCTCTCTACCATTTGGTCAAAAGCACCTTGGTCAAGTAAAAACAAGGTTGCCTGTGGGTCACCTACTATTATAGCCTGATATCTGCTGATGCTTGTATACTCCGCATTGTTTGCAAATGTATTATTTTGAGATGCGTTGTTTTTATTAAAGGTGCAGTTGACGGTAGAAATGTTTTTCTCCCCGTTTTCGTCAACATCCTCGCAAAAGCTTTCTAGCTGCTCTTCAACAACCTTTAACTGTTCGTCCATTATATAGGAAAAGGAGTATGCTACAAGCTCTATATCATACTTTTCTTTGTTTATGCACTGCGCTGTTGCTACTCCGAAAAGCACCGCCAAAACCAAAACTATAATTATCGGCACCTTTGTGTGATAAACAAAATTCTGTAATTTACCCCAAAAGGTTTTTGGCATTACCTCTTCAAGAGTAGGACCCTTTTCATAAGCCTCCTCACCGCTTTGAGCCCGTTTGAGCTTTAAAAATTCCTGTCGCTCTCTGCGCTGAGCCGCTAATGTTTCGTTTGTAATTCTTTTTTTCTCGTCTGCCATTGTTAGCCTTCGTTCTTTAAAAAATTCCGCAAATTAAAATTATTCCTTTGTCCCTTTGGAAGATTTATGCTTAATCTCGGTAATATCGTAGGGTGTAGTCTGATAAACGAAATAGTTAAGCCAATTTGAAAATAACAGATTTGCGTGGGAGCGCCAAGTAACTTTGGGCTCTTTTTTAGGATTATCGGCGGGGAAATAGTTTTTAGGAATGTCTATCTCCTTGCCCTCGGATAAATCACGCAAATATTCGTTCTTAAGCGTATCGGCATCGTATTCAGAATGCCCCATCACAAAAACCTGACTGCCTCCCTTATTGGAGACCGCATAAAGTCCTGCTTCCTTAGAGCTTGCAAGGATTTTAAGACCCTTAACCGCCGCTACATCCGAAGCTAGCACCTCAGTATGACGCGAGTGCGGAGCCATAAACACATCGTCAAACCCTCTAAAAAGGATTGAGCGCTTGTAATCGACCTTATGCTCAAATACGCCGAAAACCTTTTTGTCCATCGGTCGCTTGTCTATACCGTAATGGTAGTAAAGACCTGCCTGAGCGCCCCAACAGATATGGAATGTGCTGTGAACATGGGTCTTGCTCCACTCCATAATCTCGCAGAGCTCCTCCCAATAGGAAACCTCTTCAAACTTTAAATGCTCTACAGGGGCTCCCGTAATGATAAGACCGTCAAAGCTCTCATTCTTTACATCTTCAAAGGTTTCATAAAAGGCAAGTAGATGCTCTGCCGAAGTGTTTTTAGCGGTATGAGTTTTTGTTCTTATAAGCCTTAAATCAACCTGTAAGGGCGAGTTTCCGAGAAGGCGTGATAACTGCGTCTCGGTTTCGATTTTTTTAGGCATTAAATTGAGTAAAAGAATTTTAAGGGGACGAATATCCTGACTAATAGCTCTAGTCTCTGTCATAACGAAAATGTTTTCGTCCCTTAAAGTTTTTACTGCCGGTAAATCGTTGGGTATTTTAATAGGCATCTAAATTGCCTCCGTTTAAGTTAAAATTATTTGGTAGAAACGCCGTCAAGTGCCTGTTTAATATCGTCGATTAAATCGTCGGCATTTTCAATTCCGCAAGAAAAACGGATTAAATCGGGGGAGATTCCTGCTGCTGCAAGCTCCTCGTCGTTCATCTGGCGGTGAGTTGTACTTGCAGGATGCAAGCAGCAAGAACGCGCATCGGCAACATGGGTTTCAATAGCTGCAAGCTTTAGTCCTCCCATAAACTTTTCAGCTGCCGCTTTGCCGCCCTTTACGCCGAAGCTTATTACTCCGCAAGAACCGTTAGGCAGATATTTCTTTGCAAGCTCATAGTCCTTGCAAGATTCAAGACCGGGGTAGTTAACCCAGGCAATTCTGTCGTCACTCTCTAAATATTCGGCTACTGCCTGAGCATTCTCGCAGTGGCGCTTCATTCTTAAATGCAAACTCTCAAGACCGAGGTTTAAATAAAATGCGTTCTGAGGCGCCTGAATGGAGCCTAAATCACGCATAAGCTGAGCTGTTGCCTTGGTAATATATGCGCCGCCAAGACCGAAACGCTCGGTGTAAACAACGCCGTGATAGCTCTCGTCAGGTGTGCAAAGACCAGGGAATTTATCAGGATAACGGGTCCAGTCAAACTTACCCGAATCTACAATACAGCCGCCTACTGCCGCACCGTGACCGTCCATATACTTTGTGGTGGAGTGGGTAACGATATCTGCGCCCCATTCGAAAGGTCTGCAGTTAACGGGGGTTGCAAAGGTATTATCAATAATAAGCGGAACACCGTGAGCGTGAGCTGCATTTGCAAAGCGCTCAATATCAAGCACATTAAGGGCAGGGTTAGCAATTGTCTCACCGAAAACCGCCTTGGTTTCGGGACGGAATGCAGCGTTTAATTCTTCGTCGCTGCAGTCGGGAGAAACAAATGTAAAATCAATTCCCATTCTCTTCATTGTAACGGCAAAAAGATTATAGGTTCCGCCGTAAATTGCAGAGGAGCAAACTATATGGTCACCGCAGGATGCGATGTTGAAAACTGAGTAAAAGGATGCCGCCTGACCTGAGGAGGTAAGCATTGCGGCAGTACCGCCCTCCATCTCGCAGATTTTGGCAGCAACGCTGTCGTTTGTGGGGTTTTGCAGACGGGTATAAAAATAACCTGACGCCTCTAAATCAAAGAGCTTTCCCATATCCTCGCTTGTTGCATATTTAAAGGTTGTGCTCTGTATAATCGGTATCTCGCGCGGCTCTCCGTTGCCGGGTGTGTAACCGCCCTGTACGCATTTTGTTTCAATTCTGTAATCACTCATTTTAATGCCTCCTGAAAAAAAGATACAATATTTCTATCTTACCCTTTAGTATACACTTTTTTAAACATTTAGTCAATAAAATTAAATACCCGTAGGGGCGATTCACACGAATCGCCCGTCAATTTTCAGCAAAACAATTATTCCACACCGTAGGGGCGAACATTGTTCGCCCGTAAAAACGGCGGTTGATTCGCAAATCTTCCCTACAAATCAATATAAATTAATTCGCACCGTAGGGGCGATTCACGAATCGCCCGTTTTATTTTAATAAATAATAAATATATTAGGTGCGACGCCTCCCTTGCCTAAAGGGAGGGGGACCAACCGTCAGGTTGGTGGAGGGATTTCAATCCACCCCGTAGGGCAGGGGTTCGGCTCTGCCGCCTTGTTTTTTTGCAATAAACAATGAATATATCGTAGGGGCGAACATTGTTCGCCCGTAAAAACGGCGGTTGATTCGTGAATCAACCCTACAAATTAATATTAATGCATCTCCGTAGGGGCGATTCACGAATCGCCCGAAAACAAAAAAGAGCAAGTAAAAACTTGCTCTTTTCAAATTCTGTTATTTAAATATTGCCCTTTTGATTTTGGATAAAACGGGGCGGATTATAATCTTCCATACATACCGAAACGGATAGTCCAACCTGTTAAAAAATACATACGCCTTGTATCCCTTGTCGGTCTCGCAATCGTGGTATTTACCGTTTCGGTAAAAACCCTTTAAAACACCGATAACATAATCTTTTGGAACATATTCAAGCTTGTAGGTGTTGTCTCCCCTGATTATGTAATCCTTGTCCCTTACCTTTAAAATACGGTGGAGAACTAAAAAGTCGTAATTTACGCGCTTGTAAAGCGGAACATCGCCAACCTTTAACTCTCTGTCGGGCTTTTTTATAACAACTATATCCTTGCCTTGACGAAACAATGGCTGCATACTCGCCCCCTTGGTATAGGAGAAAAACTCTCCCTTTTCTTCAAGGCTTTTAGTCACAAGCTCGGTATTTTCAAGGCTTAGAGCTGTCATTGGTTTGTTATTTTTCATTTTTTGTCACCAAAAATAGCCTTGTATGAAGTTTCTGCTGCCTCAATATCCATATTGCATTTGATTTTCCAGAAATTCACCTTTTCGGCAATTCTGTAAATAAGCTCAATAGTTTTCATTCGCATCACGGAGTCAAACGGCATATAAACCTGTTGCATAAGAAGCATAATACCCTCTTCTTTGTTCATAGGCTCTGTTTTGTTTATGTTGCTACGCTCAATTAAGCAGATATCAGTCAGAGGAGACTTTAGATTACATCCCAAATGTTCTTTTCCCATCCAGGGAGAGCCATAAGCGTAAAGATTGCCGTCTAAAAATCTCACAAACGGTTTGTCTCCATTAATAATTGTTAGTCTTTCGCCTAAAAGCTTCTGCCAAAGTATGGTATGAGTGGTTTTTCCAGTACCACTTGGTGCTGTAAAAGCAATACCCTTATCATTAACTTTTATGAGGCAAGAATGCAACAACACACCTTTGAAATCAGGAAGTTTTTCTGCAAAAAGGCGAAACGCTGCGGTTTTTTCTACAGCTCTTTCCGCTAAATTTTTAGGTAAGGTTTTATCAATATGTCGCTCAAAATCTATATCCTGCTGTGTTATATGCAAAACTAAATCTGGTTCTTCAAAATCCGCAGAATAGTCTCGCAAAATTTGTTGTACCCTTTCATGTATAGGGTGATATTCAACCTTTAAATCAGCTAAAATGCTTTTAACTATCATAATTTATCATTCTACTAATAATTTTGCCTCTTTGAGTTCAGAGACAATAGAGTCCACATTATCTTTTGCATCTTTTTTTTCGCAAGCAAAATGCTCGGCTACACATTCGACCAATGAATCAAAGGTTATATCAGAATTTAGTTTTTCAATAATAAATGCAGCCGTTTCGTTAAGCTTTAAGATACCGTTAAAATCAATTACGCCGTTGCCTAAAGGCACAGCAACAAAATCATCACCCATTTGATTTATAGAAAATTCATACTTAAGTTTCATTTTTTCGCATCCCCTATATGTTCATAAGATTTTATCATATACTCATAGAAAATATTATCAAATGTTTTTCTATCATTTTCAGAGCAATATTTAGGCAAAGTGGGACAATTTGTAAGGCGTACACAAAACGGCCGTTTATCGCACAAATCGCATTCTGAAAGCGGAACGGTGGTCTGTTTAAACCAATTAAGCTGTTCAAAATCCAATTTATCTGAATAAATACTACCAATATAATTGCTGTCTAAAAAATGCTCACATTTACCTAGTTTTCCGTCAGGCAAAATCATAACAGAGGTATCTCTATCCGCCATGCAATGATTCTTAGATCTTTTGTATTTTTCATATACAAAATGTTTTGTTTTTATAGAATTTATATGATTTAATAATTCAAAATTTTTTTCGGTAAGTATTGCACGATCTTTTTTGTTCTTCTCGGTCATTTCAACATCTGGGTCATCATACAAAACATTGGAATAAACATAAAATTTTTCGTATCCTTTAAAGCGCTCTAACAAATAATCAGTAAGAGCGAATAAATCTTCAGCGTTATGTTTGCCCATATTTAAACGGACATTTATAGAAATTCCTTGCTTTAAAATCAGTTCTATATTACGAATAACTCTCTTAAAAGGACTTTCGCAATCTTTATATATATACGCCTTGGCTTTATTATAAATCTTTTCTGTACCATCAAGCGTAATTTGTATTTTTTCGAGTTTCCATAACTCCTTTGCTTTTTTAACCATTTCTTCATCAAAAAGGTAGGAATTGGAAACCATAGTTGCAAAATATTCTACACCATATTCTGTAAGGCGTGTACAAATATAATCGATAATTTTTGAGTTATAAAGAGGTTCGCCGCCAAACCAGCGAAGCTGTATTTTGCCTTCTTTTTTATTCTTAAGTATATATTGAACGACATCTTCAGCCGTTTCTTCAGTCATCCATTTTTTAACACAGCCCATCTCATAACAATAAAAACAACGGGCATTACAATCAGTAGTAGGAAGTATGGTAAAGGCTTCAATTTTAGGTGCGGTATAGATTCTGTTTACAGCAAGGGTAAGTGTTTGAAGTTGTTTTGAAAGCGCTACGTCATCTTGATTTTCAGGGATAATAAACCATTTGCTTACAAGCGTTTTAAATGTGGAATTATCATAGGCCGCTTGTGCATTTAAAAAGGCAGCCTCTTCACTATTCAAAAACACCATTTCAGATGTAAGAAGATTAGTAGCAATTATACCGTCATTATATGAAACTGTTTTTACATATTTTAAGGGGCGATATTTTACATCAGTTTTTAATGGTTGTTCGCCTAATATTTGACCGGCTGTAACTGCCTGTTCCACAACTATTTCCATATAAGTTACATCCTCTTTTAAGTTATTACTAAAAAATATTGTTATTTTAATAAAGTGCGGCCTCATTATATTAAATAATGAGGCCGCCTTGCATTAATTATAAACAATCAATACAAATACGCTATTAGCACTCGTCAGTAGCAGCGTCGTTCATAACGCCATACTCATAGCAAAGGCAAGTTGTGCCAGAAGTAGCTACGATCTCGTTCTTTAAAAGAACTACCTGCATTTCAGCCTTTTTCATTATCGTTTCATCTCCTTCTTTGTAATATAAAAAATTTTATAAATAAAAATTAATGCCAAAGAAAATCTAAATATTAACCAAGAGAGTTAAAGTAATTACGAGCTGAGATACCAAGCTTAGCTGTAGCCTGTGCCAAAGTGCCCAATGTAGCGTTGTCTAAATTTGCAGAATAATAAGTTTCCAATGTGTAGGTAGAAGTAAATACTTCAGTACCTTCATAGGTAAGAACTGCGGTAATTACCTGGTCGGAGTCATACATAGCTACCTTCGGGAAGCCAGCCTTAAGATGGGTTCTTACAACTAAATCATTCCACTCGTCACCCTCATAAGTTTCTGTTCTAGTCTGACCGTCATTTTCAGAGGTGTAGGATATAGTCATAGAAAGCTTAGAATAATCCAACGGGTTGGAACCTGTAGCAGAAGCATTACGAACTACAAATGTAGGAGCAGGAGCAGGGTTAAGGGATACTTCCATGCTCAATCTGTTAGTAGTAGAAGTAATTGCAGAATCAGGATTCCAAACAGTATTTGTAGTTGTGTCAACTGCATTAAGGTCACCTAATGTTGCGGAAGCCCAATTTTCAACACCAGCATTAACTCTTTCAGAAGTGTAAAGGTCACAAGTAGTAGAGTTTATAAGACCGGGGAAGTAATCCTGCGCTTCTGCACCAAGGGTAAGCAAGTCTGCAATTAAAAGATTATACTTATAAGCAGTAGTTCCTTCTGTTGCAGATTCATTAATCATACCTTTAAGTGTTGTAGCGGGATTGAAAGCTTCTACGTTAGAATAAGCCACAAAAATACCATCAGCATCGTAGCGAACGATATATGCGTTAACGTTGAGGCCTAATTCGGTTATAGCAATACCGGATAAGTCAAGCTGATAGTTTGTAGAAGTCTTATCTAAAGCATATTCAACAGTTTCGCCGGAAACTTCGTTAAGAGTAGTAGCATCGTACTTCTGAGGAGTAACAACGAACTTATATGTAGCGGTCTCATCAGTAAGAACAGAAGTTCTTGCTCTAAGTCTTAGACCGAGAGTTTCAGCGATTGTTACGTTCGGAGTTCTAAATACCATTGTAGTATCTAATACAGCAGCAGGAATAACTTCTTCAGTTGCCTCGCCGCAATCAAGACAAGTACGTGTCTTTAAGCCTGTTTCAGTCTTTGTAGGCTGAGTGATGTTCCATTCAGTCCAATTAGCATGCTCACATACATCAGGCTCAACAACAAGTGCTTTAACTGTAATAGTAGCAGGAGCGATTTCAACGGTTATGTATTCTTCATCAACAGAACCAGCTACTGTAGCAGCAGTTACATCATACACAACATCTGCTTCGGTTTCGTTAGCAGGAACTGTAACGTTGAAGGTGTAAGTGAAAGCGTCATTGGTAGCGCCAATGTTTAAAACAGAAACTAATGTAACAACTGTGTTACCATCTACTGTTTCTACACGATAGTCTGCGTCTTCGCCTGTTTCAACGTCAGCAGCGTTGATAAGGCCTTCGATACCGGTAAATGTAACACCAGCTTCGATTGTTACTGTAAGCTTTTGAGCAGCGATTGTGCCGCAATTTGTGCCGGAAACTGTGAAGGATGTTGCGCCAGCTGTGTTTGCAAGTTCTACGCTTGAAATTTCAATTGCAGGAGCTGCAGCAGCATCTTCAGCAGAAGTTGTGATGCATCCTGCAACTGCTGTAAAGCAGAGAGCAAATGCAACAACAAGAGCTAAAATCTTTTTCATTCAGAATTCTCCTAACTGGCATAAAGCCATTAATTTTTTTGTGCCACCGTGGCACGGGGATAATCCGTTCGTTATACCATAAGGGGACTATGGTTCGATTTATTATAGCATTCCAAAAATCAAATTGCAAGAGGTTTTTTAAAAAAATCATATAAAATTTCACACTTTCATATAACATTGTTTAACCTGTACATACCACGCCACAATATATATGTATAATGCACATATAAAAACACAAGAGTTTTACAAAAATATTCAAAATAAACCAAAATTTACATAAAACCCGATTAATCTGTGTAGGGGCGATTCACGAATCGCCCGTTTTGATTTGATAAATAATGAATGATGAATGATGAATAATGAAAAATAAATAATTACGTTGTGCCTACGGCACGGATATAAACTGCGGTTGATTCGTGAATCAACCCTACAAATCAATATTAATTAATTCTCCGTATGGGCAATTCGTGAATTGCCCATACAATATCTGAAAATAACATTTTGCGGTTATGCGAACATATTGTTATAAAATATGCGCCCTCACTGCTGTAATCATAATTTTTGAGCCTTGTTGATTTTCGTTTGGGTAAATCCATATTTATCACCGCAATTGTTTTAACATGGCATCGGTTGGTCCGCAACAAAATTTTGCAGGATTATTAAATTTTCTATGTGTACGGTTGATTCGTGAATCAACCGTACGAAGAAATATATCACGATTTTTCTTACACATATAATATATACGCGCGCGTGTGGACAAAATATAACCTATTCTTTTAAAATTGACAATATTCCTAAAGTGAAGTATAATTGACATATAAAATTAATCCTTAGGCGGTGTAATATGAATAGCCCCTTGATTTCGGTAATCATCCCTGTATATAATGTTGAAAAATATTTAGAGAAGTGCGTAATCTCTGTTCTGCGCCAAACCTTTACTGATTTTGAAATCCTACTTATCGACGATGCATCTCCTGACACTTGCCCCCTTCTTTGCGATAACCTTGCAAAAGAGGACGAGAGAATAAAGGTTTTTCATTTAGAGAAAAACGGCGGAGTAAGCAACGCCCGTAATGTCGGAATTGAAAAAGCAAACGGCGAATACATTTTATTTTTAGACAGCGACGATTACATAGAAGATTATCTATTTGAAAAATTAGCCGCCGCAATAAAGGCAAACCCTGCCGATGTTTCGGTGTTCGGTCTTATAGAGGAATACTACGACAAAAACGGCGAATTCTATAAAGAAAATGTTATCTGCCCCGAGGAAAAACACCTTACCGATTTAGAGCAAATCAGGCGTGAAGCCATATCCCTTGAAGCCACAACCCTTTACGGTTACCCTTGGAACAAGCTATATAAAGCGTCCCTTATACGAGAAAGCGGTGTCCGCTTTGAAAAGATGGGATTTAACGAGGATATAATATTTAACATTAAACTCTTTTACTCGGTAAAAAGCCTTAATTTATTAGGCATTGCGCCCTATCACTATGCAAAGCGCTTTGGCAGCACAACAGGAAAATTTATCCCCACATATCACCGCGATATTATGTATAAAATAAAAGAGTTGTATATTCAGTTTGAAAGCTTCGGTATATTAGACCACAACGCAATGAGGCTGTTGGCAAGCGAATATGTCAGATACACATTTTCAGCCCTTGAGCGAAATCTTGACCCCCGTTCAAAACTCAACTCAAAAAAGCGTATTGAATTTTTCGAAAAACACATAGACACCAATCTATATAAAAATTTAAAGCCTTATTTCCCGACTGATAGTCTTATCGGAATAATGGCGGCAACCTTAAAAGCTGCGGATATGCGCTCAGCGTTTTTAATAGCCCGTATAATTTATCTTATCAAAAAGTTTTTACCAAAACTTTTTTCTAGCATAAACTAAAGTTTTCGATTGACTATTTTATCAATATATATTAAAATTGTTGTATAAAGATTTGGAGGAGACAAAAAATGAGTGATATTTTAAACGAGGAATACAATCCCGATATCGTAACCCTTTCGGACGACGACGGAAAGGAATACACCTTTGAGGTGCTTGATGCTATTGAGACCGACACAGGAAGATACCTTGCAATGCTTCCTGTTTATGAGGACCCGAAGAGTCTGCTTGACGACAGCGGCGAGCTCGTAATTGTTAAAGTCGAAGAAGAAAACGGCGAGGAATTCTATTCCGAAATTGAAGACGACGACGAGTACGAAACAATTGCAGACGCTTTTGTTGACCGTCTTGAAAACTTTTTTGAAATTTCCGAGAAATAATCGGTAAATTTAGAGAAAAACTAAATTTTGTCCTACCCTGTTCGCGAATTGCGTCTTTTATAACCCTACAACCTTTTAAAAGGGGCTTTTGCTCGAAAAGCAGGTCTGCAGACCTCCCGCGGCGGTGCCGAGTTCGGAAGAAGGGAGCACGAAGCTTTTCGGCGGGCACCCACCCTGTGTTTTTCGCAGGTTATCTTAAGCCACTACGGCAGGGCGGGACACAAAATGAAGAAAACCACCCATATTTCAGGGTGGCTTTTTTGTTATAAAAAATATTTAAGAAATCATACTATTAAATTCGGCTTCGTCTATAACCTTTACACCGAGGGCATTCGCTTTATCGAGTTTACTGCCTGCCTCTTCGCCCGCCAAGACATACGAAGTCTTTTTAGAAACAGAGGACGATACCTTACCGCCCATGCTCTCGATTATAGCAGCGGCTTCGTTTCGGGTATAAGTAGGCAAAGTGCCTGTCAGCACGAAGGTAAGCCCTGCAAAACGGCTATCAGTTACCTCTTTTAGCGATTTCATATTAACGCCGAGCTGTGAGAGCCTATTTATTGTGGCTTTTGTTTCCTCTAAACTGAAAAACTCTGCGGCAGACTCGGCTAAAATTTCACCAAAGCCGTCTATCTTTTCAAAATCTGATTTTTCGGCAGTTAAAATATTTTCGATACTTAAAAAATGCTCTGCCATAAGCTTTGCCGCGCGGCTTCCGATATGACGAATACCTAATGCGAAAATCAGTTTTGACAAATCGTTTTGTTTTGAGTTTTCAATAGCGTTTATAAAGTTTGATGCCGATTTTTCGCCAATTCGGTCTAGCTTTTCGATATCCTCAGCTTTTAGGGTATAAAGGTCAACAATATTGCTTATAAGCCCTGCATTTAAAAGCTGTTCTAAAACGGCAGGTCCTAACCCCTCAATATCCATAGCATCCCGAGAAGTAAAATGAATTAAATGTCTTAAAAGCTGAGCGGGACACTCGGCATTAGTACATCTTGTTACCGCCTCACCCTTTTCCCTTGTTACAGGGCTATTACAGGAAGGGCAGAATTTCGGCATAGAAAATACGGGGTTTTCTTCAATATGCTTTGAAACAGACAGCACTTCAGGAATGATATCCCCCGCTTTTCTGACAACTATCGTATCCCCGATAGCTATTCCCTTTTCGTTTATGAAGTCCTCATTATGAAGGGTGGCTCTCGAAACGGTGGTACCCGCTAAAGTTATCGGCTCGAAAACCGCAATCGGTGTAAGAGCACCTGTTCTGCCGACATTAACCTCAACCTCTAATATAACAGTTTCCTTTTCTTCAGGCGGATACTTATAAGCTACCGCCCATTTGGGATATTTAGAGGTGCTGCCAAGCTCGGTGCGATAATCGAGATTATCAACCTTTACAACGGCGCCGTCTATATCGTAGGAAAGGGTTCCCCTTGTATCACCTATGCGCTTTATTTCTTCTACCGCCTCGTCTGCACTGCTACAGGATATAAAGCTCGGCAAAACATTAAAGCCTAAAGCTTTTAAAAATTCCAAGGTTTCGATATGGCTTTTAAACTCTTTATCTTCAATATACTGAATATTAAAAATGAATATATCAAGCTCGCGTTCGGCGGTGATTTTAGAGTTTTTCTGCCTGAGGGAACCTGCCGCCGCATTTCTAGGATTTTTGGCAGGCACTTCTCCCATAAGTTCCTGACGCTCAACAAGCTTTAAAAAGCTTTGGCGCGGCATATAAACCTCGCCCCTGACTTCAAGCTCACCCTTAAAATCAATCGACTTCGGTATAGCTTTAATCTCTAAAAGATTTGCGGTAACATCCTCGCCTGTTGTACCGTCGCCTCTTGTAGAGCCGCGGAAGAAAAGTCCGTCTTTATATTCAAGGGAAACAGAAAGACCGTCAATTTTAGGCTCTACCGACAAAGCAGTTTTACTCAAATCTATCTTTTCCGCAAAGGAATAAAGCTCGTCGAAGCTGAAAACATCCTGTAAACTTTCCATTTTCACCCTATGAGTTACGGGCGAAAAGAGCTTTAGGGCAGCACCGCCCACCTTTTGAGTAGGCGAATCCGCCGTTAAAAGCTCGGGAAATTCTTTTTCTATTGCTTTAAGTTCGCGGGTTAGCGCGTCATACTCAAAGTCCTCAATTTCGGGGGCATCCTCATTATAGTATCTGTTATTATGATACTCTATAACCTCTCTGAGCTCCTTTGCGCGAAGTCTTGCCTTTTCGAGTTCCATTTAAAACTTCCTTTTTTAATTATTCTCCGTTAGAGTCGTATTCCATATGTCCGTAATCGAAAATATCGCCGACTATACTGCCGCCTGTTCCCTCTATAACATTTGTAAAGGCGTCAGGCGTCATACCGACTATAACCGTTTCGGCGGCTATAGCTGAGGTTTCAACAGAAAAGCTGTCACTGCAGCCTATCATTAATATATTCCCTGCAATTTTTATCTTTATAAGTATCTGATGCAGCACCTGATTTATCCCCGCCGAAAAAAAGAGGCTTTTAAAATCCACAAAGACGGTACAGGTGGTCTGCATTGAAAATTTTATGCGAGGTCCTATTCCCGTTGTAAACTCACTGCCAAAGAGTGTGCCGATTGGAATTTTTAAATCGTAATATTCTTTTTGCATCAGTGAGTCTGACATTTTATTCGAAATAAGGCTTTTTAGTAAATTTATTTTTTCTATGTTTATTTCGAGGCTTGTAACGGCACCATCGCCGTTTCTCGAAAGGGACGCCATATTCGAATAGGATATACCGTTTTCTTCAAGTATTTTAACTATCGCCCTGTTTGCCTCGTTTAAAAAGAGCGTTTCGGCATAACTTTTAGCGTATGTAAAAACTAGCGGTTTTATCTTTAAAAATATACTGCCGAAAATAATCGCCAAACACAAAACAAAACATAAAAAAACACAAAAATGCCTTTTAAATTTAGATTTTCGTCTCATTTTCCACCCTCTTTCGTATTACATACTACGAAAAGGGTGATTTTTTTGTGAGGGATTAAATTTTAAACTTCAGGGGTAAAGCCTAAGTCCTCAATAGCAGATACTGCCTTTTCTAAACACTTCTCACAGCCTGTTATGCTAACAGTTTTATCCTCTAGGCTGATATCGTAGGAAAGACCTGCTTCCTCGAGTGCTGTATCAATTCTTTTTACACAGTGTTCACAGTGCATATCCTGTACCGAAATTTTAAATTCCATTTTTATATCTCCTCTAAAAATTATTTTAATTTCTTAAATTTAAGTCTAAGCGCATTTGATACCACGCAAACCGAGCTTAGTGACATTGCAAGACCGCCAAGCATTGGGTTCATAAGAAGTCCAAAGCTGTAAAAAACACCTACCGCTATGGGTATGCAAATCGTGTTATAACAAAACGCCCAAAAAAGATTTTCTTTAATATTTTTAATGGTCATACGGCTTAAATTTATAGCCTTTGAGACATCAACAGGGTCGCTCTTCATAAGCACTAAATCCGCCGCCTCAATAGCTATATCACTGCCGCCACCTATAGCGCAACCGATATCGGCAGAGGAAAGTGCAGGAGCGTCGTTAATGCCGTCGCCAACCATTAAAACGGTGCCGTATTTTGCCTTTATATTCTCTATTATCTCGGCTTTTTCTTCGGGTAATACCTCTGAATAAACCTCGTCAACAGAAAGTAACTTGCCTATATATTCGGCAGACCTTTTATTATCTCCCGACAGTAAAACGGTTTTTATTCCCTGTTTTTTAAGACGCGATATAGCATCTACAGAGGTAGGCTTTAGCTCGTCGGCTATTGCAATTATTCCTAAAAGTACGCCATCACTCGATACATATATAAGGGATTTTCCCATCATAGTTGTTTTGTCTGCAACCTCGTCAAAAGCCTTTGTGTCCACACCGTTTTCAAGCATTAAGGTTTTATTTCCTGCAAGTATCTTTTTCTCACTAACTGTAGCCTTTATACCCTTTCCTGCTACATTTTCGAATTCGCTAAAGCTTGAATCAAAGGATATATTTTTTGCCTTTGCATATTCTAAAACCGCAAGGGCTAAGGGGTGACTCGATACCGACTCCGCCGATGCTGCAAGGCTTATAAGCGTTTCCTCATTTTCTGAGAATATATCGGTAACAACAGGCATGCCCTTTGTTACTGTGCCCGTTTTATCAAATACAGCAACCTTTGTTTTACCGATTATTTCGAGTGCTTCGCCGTTTCTGATTAAAATACCGTTTTGGGCGCCGAGTCCCGTTCCTACCATAACGGCAGTTGGAGTAGCAAGTCCCAACGCACAGGGACAGGCAACCACTAAAACGCTTGTAAATATTTTAAGAGCAAAGGAAAAATCTCCCTTTATTAAAAACCAAACTACTGCCGACACTACGGATATCGCCATCACAACGGGTACGAAAACACCTGCTACCTTATCGGCAGTTTTAGAAATGGGAGCTTTTTTGCCTTGGGCTTCCTCTACGAACTTTATAATTTTAGAAAGAGTAGTATCCTCGCCTACCCTGATTACCTTTATAAAAAGTGCTCCGTTAATGTTAAGACTGCCGCCTGTAACGGTGTCGCCTACAGTTTTCTCTACGGGCATACTTTCTCCCGTCAGCATTGATTCGTCAACACTGCCGCCACCCTCTACTATTTCAGCATCGAGGGGTATTTTCTCACCCGCGCGAACAAGCAATATATCCCCTACCTTTATTTGTTCGGTAGGAACCTTAATTTGCTCGTCCTTTCTAATAAGTGTGGAATAATCGGGGGCTAGCGACATTAACGCTTCAATAGCGCCTTTTGTGCGGTTTCGACTTCTCTCCTCTAAATATTTTCCAAGCCTTATAAGAACTATCACCACTGCTACCGATTCAAAATAAAGATTATGAACGGCGTGGGGATTAGAATTTATAGCAAAGGTCATTACAATGCTGTATATTAAGGAAGCGCCAACACCTACCGCTACTAGCGAATCCATATTAGGATTTCCTCTAAACAGAGACGGAATTCCCACCTTGAAAAATTTTCGACCTACAAATAAAGCAGGTAATGTCAGCAAAAACTGAATAAGTGCAAAATTATAAGGATTTTCATTTATATCAAAAATCTTTGGCATATAAATATTTTCAAAGAGCATTTGTCCCATAGAAATATAAAGCAAAAATGCCGCCGCAATTCCTGCAATTATAAGGTCATAAGGAGCCTTGGGTTTCTTTTCTTCTATAGGCTTTTTAGAGCTCGCTTTACCCTCGCTCTTTTCGGCAAAAGGCTTTATGCCGAACCCTGCCTTTTCTACAACCCTTAAAAAGTTGTCACTTGAAAGCTTTTCTTCGTCATAGGTTACGGTAAGTCTGCCTAAAATTAAATTTACACTGCAGTCAATTACCCCGTCAAGCCGACGGCAAACCCTCTCGACAGACGCCGAGCAAGCCGCACAAGACATACCCGTAATTTCAAAAAGTTCGGTCTTCATTTAACTTCCTTCTTTAATAATTTTTTTGTTGTCGCAAATACTAACTGCGGAGTGATAAAATGATTATCGTATTATCGGATAAAAAAACTGATTTTGAGGATTCTTTTACTAAAATTCTTCACGGATGCAAAGCCACAATCATAAGTGACAGCGAAGTCACTGAAGAGATAAGTCCTCTTTGCGTTGTAAGCCGCCATAAAACATCAAAAATCACAATGAACAAGGGCACCGTTGTTTTAGGAGAACACCTTTGGAATTTTAAAAATCAACAGCTGCCGTCTAATATTATAGGTGTCTGCTCGGAAAATAACCTTACAGGTTTAAAGCTCTTAAAAAGCAACAATCTGCCTATTATTACCTGCGGAATGGGCAGAAAAAACACCCTTACTGTATCAAGCAACGAAAGAGACTCAGCACTACTCTGTCTTCAAAGAAGCATCACCGATATAAACGGCAATACGATAGAGCCTTGCGAGATAAAGGTGTTAAAGAAAAGTCCGTATAATTGCTACAGTCTCCTTGCCGCAACGGCGGTAATGCTGATATACGGAATAAAGGATAGCCCGAATTTTATTTGGTAACGATTTTTTCTTGTTCGTTACATATTTTTAAGACTTTAAATTACCCTTGCCGAAACCTTATAAAAATAGTATAATAATTTTGTAACCCTTAAGGGTTGCAACGCTTACAGGGAGAATATCCCATATTTATAAGCTCTGCTCTATTATCGGTAATGTAAATGTTATCTTTATCTGTATTCTTTGCATAAGTGCAACTTTGTAAATGAATTTTCTTGGTTTTAACATTGGCGTAGTAGGTAGTTTCTGTATCAGGATTAGTATCAGGCTCACTGCTTTGTGTGCTGTCTTTATCGGGCTCAATTCTATACCCGTTTACACTGTTATCGCTAGGCAATGTAACCTTAAACGGCGAGGACATATCGGACTGATTTTCTGCCTTTTTGCAACCTGCCGAAACCACTATTAAAGATACCAATAAAACCGCTAATAAAAGCCTTTTCATCGCATTTACCCCAACTACCAATATGTAATAATTATATTACTTTTAAATAGATAAGTCAAGCACGAGGGAGGGATATAAAAGCCTTGTACAACCAAGAAACCAACGAGAAAATTAAAGCCTTAAAGCAGAAGGCAAACAAGCTTCCGCTAACACCCGGTGTATATATTATGAAGGATAAAACGGGAAATATTATATACATCGGAAAGGCAAAAGCGCTAAAAAACCGAGTAACTCAGTATTTCGGCAGTGGTAATCAGCATACCGAAAAGGTGAGACAAATGGTACAAAGGGTATCAGACTTTGAATATATCCTCTGCGACAGTGAATTTGAGGCGCTAATTCTCGAAAACTCCCTCATTAAACAACATAAACCCAAATACAACATACTTTTAAAGGACGACAAGGGCTACCACTATATAAAGATTACCGACGACAAATGGCGCAAGATACTGCCAACTAAATTAAAGGAGAAAAGCGGGCAGTATATAGGCCCCTTTAATTCGTGGTATATAGTAAAAGAGACGGTAGACGAAGTTAGAAAAATCTTCAAGCTTCCCGACTGTAACCGAAGCTTTGATAAACCCTCAAAGCCCTGTCTTAATTACCACATAGGAATTTGCGATGCGCCCTGCAGATGCAAAACATCCCTTTCGGATTATAACAACACTCTTGACGAAGCGATAAAATTTATCAAAAAGGGTGACAGTGAGCAGCTAACCGCCTATTTAACCGAACAGATGGAGCAAGCCTCCGAAAAACTTGATTTTGAACAGGCGGCGCGTATAAGAGACCGCATATCTGCCATAAATAAAATGCGCCAAAAGCAAAAGGTTGTGCAGATATCCTACCCTGCCCAAGATGTTTTTGCTAGCGTTTTTTTAGGAGAAAAGGCGTGTGTAAGTGTTTTAAGCTTCAGGAACCGTCGCCTTTCGGATAAACGGCATTATTTTGTTGAGGGAATTACAGATAAATCCCGACTTTATTCGGAATTTTTACAGCAATATTATCTTGAGCGCGAGGATATTCCGCCTCGAATACTTCTTGATACCGACACCGAAAACAATTCGCTTTTAGAACAGTGGCTTAGTGGAAAATCGGGCAAAAAGGTCGGCATTATAATACCGAAGCTTCGTGAAGGACTTGAAATTGTAAAAATGTGCCGCAGTAACGCGGCAGAAAACCTCTCCGAAAAAACCGAGCGAAGTGGAAGAGAAATGTCAGCTTTAGACGAGCTCTCTAACCTACTCGGCTTAAAAACTGTGCCTCGATATATTGAAGCCTACGATATTTCGAATACCGCGGGCAGCGAGAATGTAGCGGGTATGGTTGTTTTTAAAGACGGCAGACCCTTTAAAGCGATGTATAAAAAGTTTAAAATTAAAGGCTTTTCAGGTCAGGACGATTATCGTTCTATGGCAGAGGTTCTTGACCGCCGCTTTAATGAATACGAAAAAGGCGAGGACGAGGGATTTTCAAAACTTCCCGACCTTATCTTGCTCGACGGCGGAAAAGGTCAGCTATCAGCAGTGCGCCCGATACTTTTAAAACATAATTTAGATATTGCCCTTTTTGGTATGGTAAAGGACTCAAAGCACAAAACCCGAGCTATAACGGCGGGCGGTGAGGATATTTCTATAAAATCAACAAGGTCTGCCTTTACCCTTGTAACCACCATTCAAGACGAGGTACACCGCTTTGCTATCGGATACCATAAGGCGAGTAGAACAAAGAAAATGCTTTTAAGCGAGCTTTTAGAGATTGAGGGTATCGGTGAAGGCAGAGCCAACGCTCTCTTGAAGCACTTTAAAACTCTTCAAAAAATAAAGACCGCATCTATAGAAGAATTATCCGCCGTAAAGGGTATGACAAAGGCGGCGGCAGAAAGGGTTTATAATTTCTTTAATAAAGACAAATAAATTCTTTTGCTTGTAATATTGTTTTATTTCTGTTAAAATCAAAAGGATGAATTTTAGGAGGTATAAATTTATGTCTTGTATTCAGTTAACTAAGCCCACAAATGAAGATACCGTTGCAATTATGCACACCAATATGGGCGATATTAAAATAAAGCTTTTTCCCGATAAAGCTCCCAAGGCGGTTGAAAACTTTACTACCCACGCTAAAAATGGTTATTATAACGGCATTGTTTTCCACCGTGTAATTAAGGACTTCATGATTCAGGGCGGTGACCCTACCGCTACAGGTATGGGCGGCGAATCCATTTGGGGACATTCTTTTGAAGATGAATTCACACCCGAACTTCATAATTTAAGAGGTGCGCTTTCAATGGCAAACGCAGGTCCCTGTACAAACGGCAGTCAGTTCTTTATCGTTCAGGCAAAAAAGGTGCCCGACGGAATGATAGAACAGCTTGAAGGTCTTACCGCAGAGCAAGGCTTCCCGACAGAAATTACCGAAGCTTACAAAGAACTCGGCGGCACACCTTGGCTCGATTTCCGCCACACAGTATTCGGTCAGGTTTTCGAGGGTATGGAGGTTGTTGATAAAATCGCCGAAACCGAAGTAGACGGTGGAGACAAACCCGTTAACGATGTGGTTATCGAAGCAATCGAAATTGTAGGTTAAAAAATCAAAAAGAGCAATCGCAGTTTGCGATTGCTCTTTTTTGTTTTTTATAATTTTTTATAGCTCGGCTATAACCTCAACCTCTGCAAGTACGCCTTTGGGTAGGTCCTTTACTGCAACACAGCTTCTTGCGGGTTTGCCTGTGAAATACTTGCCGTAAATCTCGTTAAATGCGGCAAAATCGTTTATATCGGCTAAGAAGCAGGTAGTTTTAACAGCGGCAGTAAAATCAACCCCCGCAGCCTTTAAAACCTCGCCTAAATTTTTCATAATCTGCTCGGTCTGAGCCTCAATTCCGCCCTCAACAACCGTTGCTGTTTCGGGTTTTATAGCGATTTGTCCCGAAGTGTAGAGCATATTGCCCGAAATTACCGCCTGTGAATAGGGACCTATTGCGGCAGGGGCTTTATCAGTAGATATAATTTTCATAGCGTAAAACCTCTTTATATAATTTTAAATCCAAAGTCCGTAAGGGCTTTTTTTATTTCCTCAATATGAGCGTAGTTTCTCGTTTCCATATTGATGCGCAGATAACAACCGTTAACATCAGAGCCCTCGCTTGAACGCTCGTGAAGAACAGAGGTAACATTTCCGCCTTTTTCGGCAATAATTCTCGATACATTCATAAGCTGACCGGGCTTATCAAGAAGCTCGAGCATTAACTGACAGCTTCTGCCCGACATCATAAGACCGCGCTTTATAACACGGGAAAGTATAGTAACATCAATATTACCGCCCGAGATAAGACAAGCAACCTTTTTATTTTTAACGGGAATTTTATTGAACATAACAGCAGCGACCGCTACTGCACCCGCACCCTCTGCTATAAGCTTTTGCTGCTCGATAAGGGCTAAGATTGCGGCAGAGATTTCATCGTCGCTAACAGTTACGATTTCGTCAACATACTTGCTGCAAAGCTCAAAGGTAAGGTCGCCCGGTTCCTTAACGGCAATACCGTCGGCGATGGTGGAAACACTATCAAGTCGCTCAATTTCGCCGTCCTTTACAGAGTTTGCCATACTCGGCGCGCCCTGTGCCTGAACACCGTAAACCTTAATTTTCGGGTTTAAGCTTTTAATTGTAAATGCAACACCCGAAATAAGTCCGCCGCCGCCTATCGGCACTACAACTGCATCAAGTTCGGGAATTTGGTCTATAAGCTCTAAGGCTATTGTACCCTGACCTGCAATTACATTTTCGTCATTAAAGGGGTGTATAAAGGTGTATCCCTTTTCGTCTTTAAGCTCAAGGGCTCTTTTGTAAGCGTCGTCATAAACGCCCTCAACAAGACAAACCTCAGCCCCATATTTTTTGGTTGCCTCAACCTTTGAAATGGGAGCCCCGTCAGGCAGACAAATTACCGATTTAATGCCGTTTTTAGTAGCCGCTAAGGCTACGCCCTGAGCGTGATTTCCCGCAGAGCAGGCAATAACACCGTGAGATTTTTCTTCTTCAGTTAGCTGCGACATCTTATAGTACGCGCCTCTAACCTTGAAGGAGCCCGTAATTTGTAGGTTTTCGGTTTTAAGATAAACCTCAGATTCGGGGTTGATATTCGGTGCCATAATAACGTCGGTTTTGCGAATTACATTTTTTAGTACATAACCTGCATTATAAACCTTATCGAGTGTTAACATAAAAAATTCCTTCTTTTTAAACATAAAATTAGTTTTGTGAAATTGTCAAAACATTATTTATAAACTGACCTGCCGTTCTCGCAGACCTTCCGCCCTTCGAAAGAGCAAAGGCTTCTGCTTTGATATCAAGCTCAGCGTTTACTTCAATACTGTTGTCTTCTGCCAAAGCGTGAATTATATCGAGATAGAGTTGTTTGTTCGGTTTTGCAAAAAGTATTGTAAGTCCGAAACGCGCAGATAGCGACAAAGATTCTTCAATAGTATCATTACGGTGAATTTCATCACCCTCACGGGCAGAAAAGGTTTCCTTTATAATATGGCGCCTGTTGCTAGTAGCATAGATTACCGCATTAGAGGTTTTTGCCGCCGCAGAACCCTCTAAAATAGCCTTTAGTGAACTAAATGCGTCATCATCGGGCGAAAATGATAAATCGTCTATAAATATAATGAATTTAAGAGGATTATGCGCAATCTCTCCCATTACAGAGGGCAAATGCCTTAGTTGGTCTTTTCTGACTTCAATAAGCCTTATACCGTCACATCGAAGCTCATTTGCAACCGCCTTTACGGTAGAGGACTTGCCTGTACCCGCGTCTCCGCAAAGAAGAACATTTGCAGAGGGCTTACCGCTTAAGAGACCCCTTGTGTTCTCTAATACCTGACGCCTCTCATTATCGTAGCCTATAAGGGAAGATAGAGATACGCTATCGGGCGATAAAACGGGAATAATTTTACCCTCGTTGTCGAGCGAGAACATACCGTATTTGGCATAAATTCCGTATCCGAATTTATGTGAATTTTTAAGACTTTCGGGGATAATCCTACAAAAATCCTTTTTGGTGTTATAAAATTTCGGGCAATCGGGGTTTATACCTAATTCCGAAATCAAGTCTTCTGCCGAAATTTCTGTAAGGCGGGTGAAAATTCCAAGCTCTCGCATAAAGCATTCATACATAAGCCTTGGTATATCGTCCCCTGCGGCATAGTTTCTTACATAAACATTATCGTCACAGCGAAGCGCCTTTTCTATGTACTCGCCAAAATCACAGCCCTCTTCATAAAGCGCCGATACAAAATCCGAATAGCATTTAACCTTTAAAAATTCGGCTGTATTTGTGGGCAATCTTAAAAGTGAAAGCAGATTTCCAAATACCTTTTCTTCTAAAACACCTTTATAAAGGCTTATCGAAGAAAGAGCGATATTTAATTCGTTTAAATTCATATCTTTACCTTCAAATTGTAGTTTGATTATGATAAATATTCATTTATGTAGGGGCAATTCACGAATTGCCCGTATATATAGGTTGCGGTCGATTCGTGAATCGACCCTACTATATTCTTTTTAAAATTTCTGCGGTCATTTCCTTAGTGCCTATTGGCTGAGCATCTTTTGCTATATCGGCAGTACGAATTCCTGCCTCTAAAACTGCGTCTACTGCGTCCTCAATGCACTTAGCCTCTGCTTCAAGAGAAAAGGCATAGCGAAGCATCATAGCGGCAGAGAGAATTGTAGCAATCGGGTTTGCCTTGTTCTGACCTGCAATATCGGGGGCAGAGCCGTGAATCGGCTCATAAAGGCCTCTCTTTGTAGCGCCGAGAGAGGAGGATGCCAACATTCCTATAGAGCCTGTAATCTGAGATGCCTCGTCGGACAAAATATCACCAAACATATTTGAAGTTACAATAACATCAAACTGAGAGGGATTTTTAACAAGCTGCATTGCAGCGTTATCAACAAGCATATCGGTACAGGTAACCTCAGGATATTCCTCTGCGATTTCGTGTACCGTTTTGCGCCAAAGTCTTGAAGACTCAAGCACATTAGCCTTATCAATGCTGATTACATTGCATCGACGTAGCTTTGCCGCTTCAAAGGCAGCCCTTGCTATACGCTCAATCTCAAAACGGCTGTAGCACTCTGTATCATAAGCTTCTTCGCCGTACTTACCCTCGCGGTAGCCTCTGTCTCCAAAGTAGATACCGCCTGTAAGTTCGCGAACTATTAGTATATCAAACCCGTCCTTTGCGATATCTGCGCGAAGAGGACAATCATCCTTTAAAGCAGGATAAAGCTTTGCAGGGCGAAGATTTGTATAAAGCTCCATCGCAGCCCTTATACCGAGCAGTGCCTTTTCGGGACGCATATTTCCGGGAAGGGTATCCCACTTGGGTCCACCTACTGCGCCGAGCAATACGCTATCAGCGGCAAGACAGCCTTCAACTGTCTCTTTAGGTAGCGGCTCACCCACAGCGTCAATTGCACAGCCGCCTATAAGGTAAGGTGTGAAATTAAACTTATGGCCAAACTTCTCCCCTATTTTTTCTAAAACACAAACGGCACTGTCTACTATTTCAGGGCCTATACCGTCACCCTTTAGTAACGCAATATTCATTTCCATTATTTTACACTGCCCTTTCTTATAGACTCAATAAGTCCCCCGTCTGCGATAATTTTTGCAATAAATTCGGGGAACGGCTTTGTTTTAAATTCCTCGCCTGTGGTTTCATTCAAAATGATACCTGTATCTGCATCTGCCTTTACTATGTCGCCGTCTTTAATAGCGTCACAAGCCTCAGGACACTCAAAAATCGCAAGACCGATATTTATAGCATTGCGATAGAAAATTCTTGCAAAGCTTTTTGCAATTACAAGCGTAATACCGCTTTCCTTTATAGCCAAGGGTGCGTGTTCACGGGAGGAGCCGCAACCGAAGTTGTTGCCGGCAACTATTATTTTGCATTCCTTTACTCTGTCCTTGAAGGTTAAGTCAAGGTCTTCCATACAGTGACTTGCTAGTTCCTTTTTATCAATGGTATTTAGATAACGAGCAGGAATGATAACATCGGTGTCTACATTATCAGCGTATTTAATTACTTTACCGTCAAACAACATAACTACATTACCTCCTCGGGACTAGCTATTCTTCCCATTATAGCACTTGCTGCCGCTACTGCGGGTGAAGCAAGATAAACCTCGGATGTGGGGTCACCCATTCTGCCTACAAAGTTGCGGTTTGTAGTAGCTACTGCACGCTCACCGGGTGCTAAAATACCCATGTGACCGCCAAGACACGGACCGCAGGTTGGGGTTGATACGGCACAGCCCGCCTCGATAAAGTCAGCAAGTAAGCCTTCCTTCATAGCTCTCATATAAATCTCCTGAGTTGCAGGGATTATAATAGCTCTGACACCGTCTGCTACCTTTTTGCCTCTTATAATGTCAGCCGCCTCTTTTATGTTTTCGTAGTAACCGTTAGTGCAAGAGCCGATTACTACCTGGTCGATTTTTACTTCATCTATTTCGTCAACAGTTTTGGTGTTTTCGGGAAGATGCGGGAAAGCCACTGTAGGACGGATTTTAGATAAATCAATCTCATAAACTGCATCGTAAACGGCATCCTCGTCTGCCTCATAAATTACGGGCTTACGGTCAGAGCGCTCGGCAATATAGCTAAGTGTCTGCTCATCAACGGGGAATATACCGTTTTTAGCGCCTGCTTCAATCGCCATATTGCAAATGGTAAGTCTGTCTGTAACAGAAAGGGAAGCTACTCCCTCACCGCTAAATTCCATAGAGCGATAAAGAGCGCCGTCAACACCAATCATACCGATAATATGTAAAATTACATCCTTACCCGAAACATAGGGAGAAAGCTTGCCCTTTAGATTAAACTTAATAGCGGAAGGTACCTTAAACCAAGCCTTGCCGATAGCCATACCGCAAGCCATATCTGTAGAGCCAACGCCTGTTGAGAAAGCACCCAAAGCGCCATATGTACAGGTATGAGAGTCGGCACCGATTACGGTATCACCCGCAATAACAAGTCCTTTTTCGGGTAGTAGTGCGTGTTCAACACCCATTTTACCTACATCGTAAAAATTTACGACTTCCTTTTCCTTGCAGAAATCTCTGCACATTTTACACTGAATAGCCGCCTTAATATCCTTGTTAGGCGCAAAATGGTCCATAACCATTGTAACCTTGTTTTTATCATAAACCTCATCAAAGCCGAGCTTATCAAATTCTCTGATTGCTACGGGAGAGGTTATATCGTTGCCGAGTACGCGGTCGAGGGATACAAGAATAAGCTCCCCTGCTTCAACACTATCTAACCCTGCGTGAGCGGCAAGTATTTTTTGGGTCATTGTCATTGCCATAAAGAAAACCCTCCTTATTTTATGTTAATGATAGCACCCTTATCTGCTGAGGATACCATCTGTGAATATCTCTTTAAATAACCCGAAAGATTATCCTTTTTGAGTATTGGCATTTCGCTCTTTCTCTTTTCGATTTCGGCATCGTCTACTAATAACTCAATCTTATATTCGGGAATGTTGATTGAAATCATATCTCCGTCTTTTACATAGGCTATAAGACCGCCCTTTGCAGCCTCAGGAGATACATGGCCGATTGAAGCACCCCTTGTAGCACCCGAAAATCTACCGTCGGTTATAAGGGCTACCTCTTTATCAAGACCTATTCCTGCAATAGCAGAGGTGGGAGAAAGCATTTCTCTCATACCGGGGCCGCCTGCAGGGCCTTCGTAACGGATTACTATAACATCACCCGATTTGATATTACCTGCATAGATTTCCTTTATGCACTCTTCTTCAGAGTTAAACACTCGGGCCGGGCCCTTATGCACAAGCATTTCTTCTGCTACTGCGGCACGCTTTACAACGCAGCCGTCGGGCGCTAGATTACCTCTAAGTACGGCAATACCGCCTGTTTTTGAATAAGGATTATCAACCGTTCTTATGGTATCGCTGTCAAGATTTACAGCGTTTTTAATATTTTCGCCTACTGTTTTACCTGTACAGGTTAAGGCATCTGTTTTAATAAGACCTAACTTATCAAGTTCTTTAAGTACCGCGTAAACACCGCCTGCCTCGTTTAAGTCCTCCATATAGGTTCTGCCTGCAGGGGCTAGGTGGCAAAGATTAGGTGTGTTTTCACTGATTTCGTTTGCCATATCAAGATTAAATTCTACACCGCATTCATTAGCGATAGCTGGTAAATGAAGCATACTGTTTGTTGAACAACCGAGCGCCATATCGGCGGTAAGAGCGTTATGGAAAGCATCCTTTGTCATAATATCAAGAGGACGGATATTTTTTCTTACAAGCTCCATAATCTGCATACCTGCGTGCTTTGCAAGTTCAATTCTTGCACTGTAAACTGCGGGGATTGTACCGTTTCCGCCAAGTCCCATACCGAGAACCTCGGTTAAGCAGTTCATTGAGTTTGCGGTATACATACCCGAGCAAGAGCCACAGGTAGGACAGGTTTTTTCTTCAAATTCACGAAGCTTATCGTCGTCAATTTTACCTGCACTGTAAGCGCCTACTGCCTCGAACATACTTGAAAGACTTGTCTTCTTGCCCTCTACTCTGCCCGCAAGCATAGGACCGCCGCTTACAAAAATTGTTGGTATATTAAGACGGGCAGAAGCCATTAAAAGTCCCGGAACATTCTTATCGCAGTTTGGTATCATTACCATACCGTCAAAGCCGTGAGCCAAGACCATAGATTCGGTAGAATCGGCAATCAAATCACGGGTAACAAGGGAATATTTCATACCCGTATGTCCCATAGCAATACCGTCACAAACAGCAATAGCCGGGAAAACGATAGGTGTACCGCCTGCCATAGCAACACCGAGCTTTACAGCCTCGGTAATTTTATCTAAATTCATATGTCCCGGTACAATTTCGTTATAAGAGCTTACTACCGCGATAAGAGGACGGGATAACTCCTCTTTTGTAAGACCTAAAGCGTGGTATAAAGAACGGTGGGGCGCATTGCCGAAGCCGTCTACTATGGTATCTTTAATCATAATTGCCTCCAAAAAAATGTGTTTCGGGGCGGATGAAACCACCCGCCCTCAAATAAATAATATCTAACTATTAGTTGTTGATTAGTTTGTCCTCGTCACTCCAGCTATAGAGCTTGCGGATATCCTTACCTACAACCTCGGAAGGATGCTCTGCTGCTATCTTTCTCATAGCATTGAAGTGAACCTGACTGCCTGCACTAGACATATCTAAAA
>CAYXID010000003.1:0-60964 GCA_964465535.1 uncultured Ruminococcus sp.
CAGGATTGTGAAGTGGTGCTAAATCACTTAACTCTTCAACAACTTTAATTACATCATCTGTAATAAGGCAAGACTGATTGTATTTTTCGCCGCCCTGAACAACTCTGTGACCAATCGCAGAAATCTCATCATAAGAGTCGATAACCTTGGCTTCGCTTTTTGTTAAAGCGTAAACAACTGCCTCAAAAGCCTCAGAATGAGTAGGCATCGGGGTTTCTGCCTCGTAAACAACACCGTTAGCAGCTTTATGAGTAATAGCGCCCGAAAGACCTATTCTCTCGCATAAACCTTTAGCAAGTACAGAACCGTCATCGGTCTCTATAAGCTGGTATTTGAGTGATGAACTACCTGCATTAACAACAAAAACTTTCATAAAATAACTCCTTTATGTTGAAGAATTTATAAATGTGTGTTAAAATAACTACACTAGTTTTAACCATATAATAATACCTTATTTTGTAAAACTTTTCAAGTCTTTTGTTTAGGAGTATTAAAAAATGTCTACTGTTGGTATAATTGCGGAGTTTAATCCTCTGCACACGGGTCACAAATTTTTAATTGATACCGCAAAACAAAACGGCAATACAGTGGTAGCAGTTATAAGCGGTAATTTTGTTCAGCGCGGTGATACTGCTATTTTGTCAAAAGCCAAAAGAGCTGAAATGGCGCTTAGGTGCGGTGTCGATTTGGTTGCGGAATTGCCTGTAATCTGGTCAATGTCAACTGCTCAAAACTTTGCGCTAGGCGGTGTTGTACAACTTGCAAGACTTGGTTGCGACGAAATATTATTCGGCAGCGAATGCGGCGATATAAATAAACTTGTCTATGCAGCAGATATCCTATGCTCTAAAGAATTCGACATAGAAGTTTCAAACGAAATAAAAAACGGAATTACCTTCGCTGCTGCTCGGCAAAAAGCTGCTGAAAAGCTCGGTGTAGAACCCGACTTATTAACTACCGCAAACAATAACTTAGGTATTGAATATATATGTGCTGCTAAAAAACTCGGTATTAACATCAATTTTAGGACTATCAAACGAATCGGCAGTGGACACGATTCTAAAGATATAAACGAAGCCGCAGTTTCGGCTTCCCTCTTGCGCGAAAAAATCATTAACGGTAATTTCGGTTTTGCCGAAAAATTTATGCCGATTGAAGCTAGAGGAATTCTAAAAAACGAAATTATATCTGATATCAATAGGCTTGAAAAAGCAATTCTTTCGGTTCTTAGAATGAAAACAAAGGAAGAGTTTAAAAATCTTCCCGATTTAAGTGAGGGTCTTGATAATAAACTTCATTTATCAGTTCGTGTTGCAACCTCTCTTGATGACCTATATACAATGATAAAAAGCAAAAGATATACGCTAGCTCGAGTTAGACGGCTTGTTTTATCCGCATTTTTAAACATTGATAATTCCTTATTTTTAAAGCCGCCTCCCTACACTCGAGTTTTGGGCTCAACTGATAAAGGAAATGAGGTTTTAGCATCGGTGCCTAATAAGGCGCTTATCGTAACTCGTGCCTCTGAAATTAAGGGACTAGGCCCCGTTGCTCAAAAGGTTTTCGATACAGAATCCAGAGCGACCGACATATTTGCATTATCTTTATTAAAACCGCACGGTTGCGGAAACGAATTCACGTCAAAATTTCTAAAATTTTAATACAAATTTTAAAGGGTGTTTTGATATTCAAAACACCCTTTTTGTTATTTTGTTATTAAATCAATTATACCCGAATATATTTCCGAAGATTTTTCTAAAAAGCGCTCTTTGATTGCCTGTGCCTGAGCTTCATCGCCCACTAATAATTTAACACTTAAAAAAGTATTTTCACCGTCTAGCGCAGAACAGGTAATATATGTTCGGTTATCCTCTTTGGTTATATTAAAATCTGTATTTTTAGCGTTTTTAAAACGGGTTAGCATTTTAAATGCAGATAAATATCCCTTTTCCTTAATTGTATAAGGCACAGAAGTTTTAAGCGTCTCTGCAACATCTATACCGCTTTTTGTAATAGCATAAGTATCTTCTTCTTGACTTACACAAATGAGCTGACCGCTGCCTACTAGTGACGCTATAGCCTCATTTACCTCAAAGCAGTTAGCAATTCCCTCATAATGCAAGACATTTGCAAGCATCTGACCGGGAACAGCCTCGTTAATGCGAGACAAAATATAACATATTAAAATTTTAATTTCTGCAGAATTAAAAAGTCCTCCCGGTAAAACACCGGCAGATGCAGCATCCTTTTCCAAAACAATTCCTCCAAGAACATAAGTGTTGATATTTATAAATACTATGGTATTATACCATTTACACTCAAAAAAGTAAATAGAATTATTATATTTTAAAGCTTTTTAACACTTTTAAACATTACTCATATTATGTATTGAAGTTATTCTTCAAAAATTTTAGGAGGATTTTTATATGACAGATATAAACGCCAACTGCACCGACCAGGAAGTTTCTTTTAAAGAAGCTGTTTGCATCGACGCCGGCAGAGTTTATGACTCCTGCTGCGACCGCGATTGTCTAGAAGATTTAAGATGTTTTTTTACACCTGAAGCACAGGCATATATTGAACGTGCTATAAGCGTCAGATTAAAATCTGCAGAAGTAATAAATGTATACATCAATGTAGAGCCCGTTAATTTCAACAAAGGATTTTATTCCTGTGATTTAACCTTCTTCTTTAAGCTTGAATTCGACTTATTTATGTCTCCCAACACCTGCCCGATAGAAATTAAAGGTATTTCATCCTTTAATAAAAAGGTTATACTCTTCGGCAGCGAAGGTAATGTTAAGATATTCTCAAGTAAGTCTCTTGATAATGAATACACAAACTGTGATAAAGCAGCTAAAGAAACATCAAATATGCCAAAATGTGTTGTACAGAGCGTAGACCCTGTAGCACTAAGCGCAAGAATCGGCGAAATCAGAGATTGCTATGAAAATGTACGCTGCATACCTGAATGTGTTTGCAAATGTGTAGGCGGCAACATAGTAACCGACCTTGATGCAGGTACTCCTACAGTATATGTAACATTGGGACTCTTTACAATAGTACAATTAATAAGAAATGTTCAGATGTTAATCCCTGTATACGATTTCTGCATACCTGAAAAACAGTGTGATGACACAAGCGACCAACCTTGCGATGTTTTTAGAAAGATTAAATTCCCGACAGAAGACTTCTTCCCTCCCCGTGCTTCCCACACAGGCGGCGAAAACTGCTTTGGCTGCTGCGGAAAAAGAGACTGTGAGGACTAAGCCTAGCTAATTAAATCCTCTCATAAATATTGCAGCAGTAAAATAACCAACTAAAAATAGAGAAATAATTGCTGCAGTATATATCATTGATTTAATGAAGATTTTAAACTGTTTGGATTTAACTTTTTTGTCTTTCAAAAAAATCACCGATAAAATTATATCCAAAAAATAATATATTATACAAAAAAGCAGGTTTTCACCTGCTTTTTTATCTTTATAATTCTTTTAATTTTTTTACTGTTTCTGTAATGTTCTCAGAATTAAAAACAAAACTGCCTGCAACTAAAACATCGGCTCCGGCTTTAACTGCAAGAGGTGCAGTCTCGGCGTTGATACCACCGTCAACTTCAACAAGAGTTTTAAGGCCTCTTCTCTTAATTTCAGTTTTCAACTCGGTGATTTTATCTAGTGCATCCATCATAAATTTTTGACCGCCAAATCCAGGCTCTACCGACATAACAAGCACCATATCACAAAGCTCTAACAAATCAAATACTGCACTTGCAGGAGTTTTAGGTTTTATTGTAATGCAAGATTTGCATCCGTAAGATTTAATTGCCTTTAATGTTTCTACATTATCTGAGCCTGCTTCATAATGAAACCCAAGCCAATCAGAGCATTTTGCAAACTGCTCAATGTATCTATGGGGCTTATCAATCATCAAATGGGTATCAATCGGAATGTTTGTATGCTTTCTTATAGACTGAATTACCGGTACGCCGAAAGAAATATTAGGTACAAATACGCCGTCCATAACATCAAGGTGAAGCATATCAACGACTGCGGCTTCAAGTTTTTTAATGTCATCTAAAAAGGTTAAAAAGTCACAGGTAAGTACAGAAGGAGAAATAATTGCCATAAAAGATTTCCTTTCGGTTTAATAATGATATGTACCGATAATCTCGTTTACAAGTTTTTTGATTTCAACGCTATCGTCATACATAACATTTTTTAAGTTGTTAATACGCTTCCAAAAAACATCTTCATCAAACTCTATGGGTTTGCCAATAAAAATCAAATGATTTTCGGTACTCGTAAGCCCTTCTTCGTCCATAAGCATTTCTTCATATAATTTTTCACCCGGACGAAGCCCTGTGAATTTAATATCTATATCAGAATACGGAACAAGACCCGAAAGACGAATTAAATTTTCTGCAAGGTCAAGAATTTTTACAGGCTTACCCATGTCTAGCACAAATATTTCTCCGCCTTTGGCGGTAGCCCCCGCCTGTAAAACAAGAGAAACAGCTTCTGGGATAGTCATGAAAAATCGGATAATATTAGGGTCGGTAACAGTAACAGGACCGCCCTCGGAAATCTGCTTTTTAAAAACAGGAATAACACTACCGTTGCTACCTAAAACATTACCGAATCTAACAGCAACAAATTCAGTATTTGAGCGTCTGTTATAGCTTTGCACTATCATTTCACAAATTCGCTTGGTAGCACCCATAATATTTGTGGGATTAACTGCTTTATCTGTAGAAATAAGAACAAATTTCTGAACACCGTATTTATCAGCACACTCAGCTGTCTTTAAGGTACCAAAAACATTATTCTTTATCGATTCGCAAGGACTATCTTCCATAAGCGGCACATGCTTATGGGCTGCCGCATGATAAACAATTTGCGGTCTGTATTTATCGAAAACACAATTCATTCGCTTTGAATCACGAACAGAACCAATCAAAACTGTTAGTTTTAAATCAGGATATGCCCTTGAAAGTTCGTTTTGAATTTCGTAAGCGTTATTTTCATATATATCAAAAATGATAAGCTCTTTAGGCTCGTATCTTGCAATCTGACGGCAAAGCTCACTACCTATAGAACCGCCGCCGCCCGTGACCATAACTACCTTTTTGCTTACATAGTTCATAACACTTGCTAAATCAATAGAAACGGGGTCACGACCGAGCAAGTCCTCAATTTCAACATCGCGTATTTTTTTTGTATCAACACCGGAATCATCCAAAAGCAACTGATAAAGCGAAGGAATAATTTTAAGTTTGCAATTAGTTTTTTGACAGATACGAAGAAAGGCTGCCTTTTCTTCACCTGTACAAGAAGGAATTGCAAAAACGATTACATTAATATCGTACTGCTTTACCGCTTTGATTATTTCACTCTTTCCGCCGATAACTTGCACACCATTAATAAAAACACCTTTTTTTGCGGGGTCATCATCAATGATACATTTTATCTGACAAGCTCTGTTTTTATTGTTTAAATTAATATCATTAATGATTTCATTACCGGCAGAACCGCCGCCAATAATCATTATATTACCTACGAGTGTATCGTCATAATTAGATTCACCTGTGTATGTATTTGCAATTTGTACAACATTTCGTGAAACATAAATAACAAGGCAAGAAATTGCAAAAGCGACAATATATGTCTGCAAACTAAACGATCTATTTAAAGCAGCCTGTGTAACAAACACAACAAATATTGCGGCACCTGAAGCAATAAAGATTTTTATGTAGTCTATAAATCTTGCGTACTTCCAAAAAATACTGTAAATTTTTAGAACATAGAAGAAAATTAGTGTTGCAGCTGCAAAAACAAAACACGGGAAAAAGAAAAATATATCAATAAGATCAATCTCTTGACTTATAAGAAGTGCTGCCATCATCGAAGCAAGAGCAACTGCAAAATCAAAAAACAATGAAGATAGAATTTTTAAAATCTTTGATTTCATAAAACCCCTCCAAAAATGTATACATATTCATTTTAAAACATTTTCTATAAAAAAGCAATAATAAATATTTATATAAATAACATTCGATTACTGTATTGCAAAAATACAGAATTTATTTTATAATAGCAAGAGATAAAGTTTGAACGGAGTAACAGGATTATGCCTACAATTACAATACACACACTTGGCTGCAAGGTGAATCAATATGAATCACAAGCGATTTTAGAGCAGTTTTTAAATAACGGCTATACAGAAGCAAAAGAAAATTCTGCAGATGTTATAGTTATTAATTCCTGTACCGTAACTGCTGAAAGTGACAGAAAAACTCGTCAGCTACTAAACCGCAAAAGACGAAACAATCCTAACTCCACAATTATACTAACCGGATGTATGGTACAGGCTTTTCCTGAAAAATCTGCTGAAAATCTAGGTGCAGATATAATTGTCGGAAACACCGATACACACAGAATATTTGATATTGTTACTGATTTTTTGAATAATAAAACTACCGATTTTCAAATCTTCCCTCATCAAAAGGATGAACTCTTCTCTCCTATTTCAATTAATTCTTTTAGTGAGAGAACTCGAGCTTTTATGAAAATTGAAGACGGTTGCGACCGTTATTGCACTTACTGTATAATTCCATTTGCACGCGGCAGGGTTCGTTCAAGAAGTATTGAGGACATTTCTAAAGAAGCAGAGCGTTTAGCAAGGTCGGGTTTTTCGGAAATAGTGCTTGTTGGTATAAATTTATCCTCTTTTGGCAAAGATAACGGTTTAAATCTCTGCGATGCAGTTGATGCCGCCTCTATGCCCGATGGGATAAAGAGAGTAAGGCTCGGCTCTCTAGAGCCTGATTTGATAACCGATGATATGTTAACAAGGCTATCCTGCAACGAAAAATTTTGCCCTCAGTTCCATTTATCACTACAATCAGGCTGTGACGCAACACTTAAGCGTATGAACAGACATTATGACTCTGATTTTTATTATGATTTAGTAGAAAGAATACGAAAAACATTCAAAAACCCTTCTATCACCACCGATATAATGGTTGGGTTTGCAGGTGAAACCGAAGAGGAATTTGAAAAATCATTGGAATTTGTTAAAAAAGTCGGCTTTGCAAAAGCTCATATTTTCTGTTATTCAAGACGTGAGGGCACTGTTGCTGCCGCCTTAAAATCACAAATCACGAATAAAGAAAAGCAAACTCGCAGTAAAGTGATGGCTGCAGTTAGTGAAAAAAATGAAAATGATTTCTTAGCTTCAGAAATTGGAAAGTGTGAATATGTGCTTTTTGAAACCGCAGAAAACGGATATTTTGTAGGCTATACCCCTAACTACACTAAAGTATCGGTTAAAACCGATGAAAACCTCAATGGTAGGATTTTAAAGGTAAGACTTTTAGAACTTGGTAATAACGGCTGTATCGGAAACATTATATAATAAAATAGTATTAAAAAAGTACTTCTATTTTCCAGTATAATTTGGTATAATAATGTAATATGGTTGATATCTTCAGATTTCGAAAGGAATTTTAGCAGTTATGCAAATTGTTATTGACGGACTGAAAACTGAATATACAGATACTCGTTCCGAAAAGCCGCCCATTTTACTTTTGCACGGTTGGGGTTCTTCCTTTGATGTTTATAGAGGCATTACTGCCGCTTTATCTGACAGGGCAAGAATTATTGCAGTTAATTTCCCCGGTTGCGGAAACAGTGAGGTTATGAGTGAGCCTTGGAATATTGACGACTATTGTAATTTTGTACTTAAATTCCTTGATGCTATAAATGTTAAAGACCCCATTCTTTTCGGTCATTCACATGGCGGCAGAGTTATTATGAAGCTTGTCGGCGAAAAGCTTTTAAATCCGCCCAAGGTTGTTCTTCTTGACGCTGCAGGTTTAATCCCTAAAAAAAGCTTTAAAGCAAAGTTTAGGGCTAGGAGCTTTAAAACAATAAAAACTGTTCTTTCTCTACCGATTTTGAGTAGGCATACTGAAAAGCTTTTAGATAAGGCAAGACGCTATTACGGCTCTGCAGATTATAATGCGGCACCTGAGGTGCTTAGAAAAACACTTGTCAGTCTTGTTAATACCGACCTTAGACATCTCTTACCAAACTTTAAATGTCCTACCCTTTTAATTTGGGGTGAGAACGACACTGCCACTCCCCTTGCTGATGCTAAAATTATAGAAAGCTTAATACCTGATGCGGGTCTTTGTGTCATTAAAAACACAGGTCATTATTCATTTTGTGAAAGACCTTACGAAGCACACGCAATTCTTCAAAGTTTTATAAAGTAAAGGAGGAAATGTTTTGAATTACTTTCTTTTTGCCTCACTAGTTGTAATTTCTATATCTTCAATCTTTGCTATAACAAGGCAATTGCAGATGTTGCAGCAAAATTCCTATTTCCCGTCAAGATATTCTAAATGGGTTAAGGATTCCTTTGCGATTAATCTTGCGATTGAGGCAATTTTCTTTTGTGTTTCCACCTTGCTTTACAGAAATGATAAATATTTACCGCAGCTGATATTTATAGTCCTTGTACTGATTTACAGAGTCGTAAACGCTATTCTTCTTCAAAAGAAATCAATTAAAAGATTAGTTTTCACAGGAAGAATTAAAAGAATGTACAGCGCTGCTATACTTGTTTTTGCACTTCTTATAGTTCTTTTTGCTCTTAAACTTTCATCATTAACAAGCGAAATTTCAGTAATATTAATTTTTACACTTTCGTTTATTTCCCCGATAATCACCTTGCTTGTTTGGACAATAACATTACCGATTGAAAAAACCTTTGCTCTATTTTACACTTTAGACGCCAAGCGAATATTAAAGCAACACAACAACTTAACTGTAATCGGTATTACGGGAAGTTACGGAAAAACTACTACAAAGTTTATACTTAACAGAATTTTAAGTGAAAAATTCAATGTTGTTTGCACTCCGCAGAGTTTTAACACTCCTATGGGTGTTGTAAGAACAATCAGAGAAAGTATTAAACCGCAAACACAAATTTTTATCGCAGAAATGGGTGCCAAAAATGTTGGCGACATCAAAGAAATCTGCGATATTGTTAATCCAAAACACGCTATTATCACATCGGTTGGTCCTCAGCATCTTGAAACCTTTAAATCGGTTGACAATGTCTTTAAAACCAAGTTTGAACTTGCAAATGCAGTAGAAACAAACGGTGGTGTTACCTTTATAAACGGTGACTGCAAGGATATTACCGACCGCGCTGAAAAAAGAAAGTACAAAACTTTCGGTTTGAAAAAGAAATTCAGGTTCAGGGCTGAAAACATTACCTACGGCAGACAAGGCTCAACCTTTGATTTAATTTTAGGTCCTGAAAAAATTAGTGTTACTACCCGCCTTTTAGGTAAACATAGCGTAAACGATATTGTGGCTGCCTCTGCCTTGGCGTACACCCTAGGGGTATCAATAAATGATATTAAATTTGCTATTTCTGCTCTAAAACCGTACGAGCACAGGCTTGAACTAAAACCCTTTAAGAACTCTTCACTTATGATAGACGATGCTTATAATGCAAATCCTGTGGGCTCACTTGAAGCAATAAGAGTTCTTGCTAGCTTCGAAAATATGAAGAAAACTATCATCACTCCGGGACTTATTGAACTTGGCGATAAAGAATACGAATGCAATTTTGCTTTAGGTGTTGAAGCTGCAAAATATTGCGACACAATAATACTTGTCGGCGAAAACCGTTCAAAGCCTATTCGTGAAGGTGTTGAAAGCACAAAATTCGATAAAAAGAATTTGTATGTAGTTCCAAGCTTTAATAAAGCTCTGGAAATATATCTTAAAACCGTTTCCAAAAACAGTATCGTTTTACTTGAAAACGATTTACCTGATAATTATCTTTACTAAAGAGGGATTTATATGAAAACTAATATTGCAGTATTTTTCGGTTGCCGCTCTGTTGAGCACGAAGTTTCAATTATTTCTGCAGTTCAGGCAATGCATTCTATTGACCGCGAAAAATATGATGTAACCCCTATTTATGTTGCAAAGGACGGCACATTATACAGCGGTAGCGCTCTTTTTGATATTGAGGAATATAAAAACCTTCCCGAACTTTTAAAGAAAACAGACGCCGTGCAGATACTTCGTGAAAACGATGCAGTTGTTATGAAAAAAGCAAAGGTTGGTCTTTTTGAAAAGGCGAAAGCCACTACTATAGACCTTGCATTTCCTATCGTTCACGGCACCAACTGTGAAGACGGTACTATGGCGGGTTATTTTGAGTTTTTAGGTCTTCCCTACATCAGTTGCGATATTATATCTGCCGCAATTGGTATGGATAAAGCGATTTTTAAAGATGTACTAAAAAATGCAGGTCTTCCTGTACTTAACTGCCTCAAATTCAGAGCAAGAGAATTTTCTTTAAATAAAAAGCAAATCCTTGCTGATATAAAGAAAAACATCGGTCTTCCATTAATCGTAAAACCTGTGAATTTAGGCTCAAGTGTCGGCATTAAAAAGGTATCTAAAAAGGAAGACTTGGAAAACGCCATTACAGACGCTTTTTCCTTTGCAGAATGTGTTTTGGTTGAAAAAGCAATTGCTTCCCTTCGTGAAATTAACTGCTCTGTTCTAGGCGATGCGGACGAATGTATCGCAAGTGTTTGTGAAGAGCCGTTTATGCACGACGAAATACTTTCATACGAGGATAAATATTTAAGTAACGGCGATAAAAACGGCGCATCAAAAGGTATGGCGTCACTCGGCCGAAAAATCCCTGCAGAGATAAGCGAAAAAAAATCAGACGAAATCAGAGCCCTCGCTTGTGATGTTTTCAAGGCTCTCGGTTGCAGCGGCGTTGTAAGAATTGACTTTATGATTGACACCGAAACCGACACTGTATATGCAAACGAGATTAATACTATACCCGGTTCCCTTGCCTTCTATTTATGGGATGCATCAGGTATTAAATACACCGAGCTTATTGACAGACTTGTAGATATCGCATTCCGCCGTCAGCGTAACCGCGATAATCTTTCCTTCACTATTGACACAAATATTTTATCGGGTGCTTCTTTTGGAACAAAAGGCGCTAAAGGTAGCAAATTCTAATTTTAATCTATAAAAAAGCAGTCTCAAAAAGAGACTGCTTTTTTTGTTGCAATTTTTATGCTGTTAATGCAAAATACACTATTAAAACAGCACCTAAAATTATTCTGTAGTAGCCGAAAGCTTTAAAGTCATGCTTTTTAATGAAGGAAACTAAGAATTTAATTGCTAAAACCGAAACGATAAAGGCTACTGCCATACCTAAAAGTAATATAAAGATTTCGTATGTACTAAATGAGTTACCGTCTAAAAAGAACTTTAAGAGTTTAATAGCACTTCCACCCACCATAGCAGGTATTGAAAGGAAGAAGGAAAACTCTGCAGCTAGTACTCTGCCTGTACCTAAAAGTGACGCGCCTAAAATGGTAGAGCCACTTCTCGAAGTTCCCGGAATTAATGCTAAACACTGAATAAGACCTATAAAAAATGCGGTTTTAAAAGATATATCTGAAAGCTCTGTATACAAAACTTTTTTATTCATATTCTCAATAATTATAAAGAGAATACCGTAAATAATTAAAGCCGCAGATACAACATAGGCTCTAAAATCGCCTGTCAACATAACATCTATTTGGTCATCAAAAGCAATACCGAGTATCGCTGCAGGCACAGAAGCCACCAAGATTTTAAGCCAAAGGATAATTTTATCCATATATATGTATTTATTACAAAGCCCCTTAATGCCGCTATTAAATGCAACATCGTTTTTGTCCTTAAAAAACGGCGCCGCATTATTTTTTAAGTGGAAAGGCCAAATCTTGTTCCAAAAAAGTATAACAACCGCTAAAATAGCCCCAAGCTGAATAACTACTAAAAATATATCCATAAATTCGGGCGACGCTTTAAGTTTAACAAATTCGTCAACTAGAATCATATGCCCTGTGCTGCTGATTGGAAGCCATTCGGTGATTCCCTCTACGATGCCGAGTAAAAACACCTTTAAAATTTCAAGCATAATAACACCAACTTAATAATTAATCATAGGGTTGCAACATTGTTGCAACCCTTAAAATTTACCGTTTTCCCGATAATTCTCTATAAAGCCCGATATAAAGACTTGCAGAAGATGCCCAACTGCTATTATATTCCATAGCGCGTTTAGTGAGAACTCTCCAAGCCTCTTTATCCCTGTACTCTTCAAGTGCACGGCGAATAGAATACATCATTTCGTGCGCATTATAGTCGGCAAAGGTAAAGCCATTACCAACGCCGTCACCGCAATCAGAAATAGTATCATTAAGACCACCTGTTTTGCGAACAATCGGTATTGTTCCATAGCGAAGCGCCACCATTTGAGCAAGGCCACACGGCTCACTCTGGCTCGGCATTAAGAACATATCGGCACCTGCATAGATTTTATGAGCAAGACTTGGAATAAATCCAAGCTTTAAAGCAACCTTTTCGGGATATTTAGCCGCCATTTCGTGAAAGAAGGTTTCAAACTCCCACTCACCTGAGCCTAATATTACAAACTGTAAATCGTTTTCTAAAAGCTCTTCAAAAATATGCTTTACAAGGTCAATTCCCTTGTGTTTTACAAGTCTTGTAACAATACCGATAAGCGGAACATCGTCTCTTTCAGGAAGACCTACCTCTTTTTGAAGACTTGATTTATTATACGCCTTATCCTCAAGAGAGTCGATGGTAAAGTTCTTATAAATCATCGGGTCGGTTTCGGAATTATAAACATCGTAATCAATTCCGTTTACAATACCCGTAAGTTTATAGGTAAATTGTTTTAAAATTCCGTCAAGACCGTGTGAAAAATACGGGTCTAATATTTCCCTTGAATAAGTCGGTGATACTGTAGTAACCTTATCAGCACACTGAATAGCGCCCTTCATAAAGTTAATACAACCATCATATTCTAAGAGACTTTCCCTTCCTGCAGGAAGTCCCAAAACATCGCCGTAAAGCTCTTTGCCGTATTTGCCTTGATACTGAATATTGTGTATTGTAAATACCGTCTTAATATCCTTGTATAAATCAGTGCTACGATAAAACTCATTTAAAAATACGGGAATAAGCGCCGTTTGCCAATCGTTACAATGGATTATATCAGGTTTAAAGCCAATATGCGGTAATATCTCGAGAACAGCTCTTGAGAAGAAAGCAAAGCGCTCTGCATCGTCATAAAAACCGTATAAAGAGTCTCTCTTGAAATAATACTGATTATCAATTAGATAATATATTACACCGTCAATATGAGCCTCAAAGACACCGCAATACTGTCTTCTCCAAGAAACAGGAACTGTAATGCTTGTAACGAAAGTCATTTTTTCACGCAATTCATCAGAAATGGTACTATAAAGCGGCATAACAACTCTGCAACCGATTAAACGTCGTCTCAGAGCTTTTGGCAAAGCACCTGCCACATCTGCAAGACCGCCCGACATAGCAAAGGGATAAGCTTCACTTGAAGCATACAAAACCTTCATTATATTTCTCCTTAAATTTCTTTATTTTTGTTAATTACAAGAGCATCATCATTTGTGCCCATCAATACTTTATTTTTTCCAACAAGAACATTTTTATCAAGAATACTGTATTTTACAGTAGCATTTTCTTTGATTTTTGCAGACTGCATAACAATACTGTTTTCGACAACGGCACCCTTTTCAACAACAGCGCCTCTGAATAAAATACTGTTTTTAACTGTACCCTCAATTACGCAGCCATCACCAATAAGGGAATTTTCAACAACAGAATGAGTACCGTATCTTGTGGGCATATTATCTCTTGCCTTAGTTAAAATCGGTCTGTCGGTATTAAACAAGTCGCGTCTTACATCAGCGCTTAGTAAGTCCATATTGGCATCAAAGTAATTTTCTTCGGCATCAATAACCGAAATATAACCTTTATGCTCATATCCGAATATACGCAGCTTTTTAACTTTATCAACAAAAAATGCAAATTTCAAATCAGTAAGTCCGTTTGAATAAGCAAGGTCAATCATCTCAATTAGAACATTGGTATTAATGATATATAGACCAAAACCAAAATTAACTTCACCCTCATTAGTATCATTGAAGGTAATGTTGTTTATGCGGTTTTCATCATCTAAATCAAAAATCATTGTATCAGAAAAATTTGATTTAATTTCACCTTTGTGCCACAAAAGAGTAATATCTGCTTCGTTTTTTATATGGGAACGAATAGCATTATATAAATCTACATTAGCAATAACATTACCGTCAGAAATTACTATATATTCAGAATTGCATCTTGATATGAAATTTCGAGCACCGTTTAATGCGTCAACATATCCTGTATATCTTACAGCATTTTCATCATTAAAGGGTGGCAAGATGTGCAGACCGCCGTTTTTACGGTCAAGGTCCCAATGCATACCGCTACCTAAATGGTCCATTAGAGAACGGTAATTTTTCTTTGTAATAATACCAACATTAGAAACGCCTGCATTAACAAGATTTGAAAGCGCAAAGTCAATAAGTCTATAACGCGCACCAAAAGGCACAGATGCAGTAGAACGAATTGCAGTTAAATCACCAAGGTGTTCACCCTGTACATTGGCAAAAACTATTGCAGAAACTTTATTGGATTTCATATGATTTTGCCCTCCTCTATATTCTCTGTAATCATTTTATTAGAGCCTATTTTTGCATTTTTTCCTATCTTCAAATTATCGCCGACTAATGTAATTCCCCAACCGTCACTGCCAACAACTGCAGGGTCCTCGCCGATTTCGGCATTTTCCTCAACAACAGAGTTTTCTGCAATAATTGAATATCTGACCTTGGCGCCTTTTTTAATTACTGCGCCCGGCATTACAAGTGAATATTCCACAACAGCACCCTCTTCAACAAGTACATTCGCAAAAAGAATACTATAATCAATGTTGCCGTATATTTCACAGCCGTCAGTTACAAGCGAGTTTTCAATCTTGGCGTTGCTTGACACATACTGCGGCGGTAAACCTACCGTACGGGAATAAATACGCCAATTCTCATCAGATAAGTTAAGGTCAATCTTTGGATTAAGCAAATCAAGATTTGCCTCCCACAAAGAATCAACCGTTCCAACATCTTTCCAATAATCTTTAAAACGGTAAACCATCATTTTTTCACCTGCATTAAGCATCGCAGGAATAACATCTTTACCGAAATCGTTTGAAGAATTTGGGTTCTTTTCATCTTCGGTTAAATAATGCCTTAACTTTTCCCAATTGAAAATGTAAATTCCCATTGAAGCTAAATTGCTCTTTGGGTTCTTGGGTTTCTCTTCAAACTCATAAATGCTGTCATCCTCATTAGCATTCATAATACCAAAACGAGAAGCCTCTTCATAGGGCACTTCCAAAACAGAAATTGTACAGGAAGCCTCAGTTTCAATATGCTTTTTAAGCATTTTCGAGTAGTCCATTTTATAAATATGGTCACCCGAAAGGATTAAAACATATTCAGGGTTATATCGCTCAATAAAAGAAAGGTTTTGATATATAGCGTTTGCAGTGCCCTTATACCAATCTCCGCCCTTTTGACCTTGATATGGCGGCAAAATATGTATTCCGCCATCCATACGGTCAAGGTCCCATGTTTTTCCTGAAGAAATATAGTCATTAAGCTCCAAGGGTTTATATTGAGTTAATACACCAACCGTATCGATACCGGAATTTGCGCAGTTTGAAAGCGGAAAATCGATAATACGATATTTACCGCCGTAAGGTACCGCAGGTTTTGCAATTTTACTTGTAAGAACACCAAGACGGCTACCCTGCCCACCTGCAAGAAGCATTGCTATACAATTTTTCCTTTTCACAAAAACATCTCCTTATTTTTCCGGACAATCCGGCTTACTATATTCATTATAATGATTATAGTATTTCACTATTAAAATTATTATAACAGTTATTTCCAAGATTTTCAATACATTTTTATCTATTTTAAAATAATTCAATAAAATAATATTTGGAAAATTTGTTAAATCTATACAAAAAATATCATTTTTTAGGATATAACAAGTTCTTTTATCGTAATTTGTAAAAAAATGACCTCCTAGCAAAGTGCTAAAAGGTCACATTTTTAGAATTTATCAATAAGGCCAATTACAAAAATTATTATTACTATAAGAGGCAATATATATGTCAGATAGGGTCGCATCCAATTTTTTACTTTAAGTCCCTCGCCTGTATTGGCTTCCTCTTTAAAGTTTTTCCATCCCCAACCGTAACGGGAAGTACAGAACAAGAGATAAATTAGCGAGCCTAAAGGCAGCATAATATTTGATACAATAAAATCTTCTAGGTCACTGATATTGGTATTGGAACCTAATGGAGTAAATCCTGACCAAATATTAAATCCCAAAACGCAAGGAACAGAAAGCACTAATATGGCAATACAGTTATAAAAAGCCGCTTTCTTTCGACTAATACCCTTTAAGTCCATCCAACAAGAAATAATATTCTCAAAAACTGCAATTAGTGTTGAAAATGCCGCAAAGGTCAAGAATATGAAGAAGAAACTTCCGATTACTCTGCCATAAGGAAGTGCTTTAAAAACATTAGGAAGTGTTTTAAAAATGAGACCGGGTCCACTATCGGGTTTTATACCAAACGAGTAACAAGCAGGGAAAATTATGAGACCAGAAGTGAGCGCAACAAAAGTATCTAAAACCGCGATATTAACCGACTCACCCAAAAGTGCCCTATCCTTACCGAGATAACTACCGAAAATTGCCATCGAGCCGATACCGAGTGACAAGGTAAAGAAAGACTGATTCATAGCACCAACTATTACTTTACCGAGTCCTATTTCAGCAGCCTTTGAAAAATCGGGCATTAAATAGAACTTTAATCCTTCTTTTCCACCGTCAAGGCAGATAGAATAAATAGCTATACCTACCATAATCACAAGAAGGGCTACCATCATTATCTTGCTTACTCTTTCAAGCCCGTTTTTAAGACTGAATGAGCAAACTAAAAAGCCTAATATTACATTAACTGCCATCCAAAAAATCATTGTAAGAGGGCTTGATAGCATATCACCAAAAACAGTAGAAATTTCTTCTGTATTAAGGTTTAAAAAAGTTCCCTTAGCAGTTAAAAAGAAATAATGGAGCATCCAACCTGCAACGGTAGTATAAAACATAACAAGCAGATAATTGCCTATAAGTGCGGCATACCCATGCAAATGCCATTTATGTCCTGATTTTTCAAGCTTTTTAAAAGATGTTATAGGACTTTGCTGACTAGCTCTACCTACTGCAAATTCCATTGTCATAATAGGAAGTCCTAATATAACAAGGAAAAGTATGTAGAACAAAACAAATACCGCACCGCCGTATTCACCTGCCATATAAGGAAACTTCCAAACATTTCCTATTCCTATAGCACATCCTGCCGAAAGCAAAATGAAGCCTAATCTCGAGCCTAAATGTTCTCGTGTCATAAATACCCCTTAATTTTAAATCGATTCGCAAACAGAAATAATATAATCCTGATAGTTTTCTGTCTTAAAAATAAACTTATCAGTATCTTCTAAAACAGATATTAAAGACAATTCCTTAAAAGAAAAATCACCGCACTTAAGTAGCGCTTCTTTTCTTGTCCATATATATAGAAAAGCGTTAGAAAAATCTTCTGCAGACTCTAAAAAGTCAATTTCTTCCGCAGTTAAAAAGTGAAGATTTCTTCCTCTTTTAACTGTTCTAAATTTTTCTATATCAACACCTATATCTTTATCTGAAACCACACAAGCTGTAAAATCCTCAGAATGTGACAAACTGAATTTACAAAACGGCAATATAGGTTTTCCGTTTTCTGTATAAGAAATCTCATAATCACACTTGCCGTAAATTTCAGATATTACTTTTCTTAAAATAAGTCTTGCAGATAATGACTGCCTTTTCTTTTTTTCAGATTTATATATGAGAAGCTTATGTTTATAATTTTCGTCAGAAAGCTTGTACTCATTTTCAAGTTCACCTTCTGAAAAACTATTGATATTGGCGATATATCTTTTTATCATTTAAGAACTGCTTTTTCGTAAAGGAAGTCGCTAACCTTTTCTTTTACAAAAAGAGATTCAAAATAATAATCACCATAAGTACTTTTTAAAGTTTCTTTGTTAAGATTACTATTTTCTTCAACCATTTCATTGATGTAATTTTCAACTTCCTGCTCTGTACAGGTCATTTTTTCTGCATCAAGAATGTAATATAACATCATTTGTTCTTTAATCTGTGGATAAACTGAATTCTCGAGCATTGCTTCTTTAAAAGATTCTTCGGTCATACCATAAGAAGAAATAACAGCATCCATAGTCATACCGTAATAATTCTGATAATACTGCCCCATAAGTTTATATTCAGATTCGTATATCTTATCAACATCATCAGAAGGATACTTTATTACGCTTGCTTTTTCCAAAAGCGAATCTATGATGCAACTGATAGCAGAACGCTTTTTAAGGTCGTCCTCATAAGATTTTAATGTTTTAAACTTGAGATTTCTAAAGTATTCTTTAGGTTCTTGCGCGCGCTTTATAGAATTAATTGTAACTGTGAAAACAACAGGAGCGCCGTTTAATTCTTCCTTGCCGTAATTTTCAGGGAAAGTAACATTAATATCTACAGTTTTTCCAACCTCAACGCCGATTAACTGTGATTCAAAACCGTCAATAAAGGTGCCAGAGCCAATTTCAAGGTCATAGCCTTTGTCAGTACCGCCCTCAAAAGCAACACCGTCTTTTTTACCTAAATAGTCAATATTAGCGATATCGCCGTTCTGAACCTTACCTTCTTTAAGCTCATTATAATATGAGCCGTTTTTAACATCGTTATCTATATTTGACTGATAATACTCTTTATATTCTTTTGAATTGGTATCGACAGTAACACCTGTGTATTCGCCGACTTCAATATACTTTGAAAGATTAACTTCATAAAGTTCTCTCTCTTTTCCGCAACCTACAAGCATTGAAGCTATAAGCAAAACGGAAATAATTGCTGTAATAATTTTTTTCATAATAAATTCTCCTTATTTTTCTTCTAATTCGCCTTTTGAGTGTGCTTTTAAATAAGCATTAATAAAACCGTCTAAATCGCCGTCCATAACGCCGTTAATATTACCCGATTCAAAGCCGGTTCTATGGTCTTTAGCGAGTGTATAAGGCATAAATACATAAGACCTTATCTGTGAGCCCCAAGCGATTTCTTTTTGAACACCTTTGATATCTTCAATTTTATCAAGATGTTCACGCTCTTTTATTTCAAGCAATTTAGATTTTAACATTCGCATTGCCTGTTCCCTGTTCTGAAACTGACTGCGCTCATTCTGACAGGCAACAACAATTCCTGTCGGAATATGTGTGAGGCGGACTGCCGATGAGGTTTTATTGATGTGCTGACCGCCTGCACCTGAGGAGCGGAAAACATCCATTTTAATGTCTTCTTCTCTGATTTCGATTTCCATATCATCGCTGATTTCAGGCATTACTTCGAGGGACGCAAAGGAAGTATGCCGTCTGCCCGAAGCATCAAACGGGGATACTCTTACAAGACGGTGAACACCCGATTCACTCTTTAGATATCCGTAAGCGTTTTCGCCCTCGATAAGCATTGTAGCACTTTTAAGGCCTGCTTCGTCACCATCTAGGAAGTCTAGAATTTTAACTGAAAATCCGTGGCGCTCACTCCAGCGGGTATACATACGAACAAGCATTTGAAGCCAATCCATAGCCTCTGTTCCGCCGGCACCCGCGTGGAAATTAATAATTACATTATTAGCATCATATTCACCCGTTAAAAGCGTTCTGAGCTTTTGGGTATCGAGGTTTTTTTCAAGTTCGTCTATAGAAGCGGTAATTTCAGGGATTAAGGATAAATCTCCCTCCTCATCGCCCATTTCTATTAGTACGGTTAAATCCTCGAATGAGGACACTAAATTATCATAAGACTCAACTATATTTTTGAGTTTTCCGGTTTTTTGAAGAATTATCTGCGAATTTTCAAGGTCATCCCAAAAGCCCTCAGAAGCCGCCTTTGCCTCCAACTCTTCAATTTCGCGCATTAGAGAACTATAACCGATAGCGTCCTTTAATTCTCTGATATCATTTTCATTAGAATTAAGTCTTAATGCTAACTGTTCAAATTCAAGCATCGGTTACCTCCTAATTTTTTGTAAGTATATAAGCTCTCCAGTTATCCCTTTCGAGCATTTTTTCAATATTAAAGCCTTTTTCTTTTGCTGCGGCCTCAACCTCTGCTGCACGGATATCAATAATACCTGATATTATAAGCTTAGAATTATCATACATAAAATCTGCAACATTATCAAAAAGCCTTATAATTATATCTGCAACAATGTTTGCGCAAATTATGTTGTATTTACCTGTGATTTTTTCTGCAAGGTCGCCCACAACAAATTTTGCCTTATCAGATACTAAGTTTATCGCGGCATTTTCGTTTGCAGTTTTAACCGACTGTGCATCAATATCAACACCGATAGCACTATCTGCACCCAAAAGAACAGAAGCAATACCTAAAATACCGCTTCCAGCCCCGATATCAAGTACCGACATACCATTTTTAATTTCAGTATCTAAAACACTAAGGCAAAGTGATGTTGTAGCGTGTGTTCCTGTGCCGAAAGCGGCCCCTGGGTCAATATTTAGAACTATGCGGTTATCCTTGTTTTCATAGTTTTCCCAACTTGGAACTATAGCAAGACGCTCTCCTACCTCAAATGCCTTAAAATACTTCTTCCAGTTTTCGTTCCAGTCTTTATCGTTAACACCTAGAGAGTCGGCTTCATAAGGTATCTTTAGCGCATCTAAACGCTCTTTTAAAAAGCTAAATGCCTCAGACGCATTATCACATTCAGAAATATAAATATGGATAATGGCGGTATCTCTATCCTTTGCAACTAAATCCTCGTCAATAAGATTTATGTGCGCTATTTCTTCGGCACCCTGCTCTAAATCAGAGTAATCTTCGATGTAAATACCGTACGGAACGGTCATATTAGCAACCGCAGCCGCAGTTTCACTGTAAGATACGGGTACTTTTACTTTAATTTCGGTCCAATTCATATATTTTCTCCAAAAGGTTATTTCGTGTATTATACCATATTTTATCTAAAATTTAAAGAACGATTTTATTTCTTCAATATTTCCCTCAACAGTACCTTGCACCATACCGTTTCTGCCGCCGCCTCTTACCTTAAATAAATCTTTAAAACGGGCAAAAAAATCATTCAAAAGAGCTTCTTCTCCGCAAATTGCAAAGGAGTATGTAGAAGCTTCTACATTTGAAAAAGCACCCCTTATAATTCCGTGCTTTTTGTAAAGAGAGTCGGCTAAAAGCTGCAATTCTTTTACAGAAAAGCCATCCTCAAGTAAAAGATAATCTTCGGGTAATGATTTTGAAATTAAAACATTAATTAATCTTTTTTGAAGATTCGTGTTTTCGCCTTTTAATTCATACAAATTTGAATAAAGCTTTTCGGTTCCCTCAAAAATTTCATTAGGTTTTAGCGCCATAAGATTTGAAACCTTAGACATCACATTAACTCTCTCGGCATAATCGTCGAGTGCCCTTTTACCGCACTTAATAAAAATACGGGTTCCGCCTCTGATTTTCTCAGTAGAAAGCATTTTAATAACACCGATTTCTCCCGAAGATGCTACATGAGGTGCGCAACAAGCGCAACGGTCACAGCCCTCAATTTCAACTATTCTTATAGCACCTGAAAGCTCCTTTTTACTGCGGTAAGAAAGATTTTTAAGGGTATCATCATCGGGATAATAGCCCCGAATTTTGACATTATTCCAAACAACCTTGTTAGCTCTGAGTTCAACATCAAGAAGCATTGCATCGTCAAGAATACCGTTAAAATCAAGTGTTACTGTTTCATCAGATAAATGAAATCCTACATTTTCATAGCCGTAAAGCGAGTTTACGATACCCGAAATTATATGCTCACCCGAATGATTTTGCATACGGTCATATCTTGTATCAAAGTCTATTTCACCCTTTACGGTGTCGCCTACATTCACCGGACTTTTAAGATAATGGAAGATAACTTCATTTTCAATTTGAACATCTAAAACATCCTGACCTGAAATTTTACCCTTATCAGCAGGTTGTCCTCCGCCCTCAGGGAAAAAAGCTGTTTTATCGAGGACAATTTTATAAACTTCATCAGTTTTATCACAAGATAAAACTGTAGCCTCGAATTCTTTTAAATATGAGTTTTCATCATATAATTTTTTTGTCATAATTTCACTCACTCTTTAATTTTTTTGCAATTATATTAGCAGCCTTATAAATATCGCCGCCGCCCATTGTAATAACAAGTTCGCCATCACTTGCAGTATCGATAATGTAATCTGCTATATTTTCAAATCCGTCAATTACAGTTGCATTACTTAGGTTTTCAGCTAAATCCTCGGAAGATATACCGTAAGTGTTAACCTCTCTCGAACCCATAATAGGAGTTAAAACAACTCTGTCTGCAATTTTTAGTGCCTCAATAAATTCGTCCTTTAAAAGTGCAGTTCTTGAGAATGTAAAGGGTTGGAAAATAACGGTTACTGACTTATAGTCGAGTTCTTTAGCGGCAGATAAGGTTGCTTTTATCTCGGTTGGATGATGGGCATAGTCGTCTGCTAAAGTAAAGCCGTTGAAGTTACCTAAAAACTCAAATCGTCTGCCGGCACCCGTAAATGTTTTTAATGACTGAGCTATATCTTCAGCGCTAACGCCAAGCTCAAAGCATACAGAAAATGCTGCTAACGCATTTAACACATTATGGCGACCGGGTGCGTGTAGGTCAACACTTGTGAGATACTCGCCCTCTTTATAAACATCAAAAGAAAATCCGTATTTACCGCTTTTAATGTTTTCAGGATAGTACTTATTGGCCTTTTCAAAACCGAAAGAAACCGATTTACCGCCAAAGTTGTTAAGGGCTTTAAGAGTTAATTCGTCGTCCCCGTTGTAATAGCAAAGTGAGGACATATTAACAAATTTTGAAAAAGAGTTAACTAAATTATCCATAGTTTTAAAATAATCAAGATGGTCATTATCAATGTTAAGTAAAACCGAGGTGTCGGGAGAAAGCTGTAAAAACGTATCAACAAACTCACATGATTCACAGACCATAATATCTGAATCCCCTGCTATACCGTTAGAATTAATAAGAGGTAAAAGTCCGCCAATAACTGCAGTAGGTTGCATCTTGTTTAAAACTAAAATATGTGTTATCATAGAGGAAACGGTGGTTTTGCCGTGTGTTCCGCATACACCGATAACATTATCATAACGGCGGGTAAGCGCACCTAAAAGATGTGAACGCTCCATAGTAGGTATTCCCTTTTCGCTAGCTGCAACGAGCTCAGGGTTATCCTTTGATATTGCGGCAGAATAAACAACTAATTCTGTGCCCTCAACATTAGAAGCGTTATGACCCATAAAAACCTTTATTCCTAAATTCTTTACCCTGGTCAGTGGGGCGCTCTCGTTATTATCAGAGCCGGTAAGCTCATATCCTTTAGAATGAAGAATTTCGGCTAATGGACACATACCGCTTCCGCCGATTCCTATCATATGAATTTTTTTAACCGCACCAATTATTTTATCTTCAGCTTTTAAAGTCTTCATAAATTTAAGCCCCCATATTTTACTCTATTATATTATTATATTGCTTTTTAGTAAAAAAATAAACCCCTATTTTTATATTGGAGGATAAAAATGGCATATTTTATTCCAAAAGAGATAGAATTTGTACTTTTAACACTAAAAAATTCAGGATTTGACGCCTTTTTAGTCGGCGGATGTGTTCGAGATATGCTCTCAGGCACTATCCCGCACGATTATGATATCGCAACTTCTGCAACACCAACAGAAATTCAGGAAATTTTTCGACATACAGTTGCTACCGGTATAAAACATGGAACTGTTACCGTAATCATAGATAAAACACCCGTTGAAGTTACTACCTTTAGACTTGAGGGTGATTATTCAGACACCCGTCATCCCGATAGTGTAAGTTTTGTAAGAAGTGTTGATGAAGACCTATCCCGAAGAGATTTTACTGTAAACGCTCTCGCCTATTACCCACCTGACAACACCTTAATTGATTTATTCGGCGGTGTTAAGGATTTAGAAAATAAAATTTTAAAGGCAGTCGGAGACCCTGATAAAAGATTTTGCGAAGATGTCCTTAGAATTTTAAGACTTTTCAGATTTGCAAGTGTCCTAAATTACAGTATTGAACCTAAAACCCTATCATCTGCTTTAAATCACTCAGATTTACTCAAAAATGTAAGTCTTGAAAGAATAATGGCAGAGCTCAAAAAAGCTGTCTGCGGTCAAAACACTGCCGTTTTAAAGAAGCTTATAGATATTGGCGCTCTTTCATTTATTAAACTTACAGAAAGCAAAGCTTTAGAGAAGATTTCGCTACTACCAAACTCAAATAATTTAAGGCTTTTTGCATTTTTAAAACTTTCCAGCACCGATATTAATAGTTCACTTGAAATCCTAAAGGCTTCAAATGCAGAAAAACATTACTGCAAAGCATTAAATACGCTTATATCTGCTAATGATTATTCCGATAAAACGGCAATTAAAAAATTATTGTCTATATCCTCGCCCGAAATGCTTTTTGACGCTTTGGAATATAGAAAAGCAATCTTTGGCGAAGATGTTTTGAGACCTCAAAAATTTATAAAAGAAATTTTAGAAAATAACGAGCCATACCTTGTTTCGCACCTTAAAGTCAATGGTGATGACCTATTAAAACTTGGATACAAAGGCAGAGATTTGCGTGAAAAATTGGAGGCTCTCGTTTCCTTGGTAATTGAAAACCCAGACGAAAATGTACGGGAAAAACTTCTAGAAAAACTTTAGAAGTCTTAATGTAACTAAATTTATAAAGCACCATAAAATGTACTGAGATGCATTTTAGGTGCTTTAATTTTTTTAGATAAGACGGTGTTTATATATGAAAATAACTATAATCGGCGGTGATGAACGCTTAATAAAAGCAAAGAAGGTGCTTAGTGAGAACGGTTTTGAGGTTGACAGTATAGGTCTTTTGGATAATGATAACGGCAATGCAGACGATTCCGATATATTGCTTTTTTCCGTACCGACAACCAGAGATAAAATCAACGCCTTCGCACCCAAGACCGATAAAAAAATTCCCCTTGCGCAATTTTCAAAATATAATAAAAAGTTGTTTCTTACCGCAAATTACATATTTGACGGCAAGAGAAACATTGATTACTGTAAAAACGATTATTACGCTATTTTGAACGCAATACCAACAGCTGAAGGTGCTATAAGCTACGCAATAGAAAACACAAAACATACTTTATGGAAATCTAAAATTCTTGTAATAGGATTTGGAAGAACGGGAAAAATTTTGGCAGAGCGTCTAAAAGGCTTTAAATGTGACCTAACAGTAAGCGCTAGAAAAGAACAGGATTTTGCCCTTTTATCTGCTATGGATATAAAATTTGTTAACAGTAATCACCTCGACGAAATTCCTTTACCTTATGATATTATTTTTAATACAGTAGATGCCGGAATATTTGATAACAACCTAATAAATATGAAAGATAAACTGTTTATTGATTTATCAAGTTACGGCGGTTTCGACACTGCTCTTGCAGAAAAATATGGAATCAAATACAAAAAACTTCCCTCTATCCCCGGAAAAATTGCGCCTGATACCGCAGGAGAAATTTTAGCCGAAACCGTAATAAATTTGATAAAAGGAGAAATGATATGAAAAATGTCACTTTAGGTTACGCTTTTTGCGGTTCTTTTTGCACAATGAGAAAATCAATCGAGGCTTTAAGAGAACTTTCAAGTCTTGATTTTAACATAAAACCAATTATGTCTGAAATAGTTTACAACACAGACACCAGATTTGGAAAAGCAGACGATTTTAAACGGGAAATCGAAGAGATAACGGGCAGCAAAATCATTCACACTATTACAGGTGCTGAACCTATAGGTCCAAAAAATCTTCTTGATATAATTATCGTGGCACCCTGCACGGGCAACACTCTCTCAAAAATAGCACTTGGAATTACTGATACACCCGTTACTATGGCGGTTAAGGCACATCTTAGAAATAACAAACCCGTAGTACTTGGAATTGCATCTAACGATGCGCTTTCAGCAACTGCGAAAAATATCGGGCTTTTACAAAACACAAAAAACATTTTCTTTGTCCCCTATGGTCAGGACGATGCATTTGATAAAATTAATTCCTTAGTTTGCGATTTTAGCAAAATACCCGAGGCAATAGCTTCAGCGCTAAAAAACGAGCAACTCCAACCGGTTCTTCTAAAATAAATAAGAAACACCCGATTGATTTTTTAAAATCAGTCGGGTAATTTTTTAATTTTTTGTATAAATATTGTATTTTTGAGGAAAAATCTTAGTAAAGGAGTTGAAATTATGCTTGATAAAATTTGTTTGGCACTTTCCATAATCGGTTCATTAAATTGGGGACTAGTCGGTCTATTCCAATTTGACCTAGTAGCTTGGATTTTCCAAGGAAGTGACTCAATACTAAGCCGTATCATATACACCGTAATTGCTTTAGCGGGTATATGGTGTATTTCACTGCTTTTCAGAAAGAGAAGTTGTGATTAGTAAAAAATGTCCAAGTACAAGCAGTACTTGGACATTAATTTTTTAGTTCAGTATCAGCTTTTCTGCTGAAACCGTATACTGATTTTCATAAAAATGAAATGTTACATCACCGTGCAAATCTGTTCTGTAAATTTGTGATTTTGCCTTTTCAAGCCTTTCTAACACCTCTTCATTTGGATGCGAATACTGATTTTTATATCCGCAAGAAATAACAGAATATTCGGGCGTTGCAATCTTCAAGAACTCATCAGAGGTTGAACTGCCCGAGCCGTGATGACCAACTTTTAAAATATCGCAATCAAAATTGATATTATCGTCTATAAGCTTCTTTTCGGCGGTTTTGGATGCATCACCCGTAAACAAAAACTTAATACCGTTATATTCTGCCATAAGAAAAATTGAACGGTCGTTTTCTTCTTTGAGGCTACTATAATAACCCAAAACTGTTATCTCAAAATCACCGCAATTAGCCGACATACCCTGCACCGCAGTATAAGAATTACCGCCTGAATTTAGAACATCATTTCTTGCCTTTTGGACTGTGAAAAGGGAATCTTCCGTACAGTCCTTCAAATCGGGTAAAACTAAATTTTTAACATAAAAATTCTCAACTAAATTTGGAAGGCCTCCAACATGGTCATCGTGAATATGGGATAGAAAAACCGCATCAATGCGTTTAACTCCCATATCCCAAAGTTCTGAAGTAAGGTCAAGTCTGTTTTCATAAAGACCCGTATCTATCAAAACAACCTCACCGTTACTGCAAATCATAATGCTTTCAGCTTCACCGGAATCAAAAACCTTAATGAAATCTTTCTGAGTGTCTAGTTCTTTGCGATAGCTGAAGAAATCTTTAATCTCATTTTGTGTTGGCAGCAGGTCAAATACCGCCAACACCATAACAAACAATGCAAAAATCAGAACACACGAAATAATGTATATTAGTTTAGACTGAATTGCCTTGACAGTTTTTTCCTTCAATTATTCCTCACCGGCCTCTAATTCCATTAAATCGTCCATTGTAATAAGGACCTTACGGGGCTTAGAACCTTCATAGGGACCTACAACGCCTCTTGTTTCCATTTCGTCAACAATTCGTGCAGCCCTTGCATATCCAAGCTTTAATTTGCGTTGTAAGAGCGAGGTGGAAGCCTGTCCGTTTTCAACAACAACACGAATGGCTTCTTTAATCATAGGGTCTTCTTCGGGGCCATCCTCACTAAGACCTGTTTTCTTCTGTTTTTCAACTGCGGCATTACGCTCAATTTCGAACATAATGTTATCGTCATATTCAGGCTTATCAGTACCCTTTATGTAGTCAACAACCGATTCAACCTCTTCGTCACTGATAAAGCAACCTTGCAAGCGATTAGGCTTAGTAGAACCTGCAGGGCTAAATAGCATATCGCCTCTGCCGAGTAGTTTTTCGGCACCGATACCGTCAATAATAGTACGGCTATCAACCTGAGAAGAAACTGAGAAGGCAATTCTTGTGGGTATATTTGCCTTAATTACACCCGTAACAACATCTACCGAGGGACGCTGAGTTGCAATTAAAAGGTGCATACCCGCAGCTCTTGCCTTAGCGGCAATTCGGTTAATAGAGTCTTCAACCTCGTGGGGCGCTGTCATCATTAAATCGGCAAGCTCATCTATAATAATAACGATATGAGGTAATTTTTTAACCTCTTCTTCGTCAACTAATGAATCAACAAATTTATTGTAGCCTTCAAGGTCACGAACACCTCTATCAGCAAACATCTTATAACGCTTTTCCATTTCCTCAACTGCCCAACCGAGAGCGCCTGCGGCTTTTCTAGGGTCGGTTACTACAGGTACTAAAAGATGCGGAATACCGTTATAAACGCCAAGCTCAACAACCTTAGGGTCAATCATCAAGAGTTTAACCTCTTCGGGTGTTGCTTTATAGAGAATACTCATAATTATAGAGTTAATACATACCGATTTACCTGAGCCTGTAGCACCTGCAATAAGTCCGTGAGGCATTTTAGAAATATCGGCAACAACAACATTACCGCCGATATCCTTACCCATAGCAACGGTAAGCTTTGATTTAGAATTTGAAAATTCGGGAGATTCAATAATTTCTCTAACACCTACAACAGCGCTAAGCTTATTCGGAACCTCAATACCTACTGCGGCTTTATTAGGAATAGGAGCCTCAATTCTAACACCTGCAGCGGCAAGATTGAGAGCTATATCGTCTGCGAGATTTGTAATACGGCTGATTTTAACACCTGCACAGGGCTGAAGCTCATATCTTGTAACTGTAGGACCGCGGCTTATATCAACAATACGGGTTTCAACGCCAAAGCTTCTAAGTGTTTCAACGAGGTGTTCGGCTGTACTGTCAAGCTCAGCCGCAGAGGCACGTTTTGAAAAATCTGCAGCCTTAAGCAAGGATACGGGCGGGAATTTATATCCTTCGTCTGTTTCAAGAGAAATACCGCTATTAATCTCGTTTTCAACCTTTGCGGTTTCCTCCTCAAAATTAATTTTAATCTTTTCAGGAGGAGTTTCTTCGGCTTCCTCCTCTGCAGTTTTAAGTGCAGACTGAAGTTTTTTCTTGGATTTATATTCGTCCTCAACTATATTATTCTTAGCGTCATCGCCGTAATATGTATTGATAACCTTCTTTTGCTTATCGTCTAAGGATTCGTTATCGTGTTCACGCTTTTCGGGAATATCGTCAACAGGAATATCAACATTAAAGCCTTTAAGCACCTTCATTTTCTTTTTAGGTGTTTCTTCATTAGTACCCTCTGCTCGCTCAAGACTTTCCTGATAAACAGTGCCTGCCTGCTCGGAAATTGTTTTGACAGGTTTAGCAATTGTTTTAAAGAGTTTTATGAGAGTAGTTCCTGTAACAACCATCAAGAAAACAAAAATTAACAGCAAAATAGTAATAGCAGCGCCTGTTTTACCAAAAGCTAAAGCTAGCGGCTCTCCGAAAAGAGCGCCTAAAAATCCGCCGTTTTTAAGAGAAACACCTAAATTATATGCATTTTTGAGATGCGTCCAAAAGCCAAGCGACTCATTTGCAGCAGTAGAGAAAATATCAACAGCGGCACTGATTAAAAGAACTAAAACACCCGATGAGAGAATTTTAATTCCAACCCTATGCTTTATTTTGTCAATTGCAAAAAGAACCGCTACTGCGCCGAGATAAAACGGATAGAAAAAGGCAGTAACTCCGAAAATTCCGAAAATGAAATTATGTAACACACTCCAAAGGTTTTCACCCTTTATGAAAACAACACAAATAAAAAAGATAGAAATAGCAAACCAAATAACAGACTTTAACTGTCTTTTAGCTGTGTTCGCCTTCTTTCTTGAAGTGGTGCTGTCGGTTTTCTTTTTTCTCTTTTTTGCAGCCATTAATATTATACTCCCCTTTAAATGCTTTTGCTATGTAAGTCCCGATTAATCGGGACAGTTTTGTTCAATCATACTGTAAAGACACTGCAGAACATCGTCGAGATTTCCCATAGAATCTATAAGACCCTCTTTCACTGCAGACTCTCCACTTAAAACAGAGCCGACATCTGTAACCATTTCACCGACATTCATCATAAGTTCAGAAAAACGCTCTGCAGATATCTTGGAATTCTTCACAACGAAATCGGTGATTCGCTCCTGCATACGCTCGAAATGATTCATCATCTGCGGCACACCGAGCACTAGACCGTTCATTCGTACCGGATGTATTGTCATTGTGGCAGACGGGGCAATAAATGAATGTTTGCCCGATACCGCAAGAGGAACACCTATAGAATGACCGCCGCCTAGCACAAATGTCACGGTAGGCTTATTTATACCTGAAATCAGTTCAGAAATGGCAAGTCCTGCCTCAACATCACCGCCGACAGTATTAAGAATTACTAAAAGACCTTCAATTTCGGTACTTTCTTCAACCGCTACAAGCTGAGGTATAATATGCTCGTACTTTGTAGTTTTACTCTGTTCAGGAAGTACAGTATGTCCCTCAATTTCGCCTATAATGGTAAGACAATGAATTTTATGCTTGCCTTCGTAGGTTGTGACAGAGCCTGATTCTTTAATACTTTTATAGGCGCCTTCCATTTCATTTTTTTCAGTATCTTTTTCTTCCAAAACGCATCCTCCTCAATTCCTCATTAGTATTTGAAGAGAGTGCATTTTCATACATAATTTATTATACTATTATTTTATATTTATTGCAAGTAAATTATAAAGCAAAAATCTCACCCGAAGGTGAGATTTTAAAAATAGAAATTTTAAAGCTATTTTACCTAAAATCAGATAAGTACCTTACTTAAAAAGCTCTGCAAACGAGGACTTTTTGGATTATTGAAAATTTCGTCAGGTGTTCCCTCTTCGGCGATAACACCCTCATCAATAAAGAACACTCTATCAGCGACTTCCTTAGCAAAGCCCATTTCGTGAGTAACAACTGCCATCGTCATACCCGATTTTGCCAAATCCTTGATAACTGCAAGAACTTCGCCTACCATTTCAGGGTCAAGCGCCGAGGTAGGCTCATCAAAAAGCATAACCTGAGGTTGCATACAAAGAGCTCTTACAATAGCAACACGCTGCTTTTGTCCACCCGAAAGCTGTGACGGATAAGCGTCCTTTCTATCAGCTAAACCCACCTTATCAAGTAATTCAATAGCGCGCTTTTCGGCGTCTGCTTTAGATAGACCTAATAATTTTATTGGGGCAATAGTCATATTTTTAAGAATGGTCATATGCGGAAAAAGATTGAACTGTTGGAAAACCATTCCCATTTTTCTACGGTGTAAATTAATATCGGTTTTTGGGTCTGTAATATCATTACCGTCGAAAATAATCTTACCGTCTGTAGGCTCTTCAAGTAGGTTTAGAGTGCGCAAAAAGGTGGATTTACCCGAACCTGATGCACCGATTATAACAACAACTTCGCCGTTTTTAATATCGGTTGTAATTCCCTTTAAAACTTCAATATCGCCAAATGATTTTTTTAGATTTTCGGTTTTGATAATAACATTATCAGTGATCACTGTTGCGCAACCTCCTTTCAAGAGCACCTACAAGTGTTGTAAGCACCATAACTATAAGCAAATAAATTACCGCAACCGTTAAAAGCGGCATAAAGTAAGAATATGTACGACCCGCAATTGAGTTACCTGCTTTTGTAAGGTCCATAACGCCTACATAGCCTGCAACTGAGGTTTCCTTTAAGAGTGCTATAAACTCATTACAAAGAGTTGGCAATACATTTTTAAACGCCTGAGGGATAATGATGTAAATTATAGTCTGAAGATAGTTAAGACCCAAACTGCGACCCGCCTCAAACTGTCCGTTATCGATAGACATAATACCGCTACGGAAAATTTCCGCAACATAAGCGCCTGAGTTTATACCAAAAGCAAAAATACCAATCGGAACACCGTCTTTAACAGAGACAAAGATTATAAAATAGGAAATCATAAGCTGAACTACAACAGGAGTTCCTCTTACAACTGTAAGGTATATTTTGCATATTGTATTAAGAAATGCAAGTATGTAATAACCTATACCGCCCCTACGCTTCATAGAAGCACCGCTTTTATCAAAGGTAGAGCGAATGGCTGCTACAACAATACCGATAATAATACCTATACCAAGTGCACCTGCAGTAATTTTTAAGGTATTGAAAAAACCGGTTATCATTTGGTTATAGCGATCGCCCTCGATGAATACAAACTCAAATTCGTGAGCTATATCGGTAAAAATTTTAACAATGGAATTTAAAAAATTTTGCATTACAAAATTCCTTTCACATTTACGATAAAACAGGGCGGTCCGAAAACCGCCCTTTGTAAATTCAACAAAAATTAGTCTGCTTTGATATACTTGTCAACAACCCTCTGAAGAGAACCGTCAGCAATTAATTCCTTAAGAGCATCGTTTACCTTCTTCTGAAGTTCGGTGTTCTCCTTTGCAAAGCAGATAGCGTAATCTTCATTTGCATACTCAGTGTCAAGAATTTTAAGACCGGGGTTTGCAGCTACATAAGCCTTTGCAGGTTCGTTATCAATGATAACGCAATCAACCTTGCCGTTCTTAAGACCTTCAACTGCTAAAGCACCGTTTTCATACTTAGTTACGTTTTCCTCACCATAACCGCCGTTTTCAACAGTGTCAGAAGCATAGATATCACCTGTAGTACCCTGCTGAACGCCAACCTTCTTGCCGGCTACATCGTCAACAGTTTTGATAGGACTATCTTCCTTAACGATAACAACCTGAACGCCCTTAGCATAATTATCAGAGAAGTTTACCTTTTCTTTTCTGTCGTTGGTAACGGTCATACCTGCCATACCCATATCATATTTACCCTGCTGAACACCGGGGATGATAGAGTCAAAAGCAACGTCAACAATTTCGAGTTCTAAACCGAGCTTTTCAGCAATAAGAGCTGCAACCTCAGCATCAATACCGATAACCTTATCACCTTCATAGTATTCATAAGGCGGGAATTCGGCATTTGTAGCCATTGTGAGCTTACCCTCAGTAACTGTTAAGGAATTATCGTCCTTACCGCAGCCCGCGAAAGCAAAAATCATAACTACTGCAATTAAAAGTGCTAGAATTTTTTTCATAAGAATTTCTCCTTTAAAATTTAAATTTTGCTCTTTTAATTATAACATAAGAAACTCAAATGTCAATAACTTTTCGCATATTTATGCAGTGGGTCTTGCATATTTAGAAAAAGCTTTCAACAGTCAAAATCTGTTCGTGATTTAGAAGCTTCAGCAATCTTTCGATTTCAAAAATTTTCGAAAGAGATAAGGATTGATTTCCCGTTTTTATCCCCGCAAAAAGTTCTCCCATTTTTACAGTTATCTCATCAATTGGTCCGTGATTTGAGAATATTGCTAAAAGTTTCTTTTCCTTTTTCCATTTTTTAGAAAAACTTTCTGCACTCATAAGAGCTTCCGGATATTTTTCCTCAGTAACTCTTTCAATAATTTTTTCTATATCTTTATTAAGTTTTTCGTAAGAGTTTGCTATTATCAAATTTCCTCCGATAATTGCAGAAATTATTAAAAAAATCATAATAATTGCCGCTATAATTCGATGCATTTATTTTTCCTCTTTTTCAATTATATTGTAATTCTTATATTCGTCCATTGACATTAAAAAGACATCTTCCACCTTAAGCGAACGACTCTCAAGCCTCTTATCAACTGTTTTTTTATCAATTTTCAGTGCGGTTAATGTCTCATTTAGTAAATTTCCGTCAGTAATTACAGGAAGCTGCATACCGCTTTTTTTAGTTTTTACCTTAAGGTCTTTATTTGTAACCGTTCTTTCCCCTTCCTTTAAAAGAACACTAAGATTTCCGTTAACTTCTAAAACTGCAAACTCAACCGTAGAAATATCAAATACGTTTTGCCCTCTTAATAACTCTATTAAATCGAGAACGGTAATTCTTACCTTTTTCATCGCCTTTTGGTCAAGTCTGCCATCCTTTATTATCACTACCGATTTACCGCTCATAAGTTTTCTTATAAAAATGTTTTTCATACTCAGTACCGATATAAAAATTTCAAGTATAACGAGTATGAAAATTGAAATTACACCGTTAATTATCGGCTGTGAAGTATCTTGTAGCGGTATTGCAGCAATTTCTGAAATTAGAAGTGTAACTACAAGTTCATTAGGCTGTAAATCACCGATTTGCCTTTTTCCCATTATTCTGATACCGAGAGTAACAAAAAAATATAATATAATGGTTCTGATAAGAGTAGCAATCATATAATTCTCCGTTCAAGCGTATATTCTTCTCGATTTTATTCGTATATTTACTATTTGCAATTAATTTCTAATAATACCGCAGAAAAGAGATAATAAAATTTAAAAAAGACTTGATTTTAGTATTTATTTATTGTATAATCAATTTCGTTAAGAAATTTGCCGGTGTGATGGAATTGGCAGTTTTTCACCAAGCGCCTCCTGTGGAGGATTGAGCGACGGTGAAAAAGGCGCCGTGGTCGACAAGCGAGTTACGGCAGTAACGAGTCGTCGGGCACCGCAAGAGTCACGTAACGGCGTATTGTTTAGTCATTATAAATTTACATTTATTTTTTTGCTTTTTACACCATGCCGGTGTGATGGAATTGGCAGACGTAGTGGACTCAAAATCCACCGCTGGCGACAGCGTGCCGGTTCGAGTCCGGCCACCGGCACCATCCGAGAGCCTCGACACGCAATTCGCGTAGTTGAGGCTCTATTTTTATGAACAATCGTACACCAATAAAAAAGCTATTCTGAATATTCAGAATAGCTTTTTTATTTTTGATTTTTTCTAAAGGCTAGGTAATCTTCGAGAATTATCGTTGCCGCTACAGCGTCAACAACCTCTTTTCGCTTTTTACCGAAAGTACCCGAATAATTAAGAGCTGTATATGCCGAAACGGTTGTGCACCTTTCGTCCCACATAACAGTTTCAAGTTTACTCACTTCTCTGAACTTATCGGCAATTTCAGTACATTCATTTGCTCTAAAGCCTTTACTGCCATCCATATTTTTAGGAATTCCGAAAACAACAAGTTCAGCTTTTAATTCCTTTGAAAAGTAAATTAGTTTATCAATGAGCTTCTCAGTATTATATTCCTTTATAACTGTTTTTGGAAAAGCAAAGGTTTCGCTGCTATCAGACACAGCAATACCTGTACGCGCCTTTCCTAAATCAACTGACATAATTATCATAATTATTCCCCCGAACCCGCTTTAAAAGAAGAACGAACAGCGTCATCAAGATGTGAAACATCGTTAAAATAGATAATTGTAGGGGTAAGTGCATTATCGAATTCAATTAAAGAAACTGCGGTGTTTTCACTCCAAGGTATCTCTTTTAAACGCTCAATATCGTGGAAGAAAAGACGGCAAAGAAGCAAACGGATTACACCGCCGTGAGTTGCTGCAACTATTGTTTTGCCCTCGTTTTCACGAGCAAGTGTTAAAGTTTCCCTCCAAATACGCTCATACCCGTCACGCATAGGCTCTCCACCTCTTGGCGCAAAATCTTGCGGATGGTTGTGCCATATATCTTCAAGCTCAGGATTTTCTGAAAAAATCTTATTAAATTTCTGTCCTTCTACAAATCCACCGTAAAGCTCGCGTAAATTTTCACGCTTTATTATTTCAAAATTCTTCGAGCCTACTACCGCTTCTGCTGTTTTATGGGCTCTTAAAAGCGGACTCGAATAAACCGCATCAAAATTCACACCCTCAAAACGCTTTGTTAAGCACTTTAATTGCTTTGCGCCTTTTTCACTTATATCAGTATCTAAAAGACCTTGGAAAACTCTTTTAACATTCCCCTCAGCCTCACAATGCCTTACAAAATAAATTCTAGTCATTTTTCACCTCAAAAAACTGTGGTTTTCTACAGTATAACACATTTGATTATCTTGTGCAAGTTAGTAAACTTTTTTTGCATTTTTTTGCTAAAAATATTCAATATTAATCTTGATATGACACAAAAAAGGGTATATAATTAATTAAAATATTCTATTTTTTGTAATACGGAGGTCCAATATGATTAAGAAGTATTTAAACAGACTTTTTGTTGATGGATTATCGGGAATGGCATACGGCTTATTCTCTACCCTTATTATCGGCACTATTATTTGTCAAATCGCTTCCCTTATCGGTGATAACGCTGTTGCTCAATATTTAAACGCAATGGGCTCTGTTGCTAAAACACTTACGGGGGCCGGTATCGGTGTAGGTGTTGCTTGCAAGTTAAAGTCCTCTCCCCTTACTGCAGTTGCGGCTGCGGTTTGCGGTATGATTGGCGCCTTTCCTAATCTTGCTAATGAAGCCTTTGTAATAGGAAAACCCGGTGAGCCTTTAGGTGCTTTTATAGCAGCTTATGTTGCTATTGAAATCGGTGCTTTGGTTTCAGGAAAAACAAAGGTAGATATAATTGTCACACCGATAAGCTGTGTTGTTGCGGGTGCCGCCGCAGGATATTTTGTAGGTCCCTACATATCTCTTGCGATGACATGGCTTGGCAACCTTGTTAATGTAAATGTTGAAAAATATCCCATTTTAGGCGGTATAGCAATTTCTATACTTATGGGTGTTATATTAACTCTCCCGATTTCTTCTGCCGCAATCGGTGTTTCTATGGGTATTACAGGTCTCGCTGCGGGTGCTGCTACGGTTGGTTGTTGCTGTAATATGGTCGGCTTTGCAGTTATGAGCTACCGCGAAAACAAATTCGGCGGTCTTATTGCTCAAGGTCTTGGAACCTCTATGCTTCAGGTTCCAAATCTCGTTAGAAAACCTATTTTATGGCTGCCGCCTGTTATATCAAGTGCTATATTAGGACCTATTTCCTCAGCCGTTTTAAAAATGGTAAGCAATCCCGTAGGCTCAGGTATGGGCTCCGCAGGTCTTGTAGGTCAATTTATGGCGTATGACAGTATGATTTCTGCAGACGTTTCCCCTGCAATTACCATAATCGAAATTTTGGTTATGCATTTTATTCTTCCCGGCGCTCTTACCCTTGTAATTGCAGAGGCTATGAGAAAAATGAAATTAATCAAATTCGGTGACTTAAAGTTGGAATCTGCAAATGGATGAAAAAGCAAAAACGCTATTAGCTGTCGAAAGACTTGAAAAGCTCTATCCCGAAGCTATATGTTCTCTAAATTATCAAACACCTTTTCAGCTTTTAATTGCAACTCGTCTTTCTGCTCAATGCACAGACGCTAGAGTAAATATTGTAACTCCTGCATTGTTTAGTGAGTTTCCTGACGCTATGGCTATGTCAAATGCACCCTTAGAGAGAATAGAAACCCATATCAAAGCTTGCGGATTATATAAAACAAAAGCTAAAGATTTGATCGGTATCGCAAAAGCTATAGTTAATGATTATGACGGAAATATTCCTGACAGTCTTGAAGAACTAATTAAATTACCCGGAGTTGGTAGAAAAACTGCAAATTTAGTTTGTGGAGATATTTTCAAAAAGCCTGCCGTTGTTACTGACACACATTTTATCAGAATTTGTAACCGACTGGGTTTGGTTTCTACAAATGAGCCATTAAAGGTCGAAAAGCAAATGCGAAGCCTTTTACCGCCCGAAAAATCAAACGATTTTTGCCATAGAACAGTACTCTTCGGCAGAGAATACTGTATTGCAAGAAATCCAAAGTGTGAAATATGTCCCCTATCGGATTTCTGCCCTAAAAAAATTAAGAAACAGTAAAATCAGGTGATATAAATGCAAAAAAGAATTGCCGCTATACACGACATTTCCTGCTTTGGAAGATGCTCTCTGACAGTAGCTCTTCCTATCATTTCTGCTGCAGGAATTGAAACTACGGTTATCCCAACCGCCATACTTTCTACCCATACAGGCGGTTTTAAAGGATTTACTTTTTGCGATTTGACCTCTGAAATATTGCCTGTTGCTAATCATTGGAAATCTGAAGGAATTTCTGTTGATGCCGTTTATACAGGATATCTCGGTTCAAAAGAGCAAATTGAAATCGTTATGAAAACGGTTGATATTATAAAAGAGAAAGACGGAATTTTGATTGTAGACCCTGCAATGGCTGATAATGGTAAGCTTTATGTCGGCTTTCCTGAAGACTTCCCTCTTGAAATGCTAAATCTATGCAAAAAGGCGGACATAATAGTACCAAATATTACAGAAGCCGCTATGCTGCTCGGTATTCCCTATAAAGAGGGTCCTTACGATAAAGCTTATATTGAAGATATATTAAAAAAGCTTTCGGAGGTTACAAATTCTAAGGTTGTGCTTACAGGTGTATGGTTTGAAGAAACTAAGCTAGGGGCTGCAACATATGAAAACGGCAAAATTGAATACTGTTTTTCTGAAAGAATTAACACCCTTTATCACGGCACGGGTGATGTTTTTGCAAGTGCCTTAGTATCCTCTCTTCTTAACGGCAAAGCCTTAAAGGATGCAGCACAGATTGCAGTTGATTTTACCTGCGGTTCAATAAAGAAAACGCAACTACTTCGCCCAAATGATAAATACGGCGTATGCTTTGAAGCGGAAATTCCTAATTTAATCAAAAAATTGGAGTTATAATTTATGTCTGATACTTTTCTTAGAACTATCGGTCTTATTGGTGAAAAAAACTTACAAAAACTCAAAAATTCTACAGTTGCCCTATTTGGCATAGGCGGTGTTGGCTCATTTGCATTAGAGGCTCTTGTTAGAAGCGGTGTGGGCACCATTTATATCTATGATAATGACACTGTTTCCGAAAGTAACATAAACCGTCAGTTAATAGCCGATACCACAACCGTAGGCGCGCTAAAAACCGAAGTCGCGGCAAAAAGAGCAAAGCTCATTAACCCTGATATCGATATAATTGAAAACCCTGTTTTTGTTAACCCCAACACCGATATACCCTTTGAAAAATTCGATTATATTATCGACGCTATTGATAATATCACTGCAAAGCTTTATTTAATCGAGAATGCAAATTCAAAAAATATACCGATTTTAAGTGTTATGGGTACAGGCAATAAGCTTAATCCCTCGAGCCTCAAAATATCGGACATTAAAAAAACTCATACCTGTCCGTTAGCTCGGGTAATGAGGATAGAACTTAGAAAAAGAAATATTAATAAATTAGATGTTGTTTGGTCGGATGAACCGCCCGTATCTACAGGTGTTTTTGATGACCTCAAGTCAAGTGGCAGACCATCCCCTGCAAGTATGTGCTTTGTGCCCTCTACAGCGGGTATTTTAGCAGCTTCGTTTGTAATAAATAAAATAATAGCATAGAAAGCTTAAAACGCCTCAAACTGAAATTTGAGGCGTTTTTTCATTATTCTTCTATATATGTAAAGCGTTTATATTCTTCGCCGTCACGAATAACAGTTTCGTTCCACATTGAGAGTGGTCTTACCCAATACTCGCCGTCACCGTAAAGCGCTTTGTAAATTACCATTTCTTCTAGAGTTTCAGAGTGCTTTCCAAGAGCTATAACTTCGTATTCTTTACCCTTAAAATGTCGGTATTTACCTAATTTAACTTCCATTTCCTTCTCCTTAATTCTAATCCCCACCGAATTTGGTGGGGATTAGCTTTTAGATTACATTATTATGCCTTACTTTTCTTTTTGCTGTAGATAGCGGTTGTAATTAATCCGCCGCTGCTTACAAATAATAGAGCAAACCAAAGATTAATGTTGAAGCTATCGCCTGTTATAGGAGAATTTTTATCAGGTGTAGGCTTGGGCGCCGGTGCTTCGTAAACATTGATAAAGGTTATCGCAGTTTCAGTTTCATTGCCCTTTAGATAAGAGTATTCAATACTGAATGTACCGTCAAGATTATCTGTTACAACTGCTTTCACAGTGTAAACAGAAGCATCATAGGTTACATTTTTAGCGTCGCCCTTATATTCACGAACAGTATATACATACTCGCCCTCTTTGTCAACAGATATAGGTGCGAAGGCAATTTTGCCGTCCTTGTCATTTTTAACGGTTTCAAGCTTAGTGTTGGTATCATCATAAAGCTCGAATGAGAATTCTTCTTCACTAAGGTCTCTGCCAACAAGAGATTTTGTAGCCTCGATAATTAGATAAACGGGGTCCGCTTTATAAATGTTATTGAAAACAATCTCGCCGTTATCGGTAATGTTCTCATAGGTAGTTACCTCGGTGAGAACACCGCCTACTTCCTGTTTAGAAACAGTTCCTTTATGAAGCTGCTTATCTATGATGGAAAGAACACCGTTATCGTTTTGAACAACTTCAAGACGAATATGGAAGGAAGATGCATCATAGGTAACACCCTTCTTATCGCCAACAAGCTCTACTATCTTGAAGTGATAGATACCTGCAGTGTTAAGTGAAACTGCGGGGAAATTAAATTTGCCGTCTGCCGCATTTTTAACGGTTTCGCCAATCTGCTGACCGTTTATAGCATTAATAAGTGCAAATTCAAATTCGTCGGCTATAAGTGTTCTGCCCGAGAGGTCTTTTTCACCGCCGAAATCTGTATGAATGTTGTAAGAAATCGGAGCAGGTGTAAAGGAGTTTCTGAAAACAATCTCATTTGACGGCATATCGTCCTTGCTAAGTGCTACACTTGCAGAAAGAACACCTTGTGAGTTATCTGTTACTGTAACGGTTACTGTGTAAACAGAATTATCATAGTGGTAATTGTTGTTAGAGCCGTTCTTTTCGGTTAACTCATAAACATAGGTGCCTGCCTTATTATAGGTTATCTTTGAGAAAGCAATCTCGCCCTTAGCATTGTTTTTAGCAATAGCTTGACTTGGCATCGGAGCACCGTTTGTCACAGCTTTAAGCACAAACTCAAACTCGCCGTTTTGCAAGGTTTTACCTGTGAGAATTTTTGTACCCTCAAGAACAACTTCGGCGTCTTTAGCATCGTAGGTATTATTGAACACAATATTATCTACATTAGCGCTTCCGTTATTTATAACTGCGGTTGCGGTAATAGTCTGATCGCCGTTATCAGCAACAGTAACTGTTACTGTATAAACTGTACCGTCATAATCAAAACCGCCGATTTTATTTGTGTCTTTCTCTACTATTCTATACTGATATGTGTTGCTCTTATGAGCATCACCGAACTCAATAGCGTCAAAGAAGAAAGAACCGTCTGCAGCATTCTTTACAGTTTTGATATCAGGCATCGGTGCACCTGAAGTAATTGCCTCGATTGCAAACTCAAATTCATTTGCATTAAGTGTACGCTCACCGATTATATTCTTCTTACCCGAAATTGTAATAAAATCGGAAGCAGAAGGAACATATTCATTAGTGAAGGTTGGAACGGTTGCGTTCTGCTGTAAACCGTGGATTACGGTAACTGCCGAAATTGTTCCGTCAAGATTATCTTTAACTTCAACTTCTACCTTATATACTACATTAGAGTATTTAATATTGTTGATAACTAAGCCTCTATTTATCTCAGCAAGATAATAGGTAAAGGTTTCGCCGACATCTGCTGCCGAGTAGCTAAGAGTAATCTTTGCATTTCCTGCGGCATCGGTAAGACCTGATTTAACTATCTCGTTTGCACCTGCATTTAACGACGGGTCGGCATCATAAAGCGCAAACTGATATCCGCTGAGCGCGTGGTTTCCGCTGATATTTTTCTTAATGCTTACTGCTGCAGTAGCAGCACCACTTGGAGCATAAACATTGTTAAAGTCAGCTGTTACAAGCCAATTACCGCTAATTAAGGTATTCATCTCATTATTTACAGAGATAATCTCAAGGTCGCCGTCCATATCCTTATCGGCAACAACTACAGAGAATCTACGCTCTGCGGTATCATAGGTAATTCCGCCCTGTGTACCCTCTACTTCTGTAATTCTATAGTAGTAAGTGCCGGGCGCAGCATAATTCTCTGATGAGAGTGAGAATAAATGTGCTTTATCGATATCGTTGCTTCCAATATTTACGGTGTCAATAACTGTTCCTGAAGTTCTGGCAAGGTCTAATCTCTCGAGATTAAATGTATAGGTTTCTCCATTAAGCCAGTTCTGACGATTACCCGAAATTTCTTTAGTAACCTTAACATCAATATTCTGACCGTTTGTGCCAACAGGATTATAGGTATTAACTATAAGCGCCTGATCGTTAGCTGTTGCATCAACAACACCTTCAAGGTTACTCTTTTCATTATTCAGTGCAAAACCTGTAGGAATATTTTTTTCAACAACTGTATATTTGGTTTCCTCAGGAATTCCTCTGATTACAAAGGATTCACCGTCAGAAAGTGATACCGTATACTTACCGTTTTGAAGTGTGATATTTCCTGCGGAAGATGTGAAAGTACCTATTAATGCATTATTAGAAGAATCGGTAAGGGTAATTTCGGCTGTAAACTTAACATTATCATTGACATCAACTGTATTTCCGTTAGCGTCAACTACCTGTTTTGTTATAACAAGGTCACCCTCGCCGATAGCAGTATTAACAAATAAAACATCATCCATTAAATACTGAGCTACTGTGCCTATTGCAGTTTTTCCTGTTGAAGTTCCGTTAACATGAACAGATTTTATCTTATAATCTGCATTATCGGAAATTTCTTCAACTGTATAGGTAGTGCCTGCAGGGATACCTGAAATCCATATAGTCTGGTCTTTGCGCATTTCAAATTCATAAACGCCGTTTACGAATGTTGCAGTAGTAGGTTCACCGCTTGGTGTTTCATTAATAGCGGTAATCCAAGAATCAAAACTGCCAGAAGCCGATGCGTTTATACGGAATTTAAAAGTATCTGATGTTCCGGTTTCAAATATATCAATGGTTTTGGTAATTTTGATACCTGTTGCGGGAGTAACTTTCAATAGTCCGTTATTTCCAAGGTTCATATCAATATAACGGAAGTTATTATGCTCGGTAACATACGGATGGAATACCATATTAGCAGAATTAGAGTTATTTTTGCGCTTTGTTTCGGCATACATTTTAAGCTCACGGGTAGGTGTACCTTTCGGAATTACCCAAGCACCTTTTGTATTATCCAGAGTTACAAAGTCTTTCTGCCATCCGTTATCCTTAGCGGCTTTTATGGAAGCTTCAGAAATTTTTTCATAGAAGAAAACAGGCTTTTTATCTTGCGCATCATTGTCAAATATATATCTGCGGTGATAATATTCGCCGTTTTCGTCCAAGGTTTCATTTTCGCCTACAATTACATATCCGTTATCTGTTTTCTTGTGAACTGCAGAATCGAAAGTGAAATAGAATCTTTCGTTTTCCTTACTCGGTGTAAACTCTGCTAACGCAGTTTTGTGTTCGTCGTGAGTTGGGGCTGAAATATCATAACTGTTATTCCAGAAAAGGCGGGTGTGTCCGTCTGTATCTATATGTCTTTCGTCTGATTTTTTCGTATCTGTGATGCTGTTACCTGTAATTCTGGTAATGTTAAACTCATTTAAATCAGAGCGAAGACCTGTTTCGAAAATTAGTCTGATAGGTGATATTTTATCCTTGTCTTCAACCGAAATAGATACTTCGGTAGCAGTTTCAACTCTCGAACCCTTTAAGGTTACTAAATAGGTAATCATAGGAACAAGAGATGCAGGGATTTTCCATGTAAGAGTCTGTTTACCTGTTTGGATATTAGTTTTTACCTGAACAGACATATACATCATATCGCTATTCTTTATACTGCCGCTGGTTTCTCCTAAAAAGCCATAAGAACGGTTAATATAAACAGCATCTGTTGGGACCTGTTCGGTTCCGTCTTCATCATAGAAGCCGAGATATGCATTGTTTTCGTCGGCATACCAAGCGATATAGTTAGACCAATCGTTTTCGTCTTTATACTTAAGCTGACCGTCATTATAAGCCTTTGCAACAAGTGCGTGTGCATCAGCGGTATTAGAAATGCCAAGACGGGTTTTTACTGAGCGTATAAACTCATCACCGAGTGCAGTTGGATTTTCAGGTGTTCCCAAACCGTTAGAGGTTGTATCAGCAAGCTTTGAAGCCATCATATGACCGTCAAAAAGGGTGTCACCCAAAAGTATACCATTTATGTGCTTTATCTCCATATATTCACCGATAGTATCGGTAAATTCAACATATCCGGAAAAGTCTGGGCTTCCGCCTTCAAGGTGGGTAGGATAATAACGGGACTGAAGAATAATTTCTTCAACAATATCATCAAAAGCCTGAGTTAATCCATCGTTTGAAGCAGAGAAATATTCATCTACATAAGATTTACTTGTCGCATAAGAACTTTTGGTTACAGTAACATAACTACTTCCGCCGTTTCTGCCTTCAACCTGTACCTGCATAGTTCTGGTTGTGGCATTATTATAGGTTGCCCAAAGGCTATCAGTAATTGTTGAGCCGTCAGGATTCAAAACACTTGCGGCAACACTTTTTGCAGTAGCATCGTTAATTGTACTAAGATTAAATCCAAGGGTATAGAAAAGACTTCTGCCTGCACCGTTTTCTTCGGTCACTTTATATTTATTTTCAATACGATTTTTTATATAGGAAGCGGTAAGCTGTACCAAGAAGCCTTGACCTACACGAGTACCGCTTGAATTTCCGTCACCGACATCGGCGCCTTTTGTGTTATAGTTTCCGTATGTCTGATTTTCAACATCGTCAAATTTACTAGCTCCAAGTGTGGGCGCACCGTCAGACATTAAAACAACGATAGGCATTCTTGATTCGCCTGACTGCCAATTATTAGAACCGATAACTATATCGGAATCGGGAATCTCATTAAACATCTTGTATGCTTCCCAAAGGCCTGCCTGAATGTAAGTAGCGCCTTCATAAGCTTTGCTTCCGAAATTGACACCTGATTTTGAGCCACTTACTCCCGAATAAACCGAAACAGTACCGTTATTAAAGCGTATAAAATTACCGTCACTACGGGTGGTTGTGTAGCGGTCAATCGGCATAAGGCGTGTAACTGCATTACCATATGTTCTAGGGTTGGTATCACCTGAGTAAAGTACAACGCCAACGCGGTTATTATTGTTTACTTCCTGTAATTTCTTTATAGCATTATTAGCCGCAGTTATGAGCTGAGTACGCGCACTTGATGGCATTGAATTTGAGAGGTCTAAAATAAGTACTGTATCTGTAGGTACAGTTGAGTATCCAACAACCTCTTTATTGGCTGCGATTGCTGAAAGTGCAGTAAGAAAGTTTTTGCCGTCATCAATCATCTTTACAGAACTTGGAAATTCTGATGCATCGGTAAATACCGACTTATCTGCCCATACGCCGCCGGCATTTGATGTATCAAGATTATCAAGGTCAAAATACCTTTTCCAATTATCCATAGTATTAGCATCAACAAATCTTGTAAAATTGATATTTTCGGTATCTGCCATTGCAATTATCGGTAAACACGACAAAATGATAACTACTGATAAAAATACCGTTAAAATTTTGTTGAGTAGTTTGTTTCTTCTTTTCATACTGTTTTCTCCTTTTTCTTTGTTGCAAATTAGGTATTGTCAATTCAATATTTAAATTTTCAGTAAATTCCGTAAAGCCTGTTCGTTTGTTGTTTCAACATATTTTTTAAATTCTTTTAAAACGCTTCGACCAATATTTCGGTAATCTATAGAAAATACTTTCTCAATTTTTATTTTACGCGTCTCTTCAGGAACACCAAATATACCTAAAATATTATTTAAAGCACCTGATATTCTGTTTTCTAAGGATACGGGGTCACCCGCCGTCATAAGAGTGGCATATTCAATTCCCGAAACCAATATTTCTGCTTCGGCAAACTGTTCGTCTGACCAATCAGGTTTATAATCTTTAAAAACTTCCCTAGAGCGCTCTGTATCATTTTTTCTAATAATTTCAAGACAAAGAGGACTTGAATATGCGGAAAGATAAAAATCTTTAGCAATTTCACTATCTTCACACATCGTAGCCATCGCAGTAAGCTCAAGGCAAATCGCCATAACCAAACTATATCCGTCGTTTGCTTCCCTTTTCATCATTTCCCACTGAAAATCACAAAGCAAGTCTATAAGCTCTGCCAACAAATGCTCCTTTGTAGGAAAATAAAAGGTAACATTTCCCGGACTCATACCAAGTTCATCGCATATATTTTTAATTGTTGTATTGGAATATCCATTCTTTAAAAAACACTCTGAGGCAACCTGTATTATTTCATGCTTTGTTAGTTCCCTTTTATCAATTTTCGCCAAATTGTTTCCCCCTAAGCTTTTAAAAATGTTTTTCTAATCTTTTGTTTGATACTATTTTAGTACATATACTAAAATTTGTCAATATAAAATTTTAGTATTTTTTCTAAAAATTTAAAAAAGCACCGAAAATTCGGTGCTTTTTAGTATAAATTATTTAATTTTTTCGAGAATTTCTTTTATAAAGACCTCATTACTCTCGGGCAAACTTGTAAATTCAACAAAGCTATTCGTTTTTGGATGAAGAAATCCTAATTTATAAGACCAAAGTCCTAATATTTTAGCGTTATCTCTTCCGCCGTAGCGTCTATCCCCTAAAAGAGAGTATCCCCTACTTGCAAACTGAACTCTTATCTGATGTGTTCTGCCTGTTTGAAGTTTAACCTTTAATATAGAAATTAATCCGTATTTTGTTTCAAGACAGCCACATTTCTCATAAGATAAGATTGCCTTTTTAACTCCACGCCGTTCCCTTTTTACAACATAAGATTTATTTGCTTTAGCGTCTCTGAATAAAAGGTCGCATAGTTCTGCCGAATTAGGACTTATATCATTATGAGCGAGTGCAATATATTCTTTTTTAAAGGTGTGTTCGGTTATTTGACGGCTTAAAATTGCTGCTGTATGAGCATCCTTTGCAAAAACCATAACACCGCCCGTTTCCCTATCCAAACGGTGCACCGGAAAAATTTCGCAGTTAAGCTCATTTGATAAAAGGAAAATCATATTGTTATTATCATTTGAATTTTGAGATATTACACCAAAGGGTTTTTCTGCAACAACTAAAAAATCATCGTCATAAATTATCTTCATAGACCTATAACAACCCCTGCGGTAGCAAAATAAATAAAGAGCGATACCGCATCAAGAATTGTAGTAACAAGAGGGCTTGCCATTACTGCAGGGTCAACCTTAATACATTTTGCAATTATAGGCAAAATACAACCAACAAGCTTTGCGACTATTACGGTAAAGAAAAGAGTAATACAAATGGTAATCATTTCGTAAAGTTCTTTTCCGCTATCAAAATTTTTCATCAAAAGATAGTCAATAAGATAAAGCTTTACCATATTTACAACACAAAGCACGCCGCCGCAAAAGACACCTACTCTAAGTTCCTTAAAAATAACCTTAAAAATATCTCTAAATTCGATGTCGCCTAGAGAAAGGCTACGAATTATAGTAACCGACGACTGACTTCCCGAGTTACCGCCCGTTCCCATAAGCATAGGAATATACGCAATAAGAGCCGGTAAAACAGTGAGTTTATTTTCATAGGCAGAAATAATTGCCCCTGTAAATGTTGCCGAAATCATTAGGAACAAAAGCCAAGGTATACGGGCTTTAAAGGTTTCAAAAACGCCTGTTTTGAGATATGTTCTCTCACTCGGCAAAATAGCTGCCATCTTCTCGAAGTCTTCAGAAACCTCTTCTTGTAAAACGTCAATAGCGTCGTCGACTGTTACAATACCTACAAGTCGATTTTCTTTATCAACAATAGGAAGCGCCAAAAAGTCATACTTATCGAAAAGGGCTGCTACCTCTTCTTTATCGTCATGAGTATTAGCATAGATTACGTTTTCCTCCATAATCTCGCCAATGGTCTTGTCGGTTTGGCTAAGCAACAAGTCCTTAACCGAAACCAAGCCCAAAAGATGACGACTAGCATCTATAACATAACAAGTATATATAGTTTCTGTATCTACACCGACCTTGCGAATTCTCGCAAAGGCGGCTTCAACCGTCATACTTGTTTTCAAATCAACATACTCGGTAGTCATAATGCTTCCCGCACTATCGTCAGGGTAAGCGAGTAATTGATTTATCATTTTACGGGTTTCTTTATCGGTTTGCATTAAAATGCGCTTTGCAACTGATGCCGGCATTTCGTCGATAATATCAACCGTATCGTCCATAAACAGTTCGTCAAGAACTTCCTTTAATTCCTTATCACTGAAGGCTTCAATAAGAAACTGCTGCATATCGGTATCCATTTCAACAAAAACCTCTGCAGCAAGCTCCTTTGGTAAAATTCTAAAAAGCACAGTAAGCTCCTTATGCGGAACTTCCGATAATATAATAGCAAGGTCGGTAGGATTCATCTCAGAAAAGATTTCTTTAAGTTGCCCGTATTTTTTACCTTCTATCAGTTCTAAAATTCTCTCTTCCAAAACGTCTCCCCCTTTTTGATATTTTTTTGTTTAAGGAAATAAAACATATAAAAATATTATACCTTTATTTTTTTAAAATGTCAATTTTAAATTCCCCGAAATCCGCGCGTATAAAACAAAATCCCAAAGCCAACTGCTTCGGGATTTAAAAAGAAAACAACTACAAATTATATACAGCTATAAAGCACCTGCGCATTACCCTTTATTTCTACCTCAAGTCCTGCAGGTACAAATATACTATCGCCCTTTTTAGCGCTGAATTGAGCGCTGTTGCACTCAAGAGTTATATCGCCTTCAAGCAAAAGAAGTGATGCAAAGGTATTCTTGTCACCTATAAGCATTGTGTCTTTAAGATTAATAAGCTTTACCGTAAACTTATCGCAAGAAGCCAAATCTCTTATAGTGTTTTGGCCTTGTGTTGTGATTTCGCCAATTGGTCCGTAAGGAAGTTCGGGCTTAATGCATTTTGTAACATCCAAAGCTTTTTCTATATGAAGTTCTCGGGGTTTACCGTCAGCACCAAGTCTGCCGTAATCAGATACTCTATATGTAGTATTTGAGTTTTGCTGTACCTCGGCGATTAATATTCCTTCCCCTATTGCGTGAAGAGTTCCTGCCGTTATAAAGAAAACATCACCTTTATTTACAGGCACACTATTGCAAACGTCAGTTAAGGTGTTATCCTTAATGCGTCTTTCAAATTCTTGCCTAGAAATATCATCCTTAAAGCCGTAAATTAGTTCTGCACCCTCTTTACAGTCGACGACATACCACATTTCAGTTTTTCCAAACTCGCCCTCTACAGACATTGCGTAATCATCGTCAGGATGCACCTGTATTGAAAGCTTGTTCTCGGCATCGATAAGCTTAATTAATATCGGGAAATATGAGAATTTTTCTGAATTTTTACCGAGCGCAGCTTTTCCCCATATATCCAATACTTCGGTTATTGTTTTACCTTTATGCTCGCCGTTGATAACTGTATTAGCACCGTCTTTATGGCAAGACAGTACCCAAGCTTCTGCCGCAATTTCTTTTTCGGTTTCAAAGCAGAAGTCTGTTTTTAGTTTTGTTCCGCCCCATAAGTAATCTTTAACAGGTGGTTTTAATAATAATGGATACATATTTTTCACTCTCTAAACTATTATTTGTAATTAATCGGTATCAACCTCTTAATATACTCTATTATACAAAAAACAGTAATATATAATCAATCTTTTTTTACAAATATTAGCGATTTTTTAAATTTAAACTTTTTATTTCTAATAATCTGTCATTTTTAAAGGAAAGAGCCTGGCGTTATTCGACGCCAGGCTCAAAAGGGTTTACATTATTTACTTAGATATTACTTCATTAAAATCATTTTCTTTAATTTGATAATATCAAGTGTATCAACTGTGTAATCCTTGTTAACATCCATTGCCTCTACAGAAATATTGTTAACGAAATTCTTTTTAATTCTGATAAAGTCAATAATATCAACAGTACCTTCTTCGGTAAGGTCACCGTTAATGTAATCAACAACATAAACCGGAGCAGAACCTACTGTAACTTGTGCAACACCATCATTTGAAGAAACATACATAAGATTTCCGTACATATCGTAAACCTTAACGCTATCCTCAACATTCAAATTAACTGTAGTAGTGCCAGTAGTGTTCCATATAGCAGTAACATTCTTATTACCATTGCTGTAGCTATATGCATTTACGTCGCTTCCAAGGTTAACAGCACCATTAGCTGTCATTCCGTATGTAGCGTTTGCAAACTGTGACAAAGCAACATAAGAAAGTTTTGCAGCATTAGCTGTCGGATAATCTGCAGACTTAAAGATACCGAATACATATTCAGTATTGTCACTTCCGGTATAGTTATCATTAGCAGTATAAACAAATACCTTTTCTACAGAATTTTCACCCTGTAAGCTGAGCATTGCTCTAGTGATATACTCTGCCTGTTCAGCTTCGGTATATCCATACTGTGTATCATTAGTCGGCCAGTTAAGTTCGGTTACCCAAATCGGCTGATTGCAACCTTTAGCTGTAAGAACATCTCTTACTGCAGCAATATCATCAACAATTCCTTCAGGTGAAACATCATTTGTATTGTATACATAAGGATGTACAGAAACTACATCCATATAATTACCTGCACCGTTATCGAGAATGCTTGCGATATAATTAGCGTCTGCTGTAGATGTTACACCGCCTATAACCTTAACGGTTTCCTTAACATTCTTAATTGCAGTATAAGATGCTTCAAGCATATTTGCATAGTCAGCTGCAGGGATGTTAAGATGGTTAGGCTCATTGTAGATTTCAATTGCATCTATATAATCGCCATAAGTCTCTACTACCTTAGCCGCAAAAGCTGCATAAGCGTTTACAGCATCAGAACTACCGAAGAAATTAGCATCATTAACAGTACCGTATAAGCTGTTATCATAGTTTACTACAAATAGCGGTTTCATATTATACTTCTGAGCAGAAGCAAGCATACGTGCATAATATTCGGGGAAATTGTAAGTGCCGATTGCAGTTTCTACCTTTTCCCATCTCATATCAATTCTGAAATATTCTACACCTGAATTTGAAAGAGTCGCAAAGATGCTGTCATATCTAGCATCTGTTTCAGAACCAAGGTCTAAACAAATGTTATAAATGCCTGAATTATTTTCACTCTTCTTAGCATTAGTGAACTCGGTCTGTGCATTATGTGTTCCCTTTGCATCGGTGTATGCGTATTCTACTGTGTATTTACCGTATTCGGTAAGACCGGGAACGGTTAAAGTAAATATGTCATACTCTCTAGCAGCGATATCAACCGAAACAATATCGGTATAAACTGTTTCGCCAGCCGCATTCTTTACATCAATCTTAAGATTTCCGATAGCTTCGTCAGCAACTGTGTTGGAAAGCTTAACATTCTGTGAGAAGCTGTTTTTAGCAAATAAGTCTGATGTAAATACATTTCCGTAGTTTACGGATTTTACTGAAAGATTTACAGTACCAAGACTCATATTTGCGCCGTAACCCAAGTTATCTAAAAGATCTTCATCAACGGATTCAAATGCAATGTCATCAATATATAAAGCGCCGTAGCCATTAATCTTTATATATGCATAAGCACCATCAAAGCCTTCTGTAAAGAAATTGTTTACTTTAATAAAGTATTTAGTCCATTCTTTAGAGATTTCAACAAAGCCAGCCTCTGTCATATCTGCAGAGCCAAACGCAGCAGTCATAGCCCAACCGTCGCGTTTTCCGTTATCATCAACGTTAGGTGTCTGATAAATACTACCTGAACCGATAAATCCTGAGAAACCTACCTCATCATCAGCCTTAGCCCAGAAGGTTAAATAAAGCTGAGTATTAAGCGGTATTTTTGCATAATGGTCGCCGGTAGAATCTACTCTCATATCTAACTTTGCTAATGCATCACCGGTACCGCTGAATTTAGTTGAATATTTACCACTGTGTACTTCATTTGTAGCAAGAGCAGCATTAACATTTTCAGGATATTCAAACCCATACATACTCTTTTCAGAACCGCCGTTATTTATGGTACCGTTATCTAATACATCTGCTAATTCAATATCGATATCATCAATATAAAGAGTACCTGTACCGATAATTTTCAATTGTGAAAATAGGCAAGGATAATCTGCGGAATCGGTTAAGGCATTAGGAAGAATTAGATAATATTTTGTCCATTCGGTAGACAAGGTTTCATAATTTGCAGCATTAGGTTCTGAACCATTGATGCCACCAAAAGCATACAACCAAGTTTGACCATCTAATCTATAACGGGTGTTTTCACCCCACCAATCGTTTTCAGTACCCTGAGAGAAGTTTGCAGTACCAAACATTCCGGTAAAGCCGTTTTCATCTGCTTTTGCCCAGAAGGTTAACATAACCTGCTCGCCTCTTGGAATATCAGCATACTTAACAGTAGACTTTATGAGAAACTCTGCATACTGATTGTCAGTACCAACATACTTTGTAGAATATCTACCGGTTTTACTTTCTTCGCCTGTACGAGCAAGTGATGCAGTTGTTAGCCAGCCTAAAACCGTACTAGCATCTCCTGTTTCAAAGTTACCATTATCAATAAGTGAAGGATTCTGCACTTCAACGTTGATATCGTCAAGATAAATTGTACCATTACCTGCAACGCATATTTGAGATACTAATATTTCAAAATCAATATCTGTATCATTGAGTGTTTTTTGGGAAACAGGTACATAGTACTTAGTCCATACCTTTGATACTTCTGCCCAACCATCAGAACCAAGACCGCTACCGATACCAAACTGACCGGACCAACCGTCTATACGTTCTTTATTTCCCTTTTCAGAGTCATATTGAGCTGTATCGTTTACAAGAACTGCACCTCTAAAGCCTGTTACATCATCAGCTTTAGCCCAGAAGGTTACATAAACATACTCGTCTAATGGAAGCTTGTCGTAATTTGCATTAGATTCAACCCATAATGTAATATGACCGTTAGCATCATCAGGAAAATACAACTTATTGGAAAAGTTGCCGTTTTTCTTTGCTGCGTCACTTCTTGTACTTACAGCCTTACCACCGGTATCGTCACCTGCAAGTCCAGGTACATCATTTTCCATATCGCCAATATCAAACACAAGGTCAGATGTAGCTTCTTCTGCAGTAACGGAAAGTGCCATCGGTATAACCGAAATCAGCATACAAAGTGTCAAAACAATTGCTAATACTTTTTTCATAAAACTCCTCTTTTCTAAAATTTTTAGTTTTTAAAATTTTTAAAAAATTCGCACTAACCTCCTTTTATCGAAATCCTGTCTTGCGCCGTAAAATATTAACCATAAATCCCCTTATATTGATTTTTAAATTGTGACGCGCAACAGTGATTTTCAGTTTTTATACTTTTTACTAAAAGTTTTTTTTCAAAAGCAGCAAGCCATTCTTCAGCAATCAATTTATGACCGCCGGGGGTTGGGTGCACACCATCAATCGTAAGCGATTCGATGCCGATACGCTTTGCCGCTTCATCGAATTTTGCCTGAAGCGGAATAAATGGCAGTGCATACTTTTCGGAAATTCTTTTTGCCGCCGCCGCTTTTTCCAAAACACCGTTATAAAAAGCGTTCCAACGCTGTGGTTGTTCTTCTGTAGAGTCCGTAGCTGTATATTTCAGTACAAAGGGCTCCATAATCATAATTTTTATATCAGGTAGTTCGCTTAAAACAGTTTCAATAAGCATACTGTATATTTTTTCGAAAGTTTCTGTTGAAACACCGTTTTGGCATTCAAGCTCGTGCCAAACATCATTTACGCCGATAAGAATACTTAGATAATCGGGTTTAAAATTTATAGCATCACTCTTTATTCGAGCAAATAAGTCAGTTACTCTGTTACCGGAAATACCACGATTTAAAAAGCTATATTCCCCGCCGTATTTATACTGCATTTCGCCGCATACAAATTCGGGATAACCGGCACCCATGTATCCGTCTTCATTTGCCGGACGGTAGCAATCAGTAATAGAATCGCCCTGAAACAATATTTTTTTCATTTTTTCATTTCCTTTACAAATTACTTTAAAAAATTTGTATTATAAACAATATCGCCGTAGCCTTCGAAAGGATTATCTATGGTAATTCTTCCCTCTAAAGCATCGGAAAGGCCTGAATAAAGGTCTACCTTGCCGTCATCACGCATAACAATTCCGCTGGTAAAGGCACAGTCATCAAGCGGCACGCCGTTATTACCTACACGGATATGCTCTGATTCAGGATATGATCTTCGTGTACCTATAATTTTATTCATTATAGTTTTTTTAGTATTTGGATCAAAGACAGCGGCTATATTTACATAAACGCGTTCAAGCTGACTGTTTTTGTTGATTTTGGGATAAACCATATGGCCTATCATACCTATCATTCCGCTGCTTAAATAATGACATTGATTTAATCCGCCGTAGCTATCACCCGAAATAAAATCAATAATGGGTGCCTCAGAAATTACCTTATCGTCTAATTCTGACAAATCCTTTATAACGGTAAAGCCTACATAACCGTCAGGACGAGAAAATACACCTATTCCGTCAGGAAGCTGTACTAAGCGGATATCCTTCATCATATTAGGTCCCGTAGTAAAATAAGTAAGCTCAAAAGGCTCGTTACCACGATAAAAATATGTACAGTAATTAACAGGTTCGCCCTTGGATTTAGTAACATTTACTCCACCCAAAACAAGCTCATTATCAATTATTGTGAAAAACGGATCTTCGAGCTGATAGGAAATGACATTTTCCACCTTGCTATATGTATCATTTGCTGTTTCTTCAAATATATAAATTCTTGAGGTTGCCCATTTATCGTGCGGCTCGACTCTTCCAAAAATATAACGTTTGCCGTTATATGTGAAGGGAACGCTGCAATTATAAACATCCTCGTTTTCTTTTACACCTGTAAACTTAAGAAGAACACTTTCATAAATTTTATTATTCTTCTCAAATTCATCACGTTTGTCGCTCCAGCAACAATCACCGTTTCTATTTACTATCATTAATATTTCTCTCCTAACTTTACAGGTTTATTAAACCGAAATTTTGGCAACCCGAACAACAAGATTTCTTCCGTATCTAAACGGCTCGGTAAAGACTCTTGTAAAAGAGCCGTTCTGTGAAAAAGAAACCGATGCACCGTTATCAAGCCATGTTACAGACTCAATTTTTTCATTAAATTCAAAAATATCTTCGTACGCTTCGTTTTCTTTTAACTTTAATGCTACATTTTCATCGCCCGCCATTTGAAGATCAAAACAGAAAAGATAATAGCAGTTATCACGCTTTAAAATAAAATCTTTTGCTTTGTTTACAACTTCAATTCCGCTAGGGCGTGTCTCATACAATGCTTCCTTGAAATATCTTACCCATTCCCCGATAATTCCAAAATATGCACTATCAACAGGGCGTAGATATCCGTTTTCCATAGGACCTGCATTTAACAAAAAATTGCTACCAAACTTGCGGCACTCTGCGAATTCGCATATCATTTCTGCAGGAGATTTATAGTTTAAATCTTCACTTGCATATCCCCAATGGTCATTAAAAACTTCGCACATTTCACTTGCTACATACTTTGGAGAATCAACTAAATTAATCGGCTGTGGTTTTCCGCGTTCAAAGGTAACGCTGTCAAGCTCGATATGACCGAGCTTTCCTCTTTCCGACATACCTGTGTTATTAATAATCATTGCATCAGGCTGATATCGCCTTATTAAGCCGTAGAGGGCGTCCTCTTCCCAATCAGCATCAGGTTTATCCCATATACCGTCAAACCAGATACCGCCTATTTTACCGTAATCTCTACAAAGAATTTCCACGCTATCACGAAGATATTTTAAATAAGCCTTAAAATCATTTTTAAAGCTTGGCTCGTGCCAATCTATAAGTGTATGGTAAAAAAACGGTATAACATCGTTTTTCCTGCAAGCGTCCACAAATTCTTTTACAAGGTCTCTTTTACATAACGAATGTAGAGAATCATAACTGCTTAAGCCCTTTGTATCAAAGAGTGAAAAGCCGTCGTGGTGGCGTGTAGTAAGTGTTATATATTTACAGCCTGCAGCTTTTGCCGTTTCGGCAAGTCTATCCGCCCAATCCTCTTTCGGACAAAACGACTGCGCCAACGCCTCATATTCGCTATCAGGTATGTTATGCTGTAGCTTTGACCACTCACCTTTACCTAACATACTGTAAAGTCCGAAATGCACAAACATTCCAAAGCCAAGCTTTTCAAAATCTTTAATATATTGCTTTACAAGCATCCTTTTACCTCACTGTTAAAGATAAATTGCATACAAAAAATCAACAAAATAATTGATTTTTTATCTTTTATGGTTTATTATTGATACTAAGGAGATGTTTAAATTGAAACAAACTGTTTTTCAGCAAAAAAACATAGAAACCGAAAAGAATTATTCTGAGGATTTCCCTGTTTTTATTACACAGAAAAAGCTTCACGAAAATTATGTATTTTTAAACAATAAAGCCGTTACTACTGCGCATTGGCATGAATTTATCGAAATTGAATTCGTGTCAGAAGGTAGCGGAACACATATGATCAACAACCAAGAGTCTTCACTTGGACGCGGATCTATTTTTATCGTTACTCCCTCTGATTTTCATTGCCTTAACTGCTATCCTGAAAATTGGCTTAAGTTATGGAATGTCGCCTTTGATATTTCCGTTATTTCGCCCAATATTGCTGAATTAATATCCTCCTCAAAGAATATTTTACAAACAAAGTTCTCCGAAGAATTAACTAAAAAAGTTGAAGAAGCATTTGCATATTGCAAAAAAGCCTTTGATGAACGTAAAAAACTGAGTCCTCTTATAATTAAAAATGAAATTGAAAAAATCATTTTATTCATTATAAAAGATGTTGAAGAAAATCATCTTTACAAGGCTAAAAGCATAGATAAAAATCTTACGCCTATTATTCAGCAAACAATACACTATATTCAAATGCATTTCCGTGAAAAAATCCCGCTATTTGAAACAGCTAAATTTCTTAATATTTCAGAAAATTATCTAGGAGAAATTTTCACAAAAGAAATGGGCATGAGCTATAATAGTTACGTAAATAAAATCCGTCTCAAATACTCAAAAAATTTGCTGAAGCAAAATGATTTATCTATATCTCAAATTTGTTACACATCAGGTTTCAGCACTGCTTCATATTATTCAAAGCTGTTTTACAACGCTTACGGTGAGCTGCCGAGCGAATACAGAATAAGAAAACAACAAGAAGCACTTGAAAATTCTGATGTTTCAAAAACTGAATAAAATATTTTTGAATGTAAGCGCCTTCAAACTTTGGAAGGCGCTTATTAAATTTATTTCTGCTTCATAGAATCATTAATTATAGTTTGGATAGTCTTAGAATAATCCGAGATAAGCTTTGAATAGTCGTTACCCTTTCTTGCAGCTTCAATAATCTCATCAGTTAGAGCTGCTGCATTTTGGGTTGAGGTTTTATAATAGTTCATCGTCGGAATTACATTATCACTAATCTTATCGATAATTGCCTGCTGCTCAGCATTATAGGTATAAGGGTCATTCTTAGCTTCAGGGTCAGTAAACATATTGCTAAAGAGAACCCAAGCTACAACTACACGCGGGTCGTCAGAGCCTTTTCCGGCAGCCTTACCCTGACCGCAGAACGCAGGAGAAGCATTTGTCTTGTTATCGGGTCCTACAGGAATAGGACAAATTCCTAAATTAGCCTTGTTTTTCTTAAAGGCAGACGATGCTACAACTTTAGGCATTAAATCCAAATATCCGTACATTGACTGCTGCATAAACATATAATAGTTTCCGTTTACAAATTCAGACGGATTGTCACTGAAGGATTTAGGTCCTACCACAGTAGAACAAATCTCACTGTATTTAGAAAGCGCATTTATAAACTTTGAATCGGTTATATTTGTAAGTGTTTTTCCGTTTTTGAATTTAACAGGATTCCAGTTGTTTGAATATACAAAAGTATTTTGTATATCCTGACCGATTAAATATTGACCCTTTGCAGGAACCTTAACAATCTTTCCGTATTCTAAGAATTTATCCCAAGTCCACTTTCCTTTGTTATAAAGAGTAAGCGGATCTTCAAGGCCTGCCTCTTTAAATTTGAGTTTATTATAATAAAGTACATACGGTAATGTGCTTAAACGGCCTGTATGAGCAACCAAACCGTACATTTTGCCGTTGTAATTATAATAACTGCTCATATCCATATCGATACCGTATCCGGTTTTTGGATTATATTGGTCTACCTCTTTGATATATTTATCTAAAGGCTCATAAAGATTCTGAACAACACATTCAGGGAAGAACTGATTAGCAATACCGCAAATATCATACGGATCACCTGATGCCATTCTTGTAGCTACCTGAGAATTGTAGGTTTCCCATTTAAGTCTTACTAATTTGATTTTGCAGTTATACTGCTCTTCAAAAGCAGAAATGGTACGCATTACCTGACTACCTACTGTTCCGATAATTGTTTTGGTAAATGTCTTTCCGCCAAAATCAAGGCCTTCTAAAATAGAGCCTTTATTTGTAGGCGGTGTAACCGAACCACCCGAGCTGCTATTACTTCCACTGCTTTCGGATGAATTGTTTTTGTCATTTTCGCTTGAATCCGGGTCATCAACATCCACCCAAATTGTACTGGTAACAAATTCGTCCGAAGAAGGATTCTTTTTGCATGCAGAGAAGGTTCCGAATATCATAAGAACCGTTAAAGCAATACAAATGATTTTCTTTGTCATAAAAATAACTCCTTTTCTTTAAAATTTTATAATGAAGGCTTTTAGCCAACAATACCTGTTTTAGCAATACTTTCGGTAAATAATCTCTGAAACACAAGATAAATTACCAAGGGCGGTAGAATAGCAAGTAACGCTCCGCTTGCGATATATACCCTCAAGTAATCCTGTGATGCATTCATACTTTCCATAAGCCCTTCCTGAGCCATTATATTAAGAAGCGCATCTAATGTCGGCATAACAGGCTGTGTTCCCTCGATAAAATACATAGAAGCTGTATAAAGGTCATTCCAATGCCACACCGTTGAAAATAGCAAAACTGTTACAATAGCAGGTTTTGCCATAGGCAGCATAATCTGCCAATAGGTCTTAAATGCACCACAGCCGTCGATTTTAGCTGCTTCCTCTATTTCCTTTGGCAATCCTGAAAAGAATTGCTTGAACAGGAAAATGAAGAGTCCCGAACGAAGTCCGTTTGCAAAAATAGCAGGTAAAATAAATGTCCATTCGGTATTAAGCAGATTAAAACTTGAAAATCCGGTTATTGGTTCAAGTAATCCAAGCAAACCTCCAAAATCGAAAAATCTGAAATTTAGATAGCTTGAAATTAAAGTTGCCTGTGGCGGAAGTATAATTGTTAAAATAACTAACAGAAAAATAAATTTGCCTTCAGGAACCTTATATCTTGCAAGTCCGTATCCAACGAGCGAACAGGAAACCAAAGATGCCGCTGTACTGAATATTGTAATTCTGGTTGTTAATAATGCAGAATTTCCAAAATCCATAATTTTGAAGGTTTCCTTAATGTTTTCTAGTGAAAAGGACCGCGGAAGCCATACAACACTAGGGTCAAGCAATGACTCAGCAGATTGAAATGCCGTGCTTATGAGATAAAATAGCGGAAATAGGAAAAGGTATGAAAGCCCGAAAATTATAAGGGCAAACACAGTGCCTAAAATTATTTTTTTAAATCCGCTAACGGATATGAATTTCTTGTGATTTTTTAACAAACTCATAAAACACACCTCCGTTAGCTGATATCATTTAATTTATAGCGATTAAAGATAAAGAATAATATTCCTAAAATCAAACCGATTATCAGACAGAAAACCCAAAGTATCGCAGAAGCGTGGCCAAGTCTTAAAATCTCTATGTTTTCAAGAATTTGTTTCATAATGAGATTTTCGGATGATGTAAAGGTGTCTACCACAGTATAAACAAAGTTCACTATCATCATCGGAAGAATCATCGGAATAGTTATTGTCCAAAACACATCCCACGGGGACGCTCCTTCAACAGAAGCAGCTTCGTATAATGACGGAGAAATACTTTGAAGTGCCGCCAAAAAAATTAACATCTGAATACCACAGTTGAAAAGCACATCAAAAATATTATTGGATATGTTCATAAACAATTTCATTAGTTCTTCGGGCAAATGCGCTTGAGCAAGCAAAAGCTCTAAGGAATCGTTTGAAACTACTCCTCCGCCGCCTGATACCATATTGCCTGCCATAACATTTGCTGCAATCTGGTCGTTCTGTATCATATTCATAACTACACCCGATGCGATTATAACCGGCATAAAGAAAATTGCTCTTACAACTGTGCGACCAAAGAATTTCTTATTAATTACAATCGCCATTAAAAGCGAGGAAAGTAAAATGACAGGAGTTTTCCAAAGTAATTCCAATAGTGTGGTTATAAGATTTTCTTTAAAATCAAGGTCAGTATTGAAAATATAATCCAAATTATCAAGACCATTGAATTTAGCATGAACACCGAAAATATCTATTGTTACATCGCTGAATATGTATGATATAGATTCTATAAGGTTAGGCAAAAAGAAGAAAACAAAACCAAGATAAAAAGGCAACATAAATCCCCTTCCTACCCAAGCATTTTTTTGCTCAAGAGTAAGCGTCTTTTTCTTCATTCGCCAACACCTCCTAATTCAGCAAAATACTTTGCTTTACAAAGCGTAACACCGTTTGGTGCATAATCGGTATCACCGTAATTTACTATTACACTGATTCCGTTTTCATAATCAGTTTGATACAC
>CAYXID010000004.1:0-16739 GCA_964465535.1 uncultured Ruminococcus sp.
ACCGGTGACCTCGTCCTTACCAAGGACGCGCTCTACCATCTGAGCCATAGCAGCAAATATTCGGTTGACCAAATTATTATATTATATAGTATCTAAAAAGTCAAGGCTTATTTTAGAACAAAAAATTCGGGAGTTTCCTTTTTAGTGCAAAGCCGAAAGGCCTCGCACTAAAAGGAAAAAACGATTACAATTTATTTTTCAAAGGAGGATTTTTTTGGTAAGGCTTCCTCCAAAACTTCTATAAGCTTTTGCTTTTTATCCTCGAAATTAACAGTCTTTGAGGTGTCGTTCATACAGATAAGGGAGTGTCTTTTTTCTCTTATGTCGCTGCACACATATCTGAAGTTTTTATGTTTTATATGATAGCACTGTGAAAATTTATAGCTTCGCGGCTCAAAATTGCCTGACGCTAACTGCCAATACTTCATAACCCACTGATTAACATCTCCGCTTTTTCTAAAACGGTTAAGGCAGGTAGAATTCAAAGTGTCAAATTCCTTTTCCCAAACCTCATTAAAGGTGGATTTTAAAAAGTTGCTTGAAACATGCTGATTGTAAATTCCCGGAAACCAAGGCCAATTATAAAGCATAGCGGTTTTAATCATATTACGGTAACCGTTTTTGAAGTTAAACCACTTTTTAAAATCCTTTTTAACAACTTCCTTTTTCTTGAAGTAGGTGTTTATAATGGTGATATCTGCGGCGTGGAAAAATCCTGCACTATCTTTTCCGAAATAAATACAATCGAGGGCGGCAGTATCTACGGGTTTTCCGTTTTTGAAGAAGTCTTCGGGGGTTACGGGAGCATTGAGGAAAATATCGTCATTAAAATAAACGAACTGCTCGGCAAGACCCTCAATTCTATGAAGATTAAGCTCAATAGTATGTGAACTAAAGGTGGGAAGATACTCTTCGGGAATATAATCTTTATGGTTTACAATATGAAGTTTTGGACATTCGGTATTAAGCCAAGAGGGAATATGTCCCCAAGTTACAAAGTGCACCTTGTTGACCCAAGGGGCGTAGGTCTCTACAGCCCTAAACCAATACTGCAGATTATCCCAATCTCTGTATCTTACCTCGCTATTGGCGGTGGTAACTGTACTGCCGTCATACTTTGCTTTTTCCTTTTGCCACTCTTTATCGTTTCCGTCTACCCAAATAACAACAAAGTCAATGGGTTTTGAAATATCAAAATTTTCGTTTTGTTTTTTCATACTTTATATATCCTTTTCAAATTGTGACCTTTCGGGCAATATTTTATTTAGTGCCTCTAAAATACGGGCCTTTTTTTCTTCAAAGTTTATCGTTTTTTCGGTGTCATTTATGCAAATCATACCGTGTTTTTCGAGGGGAATTTCACGGCATATCTCTTCAAAATTATCTTCGCTTATGTGTCTGCAGTAAACAAAGCTGTCGTCTCTTACTTCAAATCTTCCCGATGCCAACTGCCAGAACTTCATAACCCACTGATTAACATCGCACTCGCCTCTGAAGCGGTGGCGACAGGTGGTGTCTAAAATATCAAATTCCTTTTCCCAAACCTCAGCGAAGGTGGATTTTAAATAACCGTTGGCGCCGTGCTGATAGTAAAAACCGGGGAACCAATGCCAAAGGGACAAAAGAAGAGTTCTAAGCACATTTTTCTTGCCGTTTTTAAGGCTAGTCCACTTTTTAAGGTTGGCTTTTATCGACGGCCTTAATTCAAAGTTGCTGTTTATAACCGTTATATCCGAGCCTTGATAGTGCGCCGCCGTGTCCTTGTTAAAGTACACACAGTTAAGGGCGGCGGTGTCTAAAGGAAGTCCGTCCTTGAAGAAATCTTCGGGGGATACGGGTTTGTTTAGAAAAATATCGTCATTAAAATAAACGAACTGCTCAGAAAGCCCCTTAATCCTATGAAGATTAAGCTCGATAGTATGTGAACTAAAGGTTGGAAGATATTCTTCGGGAATAAAATCTTTATGATTTACGATATTCAGCTTTGGGTTTTCGGTATTAAGCCATAAGGGCGTATGTCCCCAAGTTACAAAGTGGATTTTATTAACAAAAGGTGCATACTTTTCTACAGCCCTAAACCAATACTGAAGATTGTCCCAATCCCTGTATCTTACCTCGCTATTAGCGGCGGTGACGGTACTGCCGTCATAAATAGCTTTTTCTTTTTGCCATTTCTTGTCACTAGGGTCTACCCAAGTGATTACAAAATCAATAGGTTTATTTTTGTCAGACACAACAAAACCCTCTTTTAAGTATCGTTAAAAATTATTATACCATCAAACAGCTGTGTTTTCAAGCGTTCGAGCAAAAAAGACTTGAAGAACAAAAATTGAGGGTTTGCAAATATGTAGGGTTGATTCACTAATCAACCACATTTTCGGGCAATTCGTGAATTGCCCCTACTTTTAAATAATATAGTGCAAACAAACCCTCGAAAAACTGTTTTGTTCTTCGGGGGTTTGAAAATCAGTATAAATTTAGTCTATTTGGTCTTTTAGAGCGTAAAGCCTTTCGATACAGTTTTTGCAGATAACATGACCGTCTACCTGAATAGTATCTAAAAGGGTATCGCAGAACATACAGGTTGGCGCAAATTTCTTTAAAATGATTTTATCGTCATCAAGAAAGATTTCAAAGCTGTCCTTATCGTTTTCCACCTTTAACTGTCTGCGGATTTCTTTTGGGATTACAACCCTGCCCATACGGTCTACAGGTCTTACCATTCCTGAAGATTTCATAATAGACACTCCTTTTCATTTATTGGCTTAATTATACCATAAATTGTCACAAATGTCAATAAATGTAGTTTTATGTCAGTTGCCAATCAATCTCTTTAAGTCCGTTTTGCCTTAAAATTTCATTGGTTTTTGAAAAGTGCTTACAGCCGAAAAAACCGCCGTAGGCAGAAAGGGGACTAGGATGCACGCTCATAAGCTTTCGGTGCATCGGATTGGTTATAATCTGTGCCTTTTTCTGCGCGTTAGCGCCCCATAAAAGAAAAACAACGGGGTGCTCTTTTCGGTTAAGCTCTGATATTATGCGGTCGGTTACATTTTCCCAACCCATACCCTTATGGGAATTTGGATTACTCTCTCTAACCGTCAAAACGGCATTGAGCATAAGCACACCCTGTTTTGCCCAAGCAGTAAGCTCCCCGTGGGGTACGGGCTGTACTCCCAAATCGTCATAAAGCTCTTTATAAATATTTTTAAGGCTTGGGGGCGGTGTTATTCCGCGCTTTACAGAAAAGCAAAGTCCGTGAGCCTGATTTGGCTGGTGATAGGGGTCTTGCCCGATAATTACAACCCTTGTGTTTTTAAAGGAAGTGTATTTAAGGGAATTAAAAATATCGTGTTTGTCGGGATAAATAGTTTTTGTAGCATATTCCTGCTTTAAAAATTCGCGTAAGCGTTTATAATATGGCTTTTCCCATTCGTCTGCTAAAATTTCATCCCAATCGTTGCCGATATGTACCATAATATCACCTAAATTTAAATAATATCGTATACTTCAATAATACCGCTGCTGTGATAAAGAGAGGGGGTAACAAGAACAGAATAACCCTTTCCGTTTTCGCTTGTCCACTCAACAGTTTGGCGTCTCGGTACTGCAGAGGCTGACAACAGCATCATAATAGCGCCGCCGTGCATAATAATAGCCGCTTCATTTTTGCCGTTTTGCATCATATCGCGAACAACTTCATTAAAGCCTAAACAGATGCGTTTTGTAAATTCTCTTGTAGATTCGCCGTTCGGCACCGTTTCGAGCTTTCCCGACGCCCAATCAGCAAAGGCGGGGTTTGCCTCTAGCTGTAGGGCTGTTTTGCCCTCAAAGTCGCCAAAATCGAATTCTTTTAAATTTTCAACCTGACTAGCTTCAAAATCGGGGAAAAGAACGGCCGCCGTTTGTCTGCAACGGAGCATCGGGCTAGTGTAAAGGCTGTCTATATGAGGGTATTCGGTATTTTCCTTTAATAAACGAAGCTCGTCAACCCCCGATGCCGATAGCGGAACATCGGATTTACAGCCGATATATCTTCCGTCAAGATTTGCGTCGGTAAGGCCGTGCCTTATAAGATGTATTTTGTAGGTTTTCATACGATTCTCTCCAAAATCTCTGTAATTATTGTATTTGAAACTAACATTCCCTCGTCCGTAAGGGAAAGCGTATTGTTTTCTAATTTGGCTAAATTCTGAAGGCAGAGCGTTTTTATAAATCCTAAAAGTTCTCGGCTCAGCTCTGTATTGTAAAGGACCTTTAGTTTATCAAAGGATAGACCGTTTTGAAGTCTTAACGAGAGCATTATAAACTCATCGATACCGCCGCCTTTGCCGTCCTCAATTATTTCGGGCTTGCGGATAAAGCCTTTAAGGTCGCTATTATAGAAAAATCGTTTTCCCTCAAAGAAAGAATGTGCAGAGGGACCTATGCCGATATATTCTTCACATTGCCAATATTTAAGGTTATGTCTGCCCTCAAACCCCTCTTTTGCAAAATTTGATATTTCATAGTGGTTAAAGCCGTGGTCTTTCAGAAATTCACAGACCAAAAGATATTGCTCAGCCGTAGTATCAGCGTCTATTAGAGGTAAAGCCTTATTGTAAAGCAGAGTTTTCGGCTCAAGCTTTAAAATGTATGCCGAAATATGCTCTATATCAAGAGATACCGCAAACTCTAAGGTTTTTTGGAGCTTTTTATCATTCGATTGGGGAAGCCCCGTCATAATATCAACCGAAATATTATTAAAGCCTATAGCTTTTGCTTTTTTTACGGCGGATTTAACCTCGGCGTTTGTGTGACGGCGACCGAGTAATAAAAGCTCGTCCTCATTTGCTGACTGCATACCAATAGACAGCCTGTTAGCACCACTCGACTTTGCCGCATTTAAAAAAGCGTCAGGATTTTCTTCGGGGTTCATTTCAACCGTGATTTCAGCGTCAGGGGTGGTATTAAAGCTCTGCCTTGCTGCATCTAAAACGAGGGAGATTTTCTCCCTTAGTACAGAGGGGGTGCCCCCACCTATATATAAAGAGTCAACAGGGCGGCAAATTTTGCCGCCCCAATTTTTGATTTCCGATATTAAAGCATCTAAATATTTGTCTACCGTATTTTGTTCTGCACAGGCAGAGTAAAAATTACAGTATGAACACCTTTTTGCACAAAAGGGAATATGAATATAGATGCCCAAAGCTTCGGCGCTTTTTAGTGAATTATGCAATAATTTCACCTGTGCAGCTGCCGGGAACGGCTGCAGCGTTTGCTTCGTCTGTATCGATATGCATAGCTAAAGCGTATTTATCGCTAACGCGAGCTACAACATCGTCAAAGGTAAGAGCGCGGCCCTCGGTAGCAATCTTAACGCTAACAATCTGCTTATCGGTAATGCCGTATTTTTCAGCATCAGCAACTGTCATATGAATATGACGCTTTGCAGCGATAACGCCTTCGCTAAGCTCAACCTCGCCGCAGGGGCCAACTAATTTACAAGCGCCTGAGCCCTTAACATCGCCTGACTCACGGATAGGAGCCTTAACGCCTATAGTACGAGCGTCTGTAAGGGATAACTCTACTTGATCTTCAGGTCTTGTAGGGCCCAAGATAGAAGCGGTAAGCTGTGACTTTGTACCAACTATTGTAACCTTTTCTTCACAGGCAAACTGACCGGGCTGAGATAAGTCCTTTTTATTTGTAAGGGTGTAGCCCTTACCGAAAAGAGTTTCTAAGGTTTCCTGAGTTACGTGTACGTGACGCGCAGAAATTTCAACTAAAACGGGTTTTTCCATAATCCTTCATCCTTTTAAAGTTTTTCTTTTATTTTAACATATTTTTTCAGCTTTTCAAGGGGTGAAAACGGCTTTTTTCGATATTTTAGAAAAAGTTTATTTTAGGGGTTGACTTTAAGGGTTTAAAGTGTTAAAATGTAAAAGTCGAAAACAAGAACAAAGGGGAGAAAAATAATGCTTGTTAAAATTTTGATGCTTGTAGTGTTTTTTGCTGTTATGATGGGAGTTGGCTTCTATTGCAGAAAACATTCTACTGATGTAAAGGGCTTTGTCTTGGGCGGCAGGGCAGTAGGTCCGTGGCTTACGGCTTTTGCTTACGGAACATCTTATTTTTCTGCCGTAATCTTTGTAGGGTATGCCGGTCAGTTCGGTTGGAAGTACGGTGTTGCTTCTACTTGGATTGGTATTGGCAACGCAGTTTTAGGCTCTCTGCTTGCTTGGATAGTTTTGGGAAGAAGAACAAGACTTATGTCTCAGGGTCTTGAATCGGCTACTATGCCCGAGTTCTTTGGAAAGAGATATTTAAGTCCCGCTTTAAAAATTGTAGCCTCTATAATAGTTTTCATTTTCTTGATTCCTTATACCGCCTCTCTTTATAACGGTCTTTCGAGACTTTTCTCAATGGCGTTTCCCGGTATTGATTACTCGGTTTGCGTTATAGTAATGGCGGTGCTAACAGGTATTTATGTAATAGCCGGCGGATATATGGCAACCGCTATCAACGACTTTATTCAGGGTATCATTATGATAGTGGGCATAGTCTTGGTAATTGCCGCAGTGCTCTCTCAAAACGGCGGATTTATTGAGTCGCTTAATACTCTCGCTGAGGTTGAGCTTGAAGGTGCCGCTCCGGGTGCCTTTGCCTCTTTCTTCGGCCCTGACCCGTTAGGTCTTTTATTCGTAGTAATTCTAACCTCGCTCGGTACTTGGGGTCTTCCTCAGATGGTGCAAAAGTTCTATTCAATAAAGAGCGAAAAGGATATAAATAAAGGTACCGTTATTTCTACCGTGTTTGCAATAATTGTTGCCGGCGGATGCTATTTCCTCGGCGGCTTTGGCAGACTTTTTGAGGGCAAGCTCAATGTCACAAACGGTATGCCTGAGGGCGGATACGATGCAATAATTCCAAAAATGCTCGAAAGTCTGCCTGATGTACTGATTGGTGTAGTAATAGTACTTGTTCTTTCGGCTTCTATGTCTACACTCTCGTCTTTAGTGCTTACTTCAAGCTCTACCTTGACGCTTGACCTTATAAAAGGCCATTTAGTAAAGAAAATGAGCGAGAAAAAACAGGTTCTTACAATGCGAGTTTTTATTGTGGTATTTATTGTGGTTTCAGCGGTTATCGCAATCAACAAAGATAAGCTCGGCTACATAGCAGATATGATGGGTATCTCTTGGGGTGCTTTAGCGGGTTGCTTCTTAGCCCCCTTCTTATACGGACTTTATTGGAAGCGCACCACAAAAGCGGCTGTGCTTGTAAACTTCATAGTAGGTGCTGCAGTAATGGTTTTGAATATGCTTTTCAGAGCGCAGTTCCCAACCGTTTTACAGTCCCCGATAAACTGCGGTGTAGTAGTAATGCTTTTGGGACTTATCATAGTTCCCGTAGTCAGCCTTATTACCTCAAAACCCGATAAAGCAAAGGTTGAGGAAATCTTTTCTTGCTATAACAGAGAGGTTGTAGTTCAGGCGAAGGAATCTCTCGGCGAATAATAGTTTAAAGTCTAAGTGCAGAGGCAAAAAAGCCTCTGCACTTGTTGGCGTTTTTAAAGACAATTTAAAATATACTTTTTTGGAGGAAGCTCAATGCCCATCACCGAAATTTTACAAAAAAATGCGGATTTTTATCCTAATGATGTGAGTCTTGTGGAGATAAACCCGAAATCCTACGAAAACTCAAGAATGACTTGGCAGGAATATTCGCTTATAGTGAACAATCCGAACGAAGCATACCGCAAGGAAATTACTTGGGGCGAATTTAATAAAAAGGCAAACCGATTTGCAAATCTACTGCTTACCCGTGGCATTAAAAAGGGTGATAAGGTAGCAATCCTTTTGATGAACTGTATGGAATGGCTGCCTATCTATTTCGGAGTTCTTAAAACGGGAGCTATGGCGGTTCCGCTTAATTACCGCTATGCAGCTGACGAAATTAAATACTGCTTAGATTTAGCCGATGTTGATTTTATTGTTTTCGGCCCTGAATTTACGGGCAGAGTGGAGGCTATTTGCAATAAGGTAAGCCGAATTAAGACTTGGCTATATCTCGGTGAAGATTGCCCGAGCTTTGCAGAAAGCTATGATGATTTGGTAGCCTACTGTTCGACAAAAAATCCCGCAATTAAACTTTGTGACGGCGATTTTGCCGCAATTTATTTTTCTTCGGGTACAACAGGCTTTCCTAAGGCTATTATTCATAAGCACAGAAGTCTTATGCACGCCGCTATGACCGAGCAAAACCACCACTCGCAAACTAAGGACGATGTATTTTTATGCATACCGCCTCTATACCATACAGGCGCCAAGATGCATTGGTTCGGCTCATTTTTAGTAGGCGGCAAAGCGGTCATTCTAAAGGGAATAAAACCTGAATGGATACTTAAAGCCGTTTCGGACGAGGGTTGTTCTATAGTATGGCTTTTAGTTCCGTGGGCTCAGGATATTTTGGATGCGGTTGAACGCGGAGAGATAAATCTTGAGGATTACGATTTATCTAAGTGGAGACTTATGCATATAGGCGCTCAGCCTGTACCGCCAAGTCTTATAAAGAGATGGAAGCAGCACTTCCCGAATCATAGCTATGATACAAACTACGGATTGTCCGAGTCGATAGGTCCCGGTTGTGTACATTTGGGTGTTGAAAACGAGCATAAGGTTGGCGCTATCGGTAAGGCAGGCTTTGGATGGGAAACAAAGATTGTTGACGAAAAGGGCAACACCGTACAGCGCGGCGAAGTAGGTGAGCTTGCAGTAAAGGGCCCCGGTGTTATGACGGCTTACTATAAGGACGAAAAGGCAACTGCCGATGTTCTTAGAGGCGAGTGGCTACATACAGGCGATATGGCGTGCGAGGATGAGGACGGATTTATCTTTCTCGTAGACCGCAAAAAAGATGTTATAATCTCGGGCGGCGAAAACCTTTACCCTGTGCAGATTGAGGACTTCTTGCGCCGTCACGATAAGATAAGCGACGTTGCGGTTATAGGTCTTCCTGACGCTCGTCTCGGTGAAATAGCGGCAGCTATTATTCAGATTAAAGAGGGACTTTCAGCAACTGAGGCTGAAATTGAGGAATTCTGTCTTGATTTACCGAGATATAAAAGACCGAGAAAAATTATATTTGCCGATGTACCCCGTAATCCTACGGGAAAAATCGAGAAGCCAAAGCTTCGTGAGAAATATTGCGGCGAAAGTGTAGTTGCACAACAAAACGAAATCGGTTAAAATAAAGATATAAAAATTTTATCGAAGGGATTTACATAATGAAAAAATTACTTATTGGTAATGCGGCGGTAGCCAGAGGCGCTTATGAAGCAGGCGTTAGGGTTGTAGCTTCATATCCCGGCACCCCCAGTACAGAAATCACAGAAGAAATCGTAAAGTTTGACGATATTTACGCTGAATGGTCGCCTAACGAAAAGGTAGCGGCAGAGGTTGCAATCGGTGCATCTATCGGCGGCGCTCGTGCTATGAGCTGTATGAAGCATGTAGGTCTTAATGTTATGGCAGACCCTGTTTTTACAGTAAGCTACACAGGTGTAAACGGCGGTTTGGTTTTTTGTGTTGCAGACGATCCCGGTATGCATTCTTCTCAGAACGAACAGGATTCGAGGCATTATGCTGAGGCTTCCAAGATTTTAATGCTAGAGCCTGCTGATTCTGCAGAATGTAAGGAATTTACAAAGTCGGCATTCGCAGTGTCCGAAGAATTTGATACCCCTGTGTTTATCAGACTTTCTACTAGAGTTTCCCACTCTCAGAGCCTTGTAGAGCTTGAGGAAAAACAGGATATAGAGCTTAAACCCTATGAGAAAAACATCGGCAAGTATGTTATGATGCCTGCAAATGCTGTAAAGCGTCATGTAGTTGTTGAGGATAGAATTTCCGCTTTAAAAGAGTGGGCAGAAACCTGCGAATTTAACAAAACAGAGGAAAACGGCTCTAAAATCGGTGTTATCACAGCGGGTATTTCCTATATGTATGCAAAAGAGGCGCTGGGCGATAGTGTTGACTATCTTAAGCTCGGTGCAGTGTATCCGCTTCCCGATAAAAAGTTAAAGGCATTTTGCGATGCTCACGATACAGTGTTCGTTGTTGAGGAATTAGACCCCGTTATCGAAACATATTTAAAATCGCTCGGCGTTACAAATGTAAAGGGCAAGGAAGTATTTACATTACTCGGCGAATATAACCCTGCTATGATTAAAAAGGCAGTTTTGGGTGAGGATTTTGCAGAGTTTACTGACCTTTCAGAAGCTATCCCTGCAAGACCGCCTGTAATGTGCGCCGGCTGTCCACACAGAGGAACCTTCTATGTGCTTAAAAAGTTGGGGTTAACCGTTTCGGGCGATATCGGTTGCTATACGCTTGGTGCCGTAGCACCCTTAGCCTCGGTTGATACAACAATTTGTATGGGTGCATCTGTTAGTGCGGCTCTCGGTATGGCAAAGGCAAGGGGAGCTGAATTTAATAAAAAGCTCGTTTCCGTTATTGGCGACTCTACCTTTATGCATTCGGGAATTACAGGTCTTGTTGATATCGTTTATAATAAGGGCGCTAATACCGTTATTATTCTTGATAACTCGATTACGGGTATGACAGGCCATCAGGATAACCCCACAACAGGTTATACAATTAGAGGGGAAGAGACAAAACAGGTAAATTTGGTTGCTCTTTGCAAGGCAATCGGTGTTGAGCATATCGCCGTTTGCGACCCCTTTGATGTTAAGGAGTTTGAAAAGGTAGTAAAGGCAGAGGTTGAGCGCGAGGAGCCGTCGGTTATCATCGCTCAAAGACCTTGTGCACTTCTTAAAACAGTTAAATACACAGGCCACTGCAGGATTAACGAAAACTGCAAAAACTGCAAGGCTTGTATGAAGCTTGGTTGTCCTGCAATTTCTATTAAGGATAACAAGGTAGTAATTGACCGTACACAGTGTAACGGTTGCGGACTTTGCGTAAATGTATGTCCCTTTAAAGCAATTGAAAAGGAGGGTAACTAATATGACTAAGAATATTATGATTGTCGGCGTAGGCGGACAGGGTACCCTTCTTGCCAGCAGAATTTTAGGTAACACCGTTATTAACGAGGGCTTTGATGTTAAGGTCTCTGAGGTTCACGGTATGAGCCAGAGAGGCGGCTCGGTAGTAACCTATGTAAAATACGGTGAAGCGGTTTATTCTCCGATAGTAGATAAAGGCTCTGCCGATGTTATTTTGGCTTTTGAATTACTTGAGGCTTACAGAGCGTTACCTTATCTTAAAAAGGGCGGAAAGCTTATAGTAAATACCCAAAAAATTGACCCGATGCCCGTAATCACAGGCGCTGCAGAATATCCTGCAGATATTGAGAAGAAGTTAGCTGACAGCGTAGACACTGTTTTAGTAGACGCGCTAAAACTTGCAGAAGCGGCAGGAAATGCGAAGGCAGTAAATGTTGTGCTTATCGGCGTAATGGCAAAAAGCTCGGATATTCCTTATGAAAATTGGGTTGAGACCATTAAAACAACCGTTCCGCCAAAGTTCTTAGAGGTAAACTTAAAAGCTTTTGAGCTAGGTTACAATTATTAATCTATATTTTTCTTTATTAAAACTATGGAGGCGAGGTAAAATGAAATTCTGGCAAGAAAAAATCGAAACTATGCCTCGCGACGAGCTTACCGCTCTTCAAAGTGAGCGTCTCGTTGCGCAGGTAAAAAGGATGTACGAAAATGTAGAGCTTTTTAGAATTCGTATGGACGAAAAAGGCTTAAAGCCTGAAGACATTAAGGGCGTAGAAGACCTACACCGTCTTCCTTTTTCGTATAAACAGGATTTAAGAGATTATTACCCCTACGGTCTTTTTGCTGTGCCTATGAAGGATATCAGGCGTGTTCATGCCTCTTCAGGTACAACAGGCAAGCAGATAGTAGTAGGCTATACCGATAACGACCTTGAAATGTGGGCAGATTGCTTTGCAAGAATGCTTATAGCTACAGGCGGTGACGAGAATTCCTTCGTTCAGGTATCCTACGGTTTGGGACTTTTCACAGGCGGCTTCGGTGCACACGACGGCGCAGTTAGAATAGGCGCTACAGCTATTCCGATTTCCTCGGGTAATACTCAGCGTCAGATTCAAACAATGATAGATTTCGGCGCTACCGTTTTGTGCTGTACACCGTCTTATGCTATGTATCTCGGTGAGGTAATAGAGGAGATGGGTGTTAAAGACCAACTGAAACTCAAGGCAGGTATCTTCGGTGCAGAGCCTTGGACTGAGGAAATGCGCGCTCAGATAGAAGAAAAATTAGGTCTTAAGGCTTACGATATTTACGGTCTTTCCGAAATTATGGGACCGGGCGTTTCGTATGAGTGCGAATATCAGTGCGGAATGCACGTTTGCGAGGATAACTTTATCCCCGAAATTATCGACCCCGATACAGGCGAGGTTTTACCTGAGGGTGCTCAGGGTGAGCTTGTATTTACTACAATCACTAAAGAGGGCTTCCCCCTTATAAGATACAGAACAAGGGATATCTGTTCGCTAAATTATGAGCAGTGTAAGTGCGGAAGAACCCATGTCAGAATGAATAAGCCTCAGGGCAGAACCGACGATATGCTTATTATCAGAGGCGTTAATGTATTCCCGTCTCAGATTGAGGAAGTTTTACTTAAAGTCGGCGGAGATATAACACCTAACTATCAGATAGTAGTAGACAGAGTAAACAATACCGATACATTTGAGGTTAATGTTGAAATGAGCGAGGAAATGTTCTCGGACGGCGTAAAGGGTATCGAAAAACGCGAGAAGGAAATAACCGAAAAGCTAAGAAGTATGCTCGGTATCGGCGCTAAGGTAAATCTTGTAAACCCGAAATCTATTGAACGCAGCGAGGGTAAGGCAAAGCGTGTAATAGATAAGCGTAAAATGAAATAATAAGGAGAGGATTCTATGTTTATTAAACAGCTTTCAATCTTTGTAGAAAACAAGGTAGGCAGACTTCAGACTATTATAGACTGTCTTTCTGAAAACGGCGTAAATATCAGAGCCCTTTCTATTGCCGATACAACCGATTTCGGTGTTTTGAGGGTTATCGTTGATGACGACGCAAAGGCAAGAGAGTTGCTTCGCGAAAACGGAGTAATTTCAAAGGTTACCGATGTTATAGCTGTGTTTATTGACGACCGCACAGGCGGTCTTGCAACGGTGCTTTCTACTGTTTCAAATGCGGGTATAGGCATTGAATATATGTACGCGTTTTTAGGCAGACGCGAGGGCAAAGCCCTTATGGTATTAAAGGCCTCCGATGAAGAGGCGGCAGAAAAGGTATTAAGAGAAGCCGGAATTCCGATTGCGGACCCCGCTGAAATCTAAAAAAAGAAAAGGTGTTTTGCAAAAGAGCAAAACACCTTTTTATATAAGTTCTTATAAAAAATTAATCGATATTAGCCTGAATGTACTCAACAACATCGCCAATAGTTTTAACATTTTCGATTTCGTCATCAGGTACTTCAACATCAAATTCGTCTTCTATTGCCATAAGAAGTTCAACAACATCCAAGCTGTCAGCACCGAGGTCCTCAGCGATTTTGGTTTCCATTGTAAGCTCTTCTTCGTCAACATCAAGTTGTTCAGCTAATATCTTTTTGATTTTCTCAAATACCATAAATTATGCCTCCTAAAATCTTAAAGCCACGACGGCTAAACGGGAAATTATGTTTAATATAAAAACACAAAAACCTACTAAACAAATAATATGTTTTCTTTCCACTTTTGTCAATAGATTTTTTACAAAATTCTTTAGTTTTTCATAAAATTTTAAAATTTACAAAATATTTCATATTTTATTGGTGACAAAAGAGAAAAGATGTAGTATAATACTCATACTAATGGAAATAAGGACGTGAACTTTTTGGATAATAGATTTTATGATAATGTGATGGGAGAAATGTCTGCTTTTTTTGAGCAGAACGGCTTTAAAGCTCAGGACGACGGCAGTTTCCTTTGTGATACTAAAAAGGTTTTGGTAGAATACAGTGAAGAGCGTCAGATGTATCTTCTTAAAATCGCCGAGGTTGAAAACGGTGAGGCAGGGGAGTATGCAGAGGCAGAGGCTTGGCTCTTTGACGATACTCAAAACGCTAAGGATGCCGAATCTGTTGGTATTGAATTTACCGCTACTCTTCGCGAGAAGATGGGCATAAAAATCAAGAGAGCGATTGATGTTGACGATGTTGCTCTTCCCACCGCAACAAAGAGCGGTAACACCAATATGAACGGCTTTGCAAAGCGTGTGCTTGATATTTATCCCGCCTTTAAGGACGATTATAGGAACCATGTTTCAACCTACGGAAATATTCTTTATTTAGACTTCTTTGGCGCTACATTAGTACCCGAAGGCAAGCGCGTTTTAGAGGCTAACGAGAAAAAATCGGTTAAAAAGCTTTATGAGCTTTTAGAGGATATGTTTATAAAGGGCGATAGAGAAACCGTAAACGCCGCTGTAGCAGTAGCTGCCGCAATGGCATATAAAGACGAGAAGGTTAAAGCAAATCTTTTCGCGGCTCTTGAGGCAAACCGTCAATTTTACGATAGTGTAAGAAACTTCTTACCCGTATTTTCCAAAAACAAAAAGCTTATATCATTGCTTGTAAAGTAAAATTTAATTAAGTAATAAAAACAAAAGGACTTGAAGCAATCTTCAAGTCCTTTTTACTCTACAAAATATTAATTGGGTTTGTGTAGGGTTGATTCATGAATCAACCGCATTTTTCGGGCGATTCGTGAATCGCCCCTACGAAAGTTTAATTGATTTTTATAAAGAATAAATGAACAATGATTTTGATAAAATCCAAGTTCACTCGAAAAATTTAATGACTTTTTCGACAAAATGTGATAATATCATCTAGGGTGAAAATTATGTTTTTTCTGACTAAAGATACAATTCCTGAGGGTGTGGGGTTTAGCACCTTTGGCAGTACCCATTTAATATGGCTTGCTGCGATATTACTTATTTGTTTAGCGTCAATATTTATATATAGAAAGCTAGACTTCAAAAAACGCAAGGTCATGCGAATTGTTTTGGGATCAATGGTCGTTTTATCTGAAATTATAAAAGATATCGTTGCGGTTATTGTGGGTGACTTCGGCGTTGAGCAGTTGCCTTTTCATCTATGCGGAATAAATGTATTACTTATTGGGTTTGACCTTATTAAAGAAACAAAGGCGCTTCGTAATTTCCTTTATTATTTTTGCATACCGGGGGCTCTCTTAGCCCTCTTTTTCCCAAATTGGACAGTTCTTCCCTGTATGAATTTTTCACATATCCATAGCTTCACAATTCATGCATTACTCGTTATCTATCCGCTTTTATTAGTATCAAGCGGCGAAGTAAAGGTTGAAATTAAAACAATGCCAAAATGTATATTATTGCTCATTTGTATGGCAATACCGATATATTTTATAAACCTTTTTTGCGATACAAACTTTATGTTTTTAATGGAGCCTGAAACGGGCAATCCGCTAGGCCTTTTTGAAAAGTATCTCGGCAGTCACCTTTGGGGCTTTCCGATACTTTTACCTGTTGTAATGTTCATAATGTACATACCGCTCGGCATTGTAGCAAGGGTTAATAAGAAAAGGGAAGCAGCAGAGAAAACAGAAGAAAGGGAAACTGTTAGCGTAAATTAAATTAAAGGGCTTGAGGTTAAACCTCAAGCCTTTTGTTTATATCTTTTTTATTTTAACAGGTTTTCCGCACTTTTTGCAAATTCAATCATTGATTTTGTGCCTTTGCTTTTGCCGTCCCAAAAACAAATAACATAATCACAGACTTTTGCCATTTGCAGGTTTCGTCTTGGACCTGCGCTTTTGCCGTATTTTTCCCAATCGGCAGGGTATTTTTCAACCTCAAAACCGTTTTCCTCTGCATATCGTTCTCCAATAGCATCAGCCCCTTTTGCACCGCCTGAGACAACAACGATTTGATTTGCTTTTCGGATATTTGATATGCAGAAATCAATAAATTTCTTCGCCTCATCATAATTTTCATAATCCCTGCACCCTGCGATAACAACTTTTTTTATCATACATTTAACCATTTAATGAGATTTTTTATCGAATGGTTTAAATAAAAGCGGATACTTAATGCGGCTTTATATCTGCTTTTTTTAGGGAGAATTAAAAAATCTTCAGATATATTTGCTAATTTTAAAAATTTTTCTTTACATACACCATCAAACAAACCTAGACGAATGTCAATATCCGCATAAATATTTCCGTCATTATTGCAAACAACAATTTTACCTGCGGCTGATTTAGCATACTCAACAGCTGCAAGAATAAACTCTTGCATATCAATGTTATAGCGTAATAAATCAATCGTGCTCAATTTTAAATCAGGTTTTCTATTGTGATAATTATGTTTATAAATTAGTGTGTACATAAAACACCTCCAATAAAAAAGCACACCCCGAAGAGTGTGCCGAAAAAGTGTTCACCCTCTATCGTTGCTACACGAATTTACTCCACACGGGAATAAGAGGAAAACACCTTTTACCAAGGTATTATCCCCCGTGTAGAGAAAATTAAATTCGTGTAGCACAGTTATTTTATCATATTAAACTTGTTTTTTCAAGCATAACAACAAAACCAACAACATTGTTGTAAACTCGAACTGAAATTATCGTAGGGGAGAGCATTGCTCTCCCGAAAGAAATACATTTAACGGAATACGGAAAGATTGCAGAATCTGC
>CAYXID010000004.1:16839-58900 GCA_964465535.1 uncultured Ruminococcus sp.
CCATATTCACCTGTTATTACAAATACATTCAGATATTGACGGGCGACCAATGGTCACCCCTACGATAGATAGGGTGATTCAGCAGCCTAGAACATAATTCTAACACAACGCGTTCAAAATTGCAACCACAAACGGTTATATAAATAAATTTATTTTAAACATAATATTAAAACAGGAGTTGATATTATGTTTAAAATCGAAAATGAGTTTAAATCTGCAAACATTTCACGCACTGTACGTTTTACAGAGCCGCTTTTTGAAAAACTAAATAAAACTGCTACTGAAAACGAAATATCTTTTAATTTGCTCGTTCTTCAATGTTGTAAGTATGCTTTAGAAAATTTAGAAGATAATGATTGAATTACCTAAACGTAAACGGACAAGACTGAAAAATTATAATTATAGCACTGAAGGTGCATATTTTGTGACATTATGCACCAAAAACCGAGACGCAATATTATCTGAAATTATCGTAGGGGAGAGCGTTGCTCTCCCGAAAGAAATACATTTAACGGAATACGGAAAGATTGCAGAATCTGCGATAAAAAACATTCCAAAATATTACCCCTGTATTTCAGTGGATAATTACGTGATAATGCCCGACCATATTCACCTGTTATTACAAATACATTCAGATATTGACGGGCGACCAATGGTCGCCCCTACGATAGATAGGGTAATTCAGCAAACAAAAGGTTACATTACAAAACAAATAGGATTTTCAATATGGCAAAAATCGTTTAACGACCATATTGTTCGCGGAAGAACTGATTATAAAGAAATATGGGAATATATAGAAAATAATCCGCTCAAATAAACACAAAAAAATGGACACATCATAAAGGAAAACTCCTAAATGATGTGTCTATTTTGTTTTTATTTGATTTTGACGGGCGATTCGTGAAACGCCCCTACAAAAGCCTTAAAAATGCTTATTTATTAAGTGCTTTGTTAACTGCAACTGCCTAAAACTTCAGTAGCATTAACTATTGGTTGCTATTTTACTGCAGTAAGTCCCGAGATGTTGCTAACCTTTTTGATAGATTTTATTCTTAGTGAATTTACCACAGGCTTCCAACCATTTATTGTGTAATACTCATAGCCCTCGTCATTCACTTTGCCGATTGTAAGGTTAGATGTGCCGCTATAAGTGTATTCTACTGTATAATAGTACTGATGTACGCGCTCTGCCTCTTCTACATCTTGACCGCCCTTTTGATAATCGTAGTAAACGGTAAAGGAGCCTTTTTTGTTATCCTTATAGCCGAGCACCTTGTGGGTATAGTCTGCCACATCGCCTGCAGCCATATAGGGAATGTAGAAATATCCGTTTGAATAGGAATGATTGCACCAGAAGAATTCGTATTTAGCCTGTGCTTTAAGTTTAGCAAACAAAGCGTCGTTTATAACAAATTTTGTTTTTAACGCGTTATAAAATACCGATTCGGGTATTTCAAACATCCAAGTGTCGCCCTCGTCATTGAGATATTTATCAAGCTCTTCAAAGCCGATTGCATAATATCCCTCTTGCATCATATAATCGAAGTCAGGCGTGCCGTCGCTGCTTATCTCTGCGCCCGAGTGGCCACTTGGACCACCTGAGATGCCGGCATTTTTAAGGTTTGTTTGCGAGGTTGCAAAGTTAGACTGACCGCAGGCAGTGCACTTTGTTCCCTTTATAGTGTGCTTTTGTGTACCTACAGTAATGCCGCAATCGGTGCAAACCTTGTTGTGATTAACAACATCTAACTTGGAGCTGTCGATAATGTTTTTGCCTGTAGAAACAGAAACCGCTTTTGTTTTGCTGTGGCTGCAGGAAGGCTTTTCAGAGGATGTGTTGCTAGGCTGACTAGAGGACTGCGGTTCATCAGAAGAGGTGTCGTCCGAAGTGCCCTTAATCTCAACAGAAGCGGTAACCTCAACCTTTACTTTAAGGTCCTCTAACTTTTCTACTGCTGCAGTTTTAACTTCATTTAAGATTTTATCTGCAGCGACTGTTTTATCAGCAACCTCTGCTACCTTAATATCAATAACAGCGTCATTTTTAATAAATCCGTTTTCGTTTGCTACGGCGATAAGGTTATCAACAACCTCGCTTGCCTTTTTATTCTCAAAGGTGATTTTTTTGTTAATGCTTTTTGCATCGTCATTAACAGGCTCTACTGCTAAAACAACATTATCAGCGCCGAGATAAAGACGGAACTGCGGGTTAATGGTAACCAAAACAACCGAAAGGTAATTTTCGGGCTTTTGGAAGGTGACTTCGGTGTTGTTGGTCGGTGTAGATGGGGCATCAGTAGTGTCTTTACCGTCCTTTTTACAACCCGCAAAGCAGGTGAATAAAAGGGCAATAGCAAGCATTAAGCATAAAACTTTTTTCATAAATATCTCTCCTCGTTTTTTGTTGAGGGCTATTATTCCAAAAACAACTTTTAAGAATATAGCCCGAATGCTCTGTTATGCTCTGATTTTCATAAAATTATCTGTTGGGTGAAAAATATGTAGCCCTATGATTTTTATTTGAAACCACTATCGGCTCTTTTGCTATAAATCTTACAGCAAACTGACAGTTTGTGGGGATACCTTTTTTGTCAAGCTCGTCCCAGTTGAAGAATTTATAATCGGTTACTACATCATTTTTATTGGTTATGCAAATTGTCTTTACAGACTGACCCGAAAGTTCTGCTTTAATATAACCGATTTTATCAGAATTCTTTTCAAAGAACATTTCTATTAAAACTTCGGTCATGCGTCCTGTGTTTAAAACGGTAAATACAAAATCTTCCTTGTTGGCGGTGTAAAGGCCGCTAAAAATCCAAGTTCTGCTACCGTTGTTATCAAGACCCGAAAGATAACTTTTTTCGAGTTCGTTCTTGGCATATTCGGGCGCGGTATACGGGAGGGTTATAGTGCGCTGTGGTGTGCCTGCAATCACCTCGTCCACACCGAGCTTGGAAAACAAAAATCTTGAACTTTCTATAAAATTATCAAGCGCGGTATAGGCGTTATAATCCGATACAGGAAGCAGACATACACTCGGCTTTATAACCTCGTATGTATCAATTTGACTGTCGTCCGCATCAGAAGAAAATCCGTGATGGGCAATCTGCAGAATATCTGCTTTTAAGTAATCGCCGTAACGCTGCATAATTCTTGAAGAATCACATTCCGAATCGGCAGTCCATAAAATCACCTGACCGCCAAGCTCCATTCGCACCACGAGCGACATACAGTTTATACCGTTATATGCATAAATAGTGTCATCAATAGAAGAAAGTATTTCGCATACAGCGTCACCTATACGGTAAACTTGACCCGCATGCGGCATAAAGGTTGGTATTTTATACTTTTCGATATGTGCTTTTAAACGGTCTATATAATTACCGTCAGAGCCGTAGCCCTCTAAACGCCTTACAACCGAGGTAAAACGGTCTGTGTATCTTTGGTCGTCGGCTTCGGGGAAATTAAATAGAACTTTTTCAATTTCAATCTCACCTGCAAAACGGTCCAAAACACCTACAAAGCAATGGAAATGGTCGCAGTCGGGGTGGGTTAAAAACCAAGCTGCAACAATCGGCTTTTCATAAGGAGAATTTTCCTTTAAGGTTTTCAAAAGGTTGTTTACATCGGGCTCAAAATCCCAACCGCCGTCAAAAATTATAAATCTGCCGTCAGAAAGCCTTACAGCGTATGACATACCAAAATCAACAAGCTCCAGCTGTGTAATTTGCGGTGTAACTGTTTTCTCTAAAGAGATATCCTTAAAATCAAAGTAATGACAGTCGCTTTCAACCGCAATATTAATTTCCTTTAAATTTTCATAGAAGTTTATGAAAATGCCATAATCATTAAATTTATACGCCGCAAAAGAGTGTAGCGGAGTCTCATACCCTTCTGCTTTAATAAGTCCGTGCTTTTCAAATTCCTTGCAATAATTGAAAAAATCTTCTAAATTTGAGCCCGAAATGTTATAACCCGACGAATTGTTGTTAACCATATAGGGTTTAAAATCGGTTTCGTTAAATAAAGGCAGATTAAGGGGTAACATTTTAATTCCTCCAGCCACATTTTATTAAGACTTAATCGTAAAACCGCTGTTGATTTGAGCACATTATATCATAGAAAATATTAAAAGTAAATATTTTAGTCATACCAAAAATTTAGAAAATTCAAACAGAAAAAAGGACTTGGGAATTCCCAAGTCCTAAAATTTTTCGTTTACGCAGGGAGCCGAGCCCTAACCTTTAATAAAGACATAACCTGTCATATAGAGAAAAGGCTTATACATATAAAATAAGGTTGGTTCGGGTTTCTAAGTTATAAAGTTATTTATTCATAAGATGTGAGTAACGGAACTGTCTTGGCGAGGTGTGGGTAATATCCTTGAAAATTTTGTTGAAAAATTTAATGTTGGAATATCCTACCGCATTGGCAATATCTGTAATGCTCATATCGGTTTCTAAAAGCATAACACAACTTTCAGAAATACGCTTCTTCTGCACGTATTCAGTAAAGGTCATACCTGTTTCTTCTTTGAATTTATTACTTGAATAGGCTAAGGAATAATGTTTGGCTTTACAAATTTCGCTCAAAGTAAGATGACAGTTATAATGAGTATCCACCATTTCCATAATTGATTTGGTTAATGAGCTTATATCCGAAAGAGGCGGTAATTGTCTTATTGTAAAAAATATTAATTGTGAAAGTAGATACTTTAATATTTTAAGGCAGCCTATTTCCTGTTCTGAGTATTCGATAAGCATATTTTCAAAAATGTTTTTCACCCTGCCGTTCTTATCGTGAAACAAAACATTAGCAATACTTTCGTTTGAGTACAAACGGTCAATTTTAAACAATAACCGCCTTGCCAAATCGTCATACCCTTCAACATCAACAAAAGTATCATCTATTAATTCGGGTAAAAACAGACAGTTAATAATTGTGAAATCATTGCAATCATAATAGGTGTGGGAAGTTTGATAGTCAATAACCATATAGTCGCCGGCTTTTAAGGTATGCTCGGTACCGTTAATGCTATGTACAGCCGTTCCGTCTAAAACATAAAAGAATTCCAAAAATTCGTGACTGTGCCATGGAACAGGGCAGGCATTTTCCATTTTTATAACATCGATTTTGCCATGCAATAATTCATCGTTGTATTTTTTTGTTGAGAAAAAATATGAAAACATAAAATCACAACCTTTTTTTAAAAAAATGGGTATGAATATAGTATAATACATTTTTATTTGAATTGCAAAAGAATTTTACAGGGATTATTTTACAGTTATGTAAAAATAATACATAATAGTAAACAATGGTCGAAAAAAATAAAAATAGCACCCACTTTATAGTTAAATCGGTGACAGAACAGACCGAATAGAAGTGTTATAATACAATAAAGATTCAAAAATGCGGATTAAACTTGGTAAAAATCACCATACGATACAAATGTTTAAGAATAATTGATTTTGTTATGCTAACTTATGTATATTTGTTTTTAACATTTTTTGTAAAAAGTAAACACTTGCGGGTTGAAAGAATTTAATAGATTAAAATCACCGCCCAAATCGCAAAAATCTGTACATATTTTTGCGCTATGAATATATATTTCGTTTGTAGCATATAAATACCGCCGTGTTCGGTGGCTTAAACTGTCAAAGAAGCTTGTAAGCAGAATTACGATATTTATGCCGTTTTAAAACGGCTAACCGTCGGTAACACGGTCAAGGTGTGTTACGGTAGCTTCTGCAAGCGAGCCTTTGTAATAAAAAATTAGGAGGATCTTAAAATGAAAAAAGCAATTCCCCAATCATCAAAAATTATCAGTATTGTTTTATCCTTGGTAATTGCTTTTGCATGCTTTGCGGGTGTACCGTTAACGGTATCGGCGGCAGATGCAACGCATACTCCCATTGCACCTACGCTTGACGAAATAATAATTCCCGAAAGCTCCTGGGTTGAAAACAACCTAATGCAAAAGACTGAGGTTACAGGAGGTGTAAATGTTAAATTCATCGATGGGAATAGCATATATCCCGGTGGATTGAGGGCATATTATGATAGAGTCCTTAACCTTGACGGTCTTTATCTTGATTTTGCTAATTATGAATTCATAGATGATCAAAATTCCGACAGAAAAGGCTTCTCCGTTTACTTCGGCGAAGGAGATAATAAGCTTTCCCTTCATTTCGCCTTTGATTTCTTTGGCATTACTAATGCTTTGTGGTATAAGGTGGGCAGCGGGGACGATTATGGTCAGCAACTTTGCTCTAATGAAGCGCTTTCCTATGATAATATTAAAGGAAAGGCATTTGGCTTATATCTTGAAATTGACGATGACGGAAACCTTCTTGTAAGCGTAAATGTTGAAGGAACTACGGTCTGCAGCGGAAGCATTCCTGCAGCTGATGTTACAGCCAGCGGAATAAACACTGCTTCTGCCGTGATGAACATAGGAGATAGTATTCTTGCTGCTGCTGCATTTAGTGTTGATTTCCTCGGTTATGCTCGCGTTGCAGAGCCGGATCACACCGTAACAGCACCCACACTTAGTGAAGTGGTAGACCCCGGTTATTGGCCCGGTAATATTGAGAGAACAGAGATCGCAGAGGGCGTAAAGGTTAACTTCACTAACTATGGCGGTTTGGTCAATGGCGGACACAGAGTATATTTTGATAAAGATCTTAACCTTGACGGTCTTTATCTTGATTTTGCTAATTACACAAGTGCGTTGGACTTTCAGGATGATCCTTGGACCGGTTTTTCACTTTGCTTTGGTGAAGACGCTAACAGTCTTACCGTCCAGTTCGTATTCAGTATAGCAGGATATGTTAATGAAATCCGCTACAGAGCCGGTAATAGCGACAGCGATTTAGGAACTGTGCTGTATACAAATACTGCAATTTCCTATAATAATTTCAAAAACAAGAATTTCTATTTGTATTTTGATGTTGATACTGAGGGAAATCTTAATGTTAATGTAAATCTCTATAACGGAGAGACAGTTCTCAGCGGTGCTTCAATACCTGCGTCTGCTGTTGCAGCCAGCGGAATAAATACCGAAGCTACTAAAGTGTATATAGGTAACAATATCGGTCAGGTTTCGGCTTACAGCATCGATTTCCTCGGCTACTGTCAGGTTGAAACAGGCGGAGACAGCGGCGAAGCAGAAGACACTTCCAACTTCGGCTATAAAATCAATCACGCAAGTGCATCAGATTTTATATGGATGACAGATTGGTGGGGCAGCAGCGTGGCTGCTACCGACCTTGCAGGCGGCGGTGCTAATGTTGACTTTACCGGTACTAACAACAACGGCGGTATGCACACAGGCGGATACCGTTGGTTATACAATAAACGGCTTTCTCTTGACGGACTTTATTTTGAGCTTGGTAATTACACCACAAGCGGTAACTGGCCCGCAGCCTTCGGTGTAAGCTTTGACAACGGCTCTACCAATAACGGCGATGAGGGAAATCTATGGCTGTTGTTTGACTGTAATTATTTGCAGGGTGGTACCCTTTTCTATACCAATAAGGATGCCAGCCAATATGCTGCATTATATAGTAATGTCGGCGAGCTTTGGGTAGAGACTATAAGAGCCAATAATTACAAGATGTATGTATATACAGAGCTTGACGATGAGGGCAACCTTTGCGTTAATATCGGCTTTGATAACGGAAGCGTTTATACAGGAGCAAAAATACCTGCAAGCGTATTGGAAAGCTTTGGTGTAAACACAGCCTCTACAAGACTTCGTATTTGTGCGGCTTCTCCCGAAAACTTAGGTTGTACTTTAACTTACAGCATTGATTTTTACGGCTATTATCAGGGTATGGAAAAAATACCTACCGCACAGGATGTATGCACTGCAATTGATGCCTTAGGCACAATTACTGCTGACAGCGACCGTGAGGTTGAAGAAATCCTTGAAATGTATAACGAGCTTTCGGATGCTCAAAAGGCATTGGTTTCTGATGAATATATTGCAAAATATTTAGCTGCACAGACAGCACTTGCAGCAGCAATCAAATCGGCAGACGCAAGCCTTGTAAAATTCAACGCTAATTCAATGCACTTTACAACAGGTGAGGGCGGAAATATAACCAATTGGGCAGAATGGCTTACTCTTACTGACCTTTCAGCAGGCGGTGTAAATCTTGCCTTTGTTGACGCGCCAACTGATGTTATTGAGTATCCCGAACAGAAATTTGATCTTAACGGACTAACCTTGCAGTTTGATAATCTTACTCTTGCAGATAAGAGCAAGCCCTTTAAGTTTACTCTTTTCAACAACGAGGATTATGGCGAGTATCAGGGACAGGGAACTGACGGCTTGATATTCAGTATAGATACTACTGCAGGAACTCTTTCCGTTGGTAACGCAATTTATACAAGCGATTTACTTAAGTATGATAATCTTAACGGCAGACGTTTCTCTATTGAGTTCAGTGAGTTCGGAACTGATGAGAATTTGGAAATCAATTTTGTACTTACATTAAAGGTAGGCGCCGAGACTGTAAGCTGGGATGTTTCTTATGAGGATACAGACGGATTTACATATTTCGATGTAGAAAACAACGGAAACTGCCATATTGTATTCAAACCTTCAAGCTGGGGCGAAACCTATTCATTTGACCTCGTAGGCTACAAATACAGCGGCTATTCAGGCGGAATTAACAACAGCGATTTAATGCCTGAATATATTCCCGTTACTGAAACTGAGGTTGACGCAAACGGCACACCTACTTGGGCAGACGATTTAATTATCGCTGAGGTTAACCCATTAAAGCTTGGCGGAGATATTGCCGCACTCTACCCTGTTTTAGAGCATTTAGAGGAAACAGGTATCAACGCATTATGGCTTTGCCCGATTTACGATACCGAAAATTCATCAGCTACCGATGTTGCTTATTCCAATCTTGGTATTCATACTATCAATCCTGCCCTTACAGGCACAGAGAATTATGAAGAGGGCTGGCAGATATTTGCCGACTTTGTTGAAGAAGCACACAAGCATAATATCCGCATATTCCTTGACGTTATAACCTGGGGCTGTGCTGATAAGTCCGCGCTTGAAACCGTATCCGGCTATTCAAGTGATTGGGTATATGCTTATGAAGACGATTATATGTATAACTGGGATAATTCCGGTCTTGTAAACTGGTTTGTTAACCAGATGGTAACCCTTGCCGAGACTACTAATATTGACGGCTTCCGTTATGACTGCGGTTATGAATACTGCGGTATTGGAGTTCTCGAAAATATCAGAACGGCTTTACAGAATAAAGGCAGAAATCTGTTTATGATATCCGAAAATGCCGAAGGACGTACTTCAAACGGCAAGACGGTATACGATACCGAACAGACCTCTTTGATAATTGACGGCAAAGAGGGTCGTGATTACCTTGACTATATCATTACTAATCCGTATATAAACGGCGATCTCAGCCTTATAGATACCGTAAAGAACGGTACTAACCTCAACGCTGAGGGTGCATATAAGTACTATACTACCTGTCTTTCCAACCACGACGTTGGTGGTACTGTATTTAACTCCAGTGAGCTTGCAATTGGTTATCAGACCCTTTTCTCACCAACAATTCCGATGTGGTATTTGGGTGAAGAAATCGGCTGGGAGATTGCAGAAGGTGAAATTCTTTACTATCAGGATCTTTCTTCATGGAAATCAATCCTTTCCGCAAATTCCGAATTCTATGAGAATGTTAAGCAGATGATTCGCATCCGCAGAAGCTATAAGCAGATTTTCGGCAACTTTGCTGATAAGATTACTGATAGCAATATCTGCAAGATTGAGCAGACCAACGCAGAAATTACATTGGAAAGCTATGCTCGTTATGCAGACGGAAAGGCTATAATCGTTGTAGGTAACGAAAACGCCTCCGCAAAGACTGCAACTCTCTCTGTTGCTTCTGCACTCAGCAGTATGGGTCTTAATAGCTATTCAGACTATGTTGTAACCAACGCTATGACCGGCGAGGTGCTTTATGATAACGCACGCAGTAAGGATCTTACAGCTTTGAATATTGCTGTTGGAGCAGACGATGTTGCCGTTATCGCTATTGAAGAAAAGGTTTATGACTTTGACGGTGACGATAAGTTTGACACAAGTGATTTGATAGCTTTAAAGAAATATCTGCTTTCAGGTAAAACCGATAATCTTATCTTTGATATTAACGGCAGTAAAACTGTTGATATCATCGACTTAATTCGTGCTAAAAAGATTTTATGCGGAATCGCATAATCTGATTTCATAAAGTGGGGACTTATGGTTAGCAAATAGAATTTAAATAAGCATATTAAGCTTTTACTGTCAATGGGCGGTTATCTGCCCATTGACAGTAGTTGATATTTATTCGATTTATAGGTTGGCGAAAGCCAAAGATAATTTTGCTTAAGCAGAAAAAAATCGGCTTGTCGAAACGCTTTTTGGTGTTTCGACATTCTATAATCTTTATAAAAAGATAGGAGTAATACCGTGTCGATATTTAAGAATATAAAAATCACAAAAACAGCCGCCGTGATAATGGCGTGTTGTCTGCTAATAACACCTTTAATTGTCGGTTCTTCTGCGATAGAGAATCCGTCAGGATTTGTGTATATGTCTTCCGACGCGGCAAGAGTGTCGAATTATGCCGCTTCGACCGTAACCAGATGGGCTAAAAATGCATTGGCATTATCAGATGTTGATGATACCGAGGCTGCCGGTCTTAATTATTCTTTTTTAAGCAAAAGTAAGGAAGCTACCCATTTTGAGGGTGTTAGGGATGATTTAAAATTTAACGGATTAACCTTAAGGTTTTCCGGATTGGAGGCAGATACCGCTTCCAATGCTACCTTTACAGTAAGATTTTCAGATAACACCTCATCGGGCGTATCCTCTTCGGGTAAGCTGAGTAACGGTGTTTATACTTATTTGGCAGTAGTGCTTAATTCTGAGGACGGTACACTTACCGCAAAATACAATAATAAAAGTGAATTAATTATAAGCGATAATGCTTTAAAACTTGATAATTTAAAGAATAGCGAATTTAGCTATTATTTTGAATTTAACGATGATGACGGTGCAAATGTTAAGGTAACCGTGGGGGATACGGTCCTGAACGGTGAAATCAGTCACGATGCATTTGATTATTTGAAAAACACAGCAAAAACCTATACTAATTACGAAAAAACTTCTGTTTTGATAGGTCCCGGAAAGGACTCGGCAGTATTTAAGCTTACCTTTGTGGGCTATCAGAACGGTATGGATATAACTGATACCTTTTTATCAGGATTAAAGAAGCTATCTGTCAACAGTACAAGAATGGCTTCGCAGTCAGCAACAATCGGCGCATGGAAAGCTAATTTTCTGAGAGAAGATCTTAGTAACGGCGGAATCCGCATTACCTGCAACAACGCTATTGTCGAGCAACGCGACGGAATACACAGTAATGTTTCCCTTAACGGACTTTTCCTGCAGTTTAGCAGATTTATTACTGATGATACGAAAAATAAGCTTATGCTTCGCATATCTGACGGTTTTAATAACAACGGCTATGACGCCTGGTGCAAGGGTGAAATTGACGGCGACGGTATTTTCACTTTCCTTGGAATAGTTTTAGATACTGAGTCAGGCGAGCTTATTGCCAAAGCAGGCGGCGAAAGTGAAGTAATTATAGCTGATGAAGCGCTGAAATACAGTAATATTTCAAGAGCACGCTTTTCTTTACATTTCATAAGAAACAGTGATGAATCCTTCAAGCTTTATATGGTGGTCGGTGGAAAATCGCTGGAGGGTACTGTTTCGGCAAATATTATTTCTAAGGCAACCGCACTTACCGATTATAAAAGATGTGGTATACTTGTTTGTGCTGCAGAGGACTCATCAAGCTTTGTAACCAATTTTATAGGCTATAAAACAGGTGTTAGAAGGGTGGATACTACCACTGTAATTACAGCGATTAATAATATAGGTACTGTTTCACTTGATAACTTGTCAGCAGTGCGAGAGGCAAGAGCGCTTTACAATGAGCTTAGCGATGATAACAAGAGTCAAGTTACAAATGTTGATATTTTGGAAAAGGCTGAGCAGACAGTTTACGAGCTTGCAGCCGAGGCTGATAAAAATCTTACCTATGTAAATAAATCCGGACTGCGACTCTCGGGTCACAGCAATCCGAGTGTTTCCGATACGATTAACAAAAATTGGGCAAACCAAATTAAAATGACCGATATTTCTACCGGCGGAGTACATATCGCCTTTACCGATGCTATTGCGGGTATCCGTGACGGATTGAAAACCAAAGTAAATCTCAACGGTCTTACTCTTCTGTTCGACAATTTCTACTCTGAAGAGGGAAATGATGCTTACTTTACGGTTTTCTTCGGCAACGGTGATGAGGATTGGGGTTGTGATACGAATGGAAGTGTGGCACTTACCTTAAATCCTAATGAGGGAACCATAACGGCATATCCGTCCGGTGAGGTTGTAATAAAGAATGATTGGCTTTTGGCGGACAGTCTTAAATATCAGAGAATGGTTTATGAGTTCGTCGATAACGAGGACGGCACATTCACTATGAATGTTAAACTCAGGGGACAGGTGCTTTCAGGTGTAATTGACGATTCAATGAAATCGGGTTCACAATACCTTTCAAATACCAATTCATGTATGATGGGATTTTCAAATGTAGCTACATCTACATATTCGATAGATTTTGTAGGATACCGTTCGGTTGACAGTCTTTATGTAGGCAATGTAAAAACCACCATTAAGCAGATTGATTCTATCGGGAAAGTGAATATCAACAATGCACTCCCTATACGCAAGGCAAGATATATGTACGAAAGCCTTACTGATGAGGATAAGCTGCTTGTTACAAATTACAGTACCCTTGTTAATGCGGAAAATAAATTCTATGAGCTTTGTGCGATTGAGGATTTGAGATTGGAATATTACACAAGTTCAAATTTCCTTCTTTACGATGAGGATTTGTTCTATGGTGTATGGAAGAAGAATTTTACGCTGAAGCCGCTTTCAACCGGAGGCACAAGATTTGTGTTTGATAATGCTATACGCAATATCCGTCAGGGAATTACAGCAAAAGAAGGGCTTTCGGGCTTTAAGATGCAGTTTGATAATATTACAGCCAACAATGCATCAGCCTGCACCTTTATGATTGTAATAGGCAGCGATTCAGTTAACGGATGGGGTCCGGATTTTAGGGATAACTTAGTAGGAGAATATTACGATTTCCCGATGTATCTGGTAATGGATACCGAAAACGGCAGAATAATTGCTAAAACCGTTGTGGATGAAACACTTTGCGATACGGTAATAATCGAGAACGATATTCTTAAAATAGATAACATTAAATTACAGCGTTTCTCCTATGCTTTTAAACTTATTGATAATAAGGATTATGAGCTTACGGTTACGGTAGGTGATAAATCTGCAAAGGGTATAATTACCAACGAAATTATAAAGAGAACTGCCCTTTATGACTGCATAGACACAACCTGCCACATAAATATAACCAACTTCCAAACAGCTACTTACACCTTTGATTTTATAGGCTTTTATAATTCCAACTACGATTCCATTATAAATGCAGTAATTGAAGCAATTGATGCTCTGCCGAAGGTTATCACCGAGGATGATATTGAGGATGTAAGGGCTGTAGAGGATATGTATATAGCGTTGCAGTATAAGCACCGCAGAATCATTGCAAATTATCCTGTACTGCAGGCGGCACTTAATCAGGTGTATAAGCTTGAAAGTGAAGATCTTTCATGGGCTGACGATATGCCGCTTAAAACAAACGGAAAGCCGCTTTACGGCGAAGAGTCAATTCCTTAAACTGTAATATATCAGGAGGTAAAAAATGAAAAACAGAATTATTTCAATTATAGTTGTTGCCTGTCTTGCCTTCGGTATTACAGCGGGTTTGTCGAAAAGCACTCTGCCGGTTTCTGCGGCGAGCGGTACACAGTATATTGACAACTCTTCACTTGTACCGAAGTATATTCCCGTTACTGAAACTAAGGTTGACGAGAACGGTACTCCAACTTGGTTAGATGAGCTTATTATTATGGGTGCGAATTTGCACCGTGTTTTAAATGATGACGGAGCAGATGAGGGAAAGCCGATACAGAATTTGCAAACACCAAATAATAATGCTATAAAGCTTTTGGATCATCTTGAGGAAATGGGTGTTAACGGTCTTTGGGTTAACCCTATTGCCGACCGAGGAATTGATTCGAACGGTAAAGTAATGGGTAACGGTTATGGAAATCTCGGAGTTAATACAATCGATACCTTGCTCACCGGTACAAAAGATTACAAAGAGGGCTGGAAGATATTTGCCAATTTTGTTGAAGAGGCTCATAAACGTAATATCAGGGTATTTATAGATATAGTGTCGTGGGGAATTCTTGCTGACGGTGAGATGTACCAACTTCATAAAACCGATAAGAAGTGGTTTACCTATGGGTATTCTTCGAGCGGTGAATCGGTATATTTTAACTGGGGCGACAGCGAATGGTTTACCGATAACGGCGAAATAGGTCTTAAAGAATGGTTTGTACAGAGCATTGTTAACGTACAGCTTGCGACAAACTGCGATGGCTTCCGTTATGATTTGGAGCCGGATCAGGCAGGACCGTTAGTAGACGGCGAGGTTAAAAGCCGTCTCGCAGATATGGGAAGAAATATTCTTAACATTTCCGAGGGCAATAATGACCGTGGCGGCTTTTACGATTTGGATCAGGGCAGTCTTGTGGCGCCAGATGAGCTCAAAAACCGTGCGGCTTATGATTATTTAGAAGAGCTTCCGATTTTAAAATACTATAATTTTGTGGACTGTGTTAAAGAAGGTTTGCATATCGGAAGTGAAAACTCAAGATTTAATGACGAAGGCGGTATGTATAAATATTATACGCAGTGTGTATCCAACCATGACTATACCGAATATCCCTCCAACGGAAATCTGTTGGTTTTGGGCTATAGTGCTATTTATTCGCCGTTTATACCGGTATGGTATACAGGTGAGGAGACCTTGGCAGAAAAAGTGGTTGGCAAGGCTGTGCTTTATGATACGCCGCTTGATTGGGAGACCGATTTAAAGGATCCGCAGGCAAGAAAGTTTTATGAGAATGTTAAACAGATGATTCGCTTGCGTCGTACCTATAAGGATTTGTTTGTTTGCTTTAATGAGCAATTCAGGGATACCAATATGTGTAAGGTTGAGGTTGAAAATTGCGAGGTAATACAGCCTTATGCACGTTATTCCGGAAATCGTGCGGCACTTATTATACCAAACTTTAATCTTCATAATCCTGATGCTGTTATGAAGGTACATATGCCGTTTGAGGATACCGGTCTTGATCATTACAGCTATTACCGAGTTACCGATATGATTACCGGTGAGGTTATCGTAAAGGGAACCGCCAAGCAAATTGCCGCATTCGAAATAAAGGTGCCTATAAATGACCAAAGAGTTCTTCTGGTAGAGGCAGGCGGTAAGTTTGAAAGTGAACAAGGAATCGACTCCGATAATAATGATAATGATGAAACAGAAGATGATACAAGCAACGGTAAAAAGAAAAAGGTTGTTGTTACCAGGAAAAGAATGAAATCAAAAAATACCGGCTTTAGCACTGTTCTGTTAATTATCATAATAGCTGTAGCCGTTGCTGTTGTCTCGGCTGGTGTTGTACTGTTTTTTATAATAAGAAAGCGACGAAAAAATAAGTGATTAAAATAAATGATTTATATATTCTAAGGGAAGCGTTTTATGAATAAAGGTAACGAAAAATTACATAAAAACGGTACTATATGCTTTTGGAGTTGGAATGACGCTTTAGAAAAAGATGAGCTGATACATCAGATGAGAGATTTTGCCGAAAAGAGATTTTCGGGAGTGGTCATTCACGCCCGTGCAGGTCTGAGTGTTCCTTATCTGAGCGAACAGTGGTTTAATTGCTATCAATGGGCTCTTGAAGAGGCAGAAAAATTGGGACTTGAAGTCTGGATTTATGATGAAAATGGGTGGCCCAGCGGTTCTGCCGGAGGAAAAGTTGACTCTCTTGGAGAAAAGTATGAAATGAAGAGCCTCTGCTTTTCGTTTGGCAAGGTTCCTGATAACGGCAAATTAGTGGCGGTTTATCGCAAGCATAAAGGCGAATATATCAGAATTGCTGATGAGCAGGGAAAGAAAAATGATTTGTTCTGTTATTATGTGATTGAAAAGGACTATGTAGACCTACTTTCAAAAGATACCGTAAAAAGATTTATTGAATTTACACACGAAGAATATAAGAAGAGATTCAGTAAATATTTTGGATCGGTTGTTAAAGGTTTTTTCACCGATGAACCGCAGGTTAAGGTGTTTCCGTGGAGTGAAAAGCTTGCTGACGTATGGCATGAACGGTACGGGAACGAGCTGTATGATTATTTGTGGTTGCTCTTTGAAAATCACCAACAAAGCAAGCATTTTAGTAGTGATTACAGAACACTTGTTAGTGATTTGCTGTATGAGAATTTTACATTACAGTTGTCAGATTGGTGTGCAGAAAACGGATTAATGCTTACCGGTCATTTTGCAACTGAGGACGGGCTTTACAACCAAATGATAAGTAATAACGGAGTAATGAAGCAGTACACCTGTATGCAGTTGCCCGGAATAGACCATCTGGGTAACCGCAATACAAGTCCTGTTTTAGAAAAGCAGGCATCAAGTGTGGCACTTCAGTTTGATAAAGGCAGTGTTTTAAGCGAAACCTTCGGGTGCTCAGGTTGGAACCTAACCTTTTCGGATATTGCTTACATTTGGGGAAGACAATCTGCTTTGGGAATTACAAAGCCGTGCTTTCATCTTTCTGCCTATTCCATGCTTGGAAGAAGAAAACGGGATTATCCTGCATTCTTTTCTTATCAGTCGGTTTGGTGGGAGCAGTTTCCGGAGCTGATGAACTGGATTAACGGACTTAACGAAAAAATGACAGAGGGTGAACGCCTAACCGATATTTTAGTAATTTCACCGTTAGAAAGTGTAAAAATGAATTTTTCCGTTGGTATTAACGATGCCAAGGCAAGGGAATACAGTAATGAGTACCGTGCACTTTTAGAAAATCTGATTGATATACAGCTTGATTTCGAATTGGGAGAAGAAAGCTATATGTCGGATATTGCTTATGTGGGAAGTGACGCAGCTCTTCATATCGGGAAACGGGCATACCGTACAGTTATTGTGCCATATTGTGAAGTATTAAAGGAAAGTACTCTCGCATTGCTGAAAAGTTTTTCAGAGGCAGGCGGAAAGATATACTTTATTAACGGCAAGCCGCTATTTCCTAAAGACTTTGAGTCGGTCTTTGAGAAATGCAAAACGGTAAGAAATTATCGGCACGCCTTGCTTATGTGGTCGTTTTCTGAGGGTATAAGGCGATTTGCCACCGTTTCACATAAGGAAAACGGTAATCTGTCACGCGGGGTATTCATTCATTCTCGGAGTATAAATGACAAAAAGCGTTACCATATTTGGACTGACAGGGATTTTGCAGCGGAAAACGCACTAATAAGAATAAATGATGCAGATTCCCAAAACAAAGCGGTATATTTGCTGGATTTACAGTCTGATGAGCGAGAGCTGATTCCGTTTAAGCCAACAGATACGGGTGTTATGTTTACACTTCCACTGGTGGCAAGGGATAATAAGGTTATTGAGTTGGCTGAGTATACCGACGCAAAACAGTTCCAGAGTGTTATCAGTGAGGAAAAGCTGTATGATGACTGTAAGGTTTTGTTAAGTGACCCGAATGTTCTGACTTTGGATTATAATTCAATATCTATTGACGGCTCGGAATTTAACGCTTGTGCAAATACTGTTAAGCAGTTGGATTTTCTGTATTCGCAACTTGAGAAAAACAGCAAGCAGAGTTCAGAAATTATAGTACGTTACTTTTTTGAATGCGATAAAGCGTTAAAAACTGACCGAATTAAGCTAGCGGCTGAAACAAAATACGCAAGCGGGCTGAGGGTAAACGGAAACAGCATTTCCTTAAGCAGCGATGAATATTGGGTTGATAAAAGTATACGGCTTTACAATATAGGTGAATTTGTAAAGGCAGGAACAAACTATATTGATATACAGTTTCCGGTTACATCTGAAAAAGGGCTTGAATATGGTTTTGAAAGTGTAAGAAACAGATTTTTCTATAAGGTTGAACCTGAAGCAGTATACATACTGGGTGACTTTGATGTAAATACCAGAGGCACGGTTAAAGATTTCGGATATATGTACAGCGTTGAAAATGAAGGCTTTGTTCTTACTGATTCAAAAGAGAAAAGCGTAGGAGAACTAACAACACAGGGTCTGTGGTTTTACAGAGGCAGTGTCGAATATCGCTTTGAATTGGAATATCACACAGTCGGTAAGCGCACCTTTATTAAAATTGAAGATGCCAATGCAGCGACGGCGAGAATTCTTATAAACGGACACAGCAAAACGGTCATATTCACCGAGACAGAAACTGAAATTACCGATATGCTGGTACAGGGCAGTAATGAGGTTTGTGTATCGCTTATCGGAACCAATCGGAATCTGCTGGGTCCTCATCACCATATAAAAGGAATAACAGCTATGGTGGGTCCAAATACATTTGAAGGTAAAAAAGGCTTTGAGGATTTTGTTAATCCGGAAATTAAAACTTTAGACACATTTACAGACAATTACAGTTTTATTCCGTTTGGATGCAATGGTTTTCGTGTAACTACCCGTAAGTGATTGCGGGATTACATAAATATATCAAGGAGGGTTTTTATGAAAAAGCAAATTAATAGGTTTTTAGTAACGGGTATTTCATTTGTGCTCATGTTGGCACTTTTGGTTTCATCCTTTTCGGGCTGTAAAAAAACAACCGATGATGATTGGTACAGCGTTTATTCTACTATTGAGTATGAAGATGTCTCGGGTGGAGGCGATTCTTCCAAAGACGACGATTCTTCAGGCAAGAACAATTCATCAACGGGTAATGACTCGGGTGGAAAGACAAACAAGATAGAAACCGAGGGTAAGACTTTTACAATTATGTCGGCCTATTTGCCTCAAAGCAAAAGTGAGGCTCAGTACACCTTTGAGAAGCTGTTCTGGGAGCGAGCTGAAGAGGTTCAAAAAGAATACGGTGTGAAAATTAAGGTAATCAGCGGTTATCCGAATACAAATAATTTGGCCGCACTTATTATGGCGGGAAAAAAGGTAGCTAATATACTGGAAACTAATGTAGAAGATATTACAGGTCTGGCTTCTGCTGGCTATATTATACCTTGGGATAATGTTGCTGGTGTTAATGTTAAAAATTCTAATTTCTGGGCGGGCTATACCAGTGCTGCAACACTTGGTACAAAGCATTATGGAGTTCAGTTTGAAAAGCCGCCTGAGCTTCGTTTCTGTGTAGTTGTAAACAAGACCTTGCTTGCTAACAATGGAATCAAGGCTGATGAAATCTATACTCTCGTGAAGAATAAGAAGTGGACATTTGCGAAATTCCTTGAATATGCAAAGGCTGCAACAAATACCTCAAAGGGCACATACGGCTTAGGTGGTGTACCCTCAAAGGTTGCGCAGATGTTAATGGCGGCAAACGGCGGTAAGGTTGTTACAATTAATTCTGCAGGTAAGGCAAGCGCTACCTATACCAGCAAGAATATTAAAAATGCATTGGATTGGATGTATGATTTAGTTAACACCAACAAGGTATATTATACAGTAGCGGCTCAGTTTGAGGACGGTAAGGCAAACAGCGCAGCTCCCGATTATACTCAGGCATTTATTGACGGAAAGATTGCTTTCCTTATGGATGACTCATGGGTACTTAACCAGCAGATTCGCCCCAAGGTTGCCAAAAAAGGAAACAATATAAGCTACGGACTGCTTCCTGTACCGCTTGGACCTGATGCAGGAAATAAGGAGTATACCAGCCTTAGCTCCTATGCTCGTGTGTTTACCATTACAAAAACTAATAAAGAACAGGAATTCACAGCAAAAATCCTTAATGCTTTAGCAGAGTATCCTAAAGGATATGATAAAAACAGCTGGCAGGAAGAAATTGCTGCCGACTATTTCCAGAGCGGCGATACCAAGAGCCTTAATATGTATCTTAATTTACTTGAAAATATGGAATCTGACCCCGGAGTGGGACTTCCCAGAGTTTACAGCGGATTCATTGAATCGGCTATGGAAACACCGATTTTCTACGATAAAAACACACCCAGTGCGGCAATTGACGCGATTGGTACAACTTATAATAAAACAATTAAGGAATTGTTTTAATAGCGTTGTTTAGTTCGCTCGGCCGTTTTAAAGGCGGCCGAGCGAAAGGTAATACGGAGGAAAATGTATGAAATACGGTTGCGTAAGAACTATAAAAAGAACAGGCTTACGAATGTTGGCGCTTGTGTTGGTGTTTATAATGGCATCAACTTTTTGTGTTACAGAAGCTTCCGAGACCGTAGCTTTTGATTGGAAGGCGATTGAGCTTTCGCAAGAGAAGGAATCTTACGAGGAGTATATTAATAAGTTTCAGTCCGAGGAATACTCACAGGAAACGGTGAAATTATCTGCTGAGCAGGCAAGCTTTGATAAATACGGTGAGTCGTATTATGATAAGGACTGTATGGGCAGACCCGGAGTTTATCAAGCTGAGGGTGAAGCTGTTTCTTGGAACTTTCAGGTGAAGAAAAGCGGATTGTATTATTTTAAGCTGGAGTATTTTACTGTTGAGGGAACGGGTGGTTCCATTGAGCGACAAGTAAAGCTTGACGGCGAGGTGCCATTTGTAGAAGCGGAGAGTTTTTCCTTTTCAAGACTGTGGCATGATTCCAAGGAAGAACCTGACATTGATATTCAGGGTAATGAAATTATGATAGAGCAGGAGGAATTCGCCGACTGGACAGAGCAATATGCACTGGATCCCTCGGGTCTGATATCTTCGCCGCTGTGCTTTTATCTTTCTGCTGGTCAGCATACAGTAACGCTTGAAAGCATAGCTGAGCCAACGGTAATAGGCTCGGCAGCCTTTGTATCTCCGTTGGAGTGTGAGACCTATCCTTACAGTACGGTTTCTGAGGGCTATTCCGGATTTTCATCCGTTAAAGCTGAATCTACCATTACTTTGCAGGCAGAGGATGCCGATGTAAAATCCTCCCAAATGCTTTATGCCGTCTCTGACAGAACATCCCCAACAGTTGATCCTTATTCGCCGTATAAAATTTTATACAATAGTATAGGCGGCGCGATGTGGTCTAACAGTGACCAGTGGATTGAATGGAAATTTACTGTTAAAGAATCGGGGCTGTATGCAATTTCTGCACACTTCAAGCAGTCGTTTAAGGATAGTCGCGGCTGTTGCAGAAGTATTACAATTGACGGTAAAACACCCTTTACAGAAGCGGAATGTTGGCTTTTCCCTTACGGTACAACATGGCAGTCTGCGTATTTTTCGGATGCTGCTGGAAAGCCGTATGAATTTTATCTGGAAGAGGGCGAGCACACCGTAAGAATGTCGGTTTCGCTGGGGGATTACACCAGTGTCATAATCGAAGCAGATGAGCTTTTAAACGACCTTAACGGCGTATATAGACAAATTATTGCCGTTACAGGAGCTAATCCTGATCCGTATCGTGATTACAGATTTGATAGAACCTTACCCGATGCAATCGAGCAGATGAAGGTTCTTAGTAAGGAGCTAAAGCAGCTCGAGAAAGATATTTTTGTCATAGAGGGCAATTCGGCATCTATGGTTGCTGTCAAACGTTTGTACACAAATATCGATTTAATGCTACGCGATACAGATAAGATATCTGTAAGATTATCTACCTTTAAGGAGAATATTGCTTCTTTCGGCACATGGATTAACGAACAGCGCGGTCAGCCTCTGCAGCTGGACTGGATTCGCTTTTCTTCGTCTTCCGAAGAGCTTTCAGAGGGCGAGGTTAACTTTTTAAAGTTGGCTGTTCATTATTTCAAAAGTTTCATCTCGTCATTTACTATGGACTATGCGATAATTGGTCAGACTGAGGTCGAATCCGATAAAGAAATAACGGTATGGACAACTACCTCTCAGGACCAAGCGCAAATTCTGCGTCAGATGACAAATTCTAATTTCACTCCCAATACAGGTACTTCGGTTCAGGTGCAGCTTGTGGCAGCTACGGCACTTCTGCCGTCTATTCTTGCTCATAAAGGACCTGACGTAGTGTTGGGTATACCGCAGGCAGATGTCAACAATCTTGCATTGCGCGGTGCTGCAGAAAATCTTTATAATTATTTTGACCAAAGCTACCTTAAAGAGCAGTTTCACGAATATTCGTTGAATGCTTTTAGCTTCCGCAACGGAATATACGCTATGCCGGAAGTTCAGACATGGGCAATGATGTTTTACAGAAAGGATATTTTGCAGGAGCTTAATATTTCCGTTTCGGATTTAAGCACTTGGGATTCAATTCTTGAAACTGTTTTGCCAAAGCTCAAGAAAAGCTCGCTTTCCTTCGGGCTGCTTCCGACTATAGATAATTATATAACATTTTTGTATCAAAACAACGGCTCACTTTATACTGAGGACGGCAAGGAGTCCTTGCTTTCAAGCGATGCGGCAATAGATAGTATGAAATTGTTTTCAATACTGTATAAGGAATACGGCTTTGATATTTCTTTCGACTTTGCAAACCGATTCCGCAATGGTGAAATGCCGATAGCTGTGGTTGATTTTACAATGTACAACAATTTAATGATGTTTGCACCGGAGATAAAAAATCTCTGGGGAATGTTGCCGGTTCCGGGAACGGCTGACGAGGACGGAAATGTAAGCCATCTCGCAGTTACACGTTCAGCCGGAACAGTAATGATGGCAGATTCTGACGACAAAAAGGCCTCGGCAGAATTTTTGAAATGGTGGGGAAGCTTTGAAGTTCAGGATAGCTTTGGCAAAAGGCTGGAAGCTATTGTAGGCTCTGCTGCCAGATATAATCCAGCGAATAAGAATGCTATGAAGCTGGTAAGATGGAACCAAGATATGAAAGACAGTATGTTATATCAGCAGAAAAATCTTAAAGAATATACCGAGGTGCCTGGTGGATATTATACTTCACGACTCTTCGAGTTTTCTTTAAGAAATATCGTATATAAGGATTACGAAGTTAGAAAAACTATGAATGATGCGGCTAATGATATAAATATTGAGCTTGAAAACAAGAGAAATGAATATAATCTTGACTGACAGAAAGGGGTAAAAACATGAAAAAGAAAAAAGATATTGCCTCTTTCTGGAGACGTTACAGAGCAGATTATCTTTATATATTACCGTTTATGCTGATATTTTTTATATTTACGGTTTTGCCGGTGGGTATTTCGATGATTCTAAGTCTTACAAGATTTGATATCGTGCAAGCACCGGCGTTTGTAGGTCTTGATAATTATTTTCGTTTGTTTTTAGATGACTCACTGTTTCCGATAGCCTTAAAAAACACTCTTTTGTTGGCTATCATAACAGGTCCCGTAGGATTTATGCTGAGCTTACTGCTGGCGTGGATTCTAAATGAGCTTGGTAATAAAACCAGAGCGGTTTTAACACTGCTATTCTATTCTCCGGTTATCAGCGGAGGAGCTTACAGTATATGGGCGATTATATATAGCGGTGACTCATACGGCTTTTTAAACGGAGTTTTAATGAATCTTGGAATTACATACAAGCCTATACAGTGGCTGACCGATTCGGATTATATGTTAGGTTCTGCAATAGCTGTAATGCTCTGGATGAGTTTTGGCGCGGGCTTTCTGTCCTTTATTGCCGGATTTAAGAATGTAGACCCTAAAATGTATGAGGCGGCAGCAATTGACGGCATAAAAAATCGTTATCAGGAAATGTGGTATATCACTTTGCCATCAATGAAGCCTCAGTTGATGTTTGGTGCGGTTATGAGCATAACCGGAGCTTTTGGAACAGGAAGCGTTATTACAGCGCTTTACGGCTTCCCGAGCACCAATTACAGTCTTTATACAATGGTGCATTTGTTGCAGGACTACGGCAATGTAAGATATGAGATGGGATATGCATCGGCTATTGCAACGGTATTGTTTGTAATTATGATGGCAACTAATATGATTGTACAAAAATTGCTTGCAGGCAAGGAAGAATAGGAGGAAATGTAATGACAACCGCAAAGAATGATTTAATCAAGAAAAAGCATTTCCGGAAAATATCCTTAAAAGGCCTGAATCGCAGTAAAAAGGTAAACCGTTCAAAAACAGGTACACTTGCTTTAACCTTGGTATTGCTTGTGTTTTCAATATTTATGGCACTTCCTATGCTGCTGATGATTTCAAATGCCTTTAAGCCGCAGGATGAATTGTTTGTATTTCCGCCCCAGCTGTTTCCGACTAATCCAACGCTTAAAAACTTTAAAGATATGTTTGTTGTTATGTCAACCTCTAATGTTCCGTTTATAAGATATATCTTTAACAGCTTACTTATTACCATAGTCGGTACGGCAGGTCATATTATATTGTCCTCAATGTGTGCTTATCCTCTTGCTAAGAAAAAATTCCCCGGAAAGAATTTGTTTTTTAACTTAGTTGTATTTTCACTTATGTTTAATCCAGATGTTACGGCAATACCGAATTATTTGGTAATGTCTAAGTTAGGATGGGTAGATACATATCCAGCTTTGATTGTACCTGCTTTCGGTATGTCGTTAGGACTATATCTTATGAAACAGTTTATGGAGCAGATACCAGATTCGCTTTTAGAGGCGGCAAGAATTGACGGTGCAAATCAAAATGTGATTTTTTGGAGAATAGTAATGCCTAATGTTAAGCCTGCTTGGCTTACATTACTGCTTCTTTCTGTACAGTCGCTTTGGCCTACAGGAAGCAGCAATTTTATTTATAAGGAAGAACTGAAAACTCTGCCTGCAGCTTTAAATCAAATTACCGGTGCCGGAACGGCAGTAAATATTGCCCGTGCCGGTATAGGTGCAGCTGTGGCGGTGTTTATGATGATTGTTCCTATAATTATTTTTATTTTCAGTCAGTCAAATGTCATAGAAACAATGTCAGTTTCAGGAATGAAGGATTGATATTCAGGAGGGAAAACTATTGAAAAAAATTAGTTTTATCGTTATCTGTGCAGTTCTTTTATCCTGTGTTTTTGCACCTACGGTTTGTGCTACTGTGGATTATACACCGACTTCGGTGTATGAAACATACATTTATGATACTGACGGAGAGCCAATTGGTATTTCTGCTGCATACGAAACACAAAAAGTTGTATCAACCGGTTTTAGTGAGCCTACAGATGTGTGTGTGACCGATAATGGAACGCTTTATATATGTGATTCCAAAAATGGACGCATTGCGATAACAGATTCGCACCTGGAAAGCTTTGAGTATATTAAGGACTTTACATTTGAAAATACTCAGCACAGCTTTTCTGAGCCAAAGGGGATATGGGCAGACGACAACAGTTTATATGTGTCCGATTCGGGTAATGCACGCATAGTAGCATTTGAAATAACAAAACAGGGATACATCTGTAAAAATATTTATAAGCGTCCGGCTATAACGATGCTGGAAGATGATTATCAGTATGTACCTACTAAGCTGACGGTTGATTCTACCGGGAAAATGTATGTTATAAGCAAAGGAATAAATTTGGGAGTACTTGTGCTTGACGAAAATGGGGAATTTATGAATTTTGTTGGTGCCCCAAATGTTGAGCCTGACTTAGCGGAAATATTATGGAGAAAGATAGCCACCAAGGAACAGCTTGCCAATATGGAGTCTTATGTTCCAACGGAATATAACGCTATAACGATGGATGACAACGGATTTTTATATGTTGCATCCCAAACCTCCAAAAAGGTGCCGGTTGGTAAGCTTAACAGTGACGGTGACAATATCCTTGTTGAGCCTTATGATGGTTACGGAGATAGCGTCTATTTGGAAAATACTACATATGAACCGTATTTTACTGATGTTGCTTTATATGATTCCGGAAAAATAGGTGAGGATATTTATTTTGTGCTGGATTCATTGCAAGGAAAAATATATGCCTATGCAGAGGACGGTATGTTGCTTTATGCTTTCGGTGGAAACGGAAATCAGAAAGGTCTTTTTTATTCCGCCTCGGCACTTGAATATATACCTGCAACAGATGGTGAGTCTGCAAAGCTTATCGTAACCGATTCGTTTAAAAATTCAATTACCGTTCTTTCGGAAACGGTATTTTCTCAAAAGATTTTAAGCGCACTCTCCCTTTATAACAACGGAAAATATGAGCTCGCAGAAGAAGCTTGGAATGAGATTAAGGATATTGATTCCAGCTATTTGCCGGCAGAGATATGTCTGGCAAAAATGCTGCTTTATAAAAAGCAATATTCTCAGGCACTAAAAAAACTAAGCGTTATTCGCAGGTATGACCTGTATAATGACGCCTTTAGTAAAACTCGTGATGGATTAATTCGCGAATATTTTTCTTATGGTCTTTTGTTGGCAATTGTTCTGATAGCAGTATTTATCGGAATAAGAGTTGTGATAAAAAAGAAAAAATTAGGCTCGCGACTCATAGAAAGCGATGGTTATAAAAGCTTTAAGTATGCGAATTATGTTATGCTGCATCCCTTTGATGGCTTCTGGGATTTGAAGCACGAACGCAAGGGTAATGTACGGACAGCTACTGTGATTGCAGTATTATTCTTTGTGTTTTATGCATTGAACATACAATTTGGGGGATATATCGCAACAGAAGTGAACCCAGGCGAAGAGCGAGTAATATATAACGTTCTTATGCTGCTTTTACCGTTGTTGTTCTACGTTGTTGCAAACTGGTGCTTTACGACCTTGATGGATGGCAAGGGAACTTTAAAGGACATTTATATAGCAACCTGCTATGCTTTAAAGCCTTATGTTATTTTTGCTTTGCCGTTACTGGCTGTTTCAAACATTGTTACGGTAGAGGAATTGGCGTTTTATACATTTTTTAAAACGGTGTTAGTTGTTTGGGTATTGTTTTTGCTGTTTGCGGGACTTATGATGACCCACGATTATACTCCGGGTAAAACGGTAATTACCGTTATATTGGTATTAGTGGGAATATGCTTGATTGTGTTTTTGATATTACTTGTGATAAGCATTGTGCAAAATATCAGTCAGTTTGCATATAACACCTATAAGGAAATTTCATTCCGTTCGTATTGACAAAAAGGAGGATTTGCCTTAATGCGTTGCAAGAGGATTTTGGCTCTTTGCATTATATTTACAATATCAATGCTTAGCTTTACAGGTTGTGGCAATACCGATACAAAAGGAAATGCTATAAAAGCAGATGTTTCCACAGCAGATGATTCCGATTGGGAACAGGTATTTGAAAATGTAGTATTGGAAAATGATAGAATTAAATTTGTTCTTGATTCTAAGACAACTCATTTTACTGTGACCGATAAGCTGTCAAATAGGGTGGCTTCATCTGTTGCAACCGGAGAAATTCAATATGCTTCGGAACAGATAAGTGCAAAAATGAATTCTGAGGTTAGTATTGTATATTATTCTGAGCAAAGTGATGCCTATTATATGTATTCGCAAACTGACAGTGTTGCTATAGATAATTATAAAATATTTACTGACGGTGAAGTTGTAAGGGTTTATTATACCATGGGCGAAAAGGATAATTTTGTACCTAATGCCTTTGATGAGCAAAGCTTCGAAGAACTGTTGGAACAGTTTGAAGATAATTTAATTGTTCGAAGGTTTAAGAGGTATTATACATATTATTCGCCTGAAGATTCGCCGGAGGATATCGCTGATGTGGTGGATAAATATCCATTTATTAAAAAGAAAGCCGGATATATTGCAAATGAAAACCTTACAGAGATTGATTGTGCGGATATTTCCTCTTATCTTGATTCGATAGGATATACACAGTCAAAATATAAGACTGTTGCTGATAATTTAGGGATTGAGACTACCAATACAAGCACCAATCCCGGATATACTATCCCGCTTGAATACAGTCTTACTAATGAAGGATTTAATGTAAGGGTATTAACTGATAAAATAGTTGAGCGCACAGATGAATATAAGCTTCAGAGTATAGAAGTATTACCGTTTTTTGATTCTTCTTTAGAAGAAAACGGCAGTTATTTTGTCGCTGACGGAAGCGGAGCACTGTTTGATTATAACAGTGGTCAGCAACAGGTGGTATTCTCCTGTTATGGTAATGACTATTCTCTTAGAACTGAAAAGCTTGATGCATTTGAACAGAATACCGTAATGCCTGTATATGGCTCTACGGTGAGTGGCGGAGGTTTTTTTGCAGAAATTACCGAGGGCTCAGAGGTAGCGGAAATAACCGTTTCACCATACAGTATTTCTTCGCCGTTAAATCATATTTACACCACCTTTGTAATGCGTAACATAGATGTAAATGATTATTCCGATATGGACATACCTATATACAATCTTTTCCAAAAGGAATTGGCAAATACCGTTCCTACAATTGAATACTGTATGCTTACTGCCGAAAATAACAAATACAGTGATATGGCTGAAATTTATAGGCAAAGGCTTATTGAACGTGGCGAATTAAAGCAGGACAATAGCGAAAGTGATCCGGTTTATATTGATTACCTTTGTATGATAACCGAAAACGAAAGCGTGATGGGAATTCCGTATAGCAAGAAAACGGTTTTATCCACAATTACCGAAATAACCGCTTCAGTGGAAAAAATGATAAATTCCGGAGTTGGTCCGATAGTTGTAAGGCTTATAGGATACAGTGATGGCGGTTATGAGCATGAGGTATATTCTGATTTTAATCTTTCCCGAAAGGTTGGTACGAAAGAGCAACTGCTTGCCTTGCAGGCTCTGTTGAAGGAAAATGGAGGACAGCTTTATCTGGATACTGATATGCTGTTTGCATACAAAAGGGGAAATGGTTTCACCCCTTCTACAGATACGGCAAGATATTTGAACAGAATTCAGAATTTGCGTAGCAGTTATGATATTGTTACACATAAGTACGATTTGCCTTTTGGAAGCAGATATTTTATTTCGCCTAGTTTGTATGATAAGTTTTCAGATTCCTTGATAAGCTCGGCGCGTAAGGAATTTGAAAGTGATAACTTGCCGGGATTTTCCTATGGTACAACAGGAATGTATCTTGGTGCAGATTATAATAAAAACCGTCAAATTGATAGGGTAGAGAGCAGGACGCTTGTTGACAAAACACTTAAAAAGGCGAATGACAAGGGCATTTCTATGATGTTTGATGTTGGAAACGGTTATGTTTTAAAATATGCTGAGCATATCTTAAATTTACCTGCTGGTTCGTCTCAAACCGATGCTCAAAGTCAAAGTGTGCCGTTTGTGCAAATGGTTATGCATTCGTATATTAATTATGCCGGCAGTCCATATAATCTCTCCGGAAATCCCAAAAACAGTATTCTTAACACTGTAGGATATTCATCCTGTCTATACGCTTCTTTTATTACCCGTTCCGATTCTCTTATAACCAAATCGGATTATAAAAGTGTGTGGCATTCTTTAAGCGATACAGACCGTATTGATGACTTTATTAAAAATGCTCTCGCTTTGAAGAAGGTGCGTTCAAGGATAAACACAAGCAAAATTATTAAGTACAGTCTCGAAGGGGATGTCAGCAGAACGGTGTATGACAACGGCTGTACGGTTTATGTTAATTACGGTGCCTCGGATGTTACGGTTGACGGAAACATAATTAAAGCCTATGATTATTTAGTGAAAGGATGATGTTTAAATGTTAAAAAAGAAAGCTTCATTGTTTGAACGGCGAGCACGTTTTGGATACATTTTTATTCTTCCGCTTATAATCGGCATTTTTCTTGTTTTTATTCCGAATTTGATACAGACTTTTATATATTCTGTAAGCACAATAGATACTCAGCATAATTTTTCGACCGAGTTTAGCGGTTTTTCAAAATATGTGGCTGCTTTTAAGTCGGATCCGGAGTTTTTGCCGATGCTGGTGTCCAGCATTAAAACCTGGATTATAAATGTTCCGGTTATTATTATTTACAGTCTGACTATGGCGACGATTCTTAATCAGAATTTCAAGGGTAGAGTAATTGCAAGAATTATATTTTTTATTCCGGTAATCCTGTCGGTTGGAGCACTTTCATCTACCGACAGCACTGCAATGTATTACAGCGGTGCAGGACAGGCGATAGAGGTAGAGTCAGCAAATGCCTTTACGGATATGTCGGTTTTACTGTCTTCGCTTAACTTTCCGAAGGTGCTGAAAGATATAGTAATCAATGCGGTTGACAATATATACGAAATTGCCTGCAGCAGCGGACTTCAAATATTTATTTTCCTTGCAGGACTTCAGGAAATACCCGTTTCAGTATATGAGGCGGCTTCTATCGAGGGTTGCAGTAAGTGGGAACTTTTCTGGAAAATAACTTTACCGATGATAACTCCGCAGATTGCTGTAAATGCTGTTTACACAATCTCTCTTGTGGCAGACAGCGCAGACGGTATGTTCTGGTACACCAATGTTCTGGCATTCAGTGAAAATCAGTATGCACTAGCAAATGCAATGAATATAATTTACTTGTTGGCTTTGGGAATTTTTGTGTCGATTATTCTTCTTATAATGAAAAAGATTTCGTCCAATATTAGCAATTAGGGTGATAAAAATGCAAAACAAAATTAATAATGACAGATTGCGTGCAAAAACCTTTAATTTTATGTATGCTTTATTGCGTTTTATAATTATATTCGGACTGGGATTTATCATAGTAAAGCCACTTTTGGCCAAGGTATTGCTTTCCTTTATGAGTCCTCAGGATCTGCTGGATAATACGGTAAAGCTGATACCGAAAACACCTTCACTGTATTATTGGAAAAAGATGCTGGAACAGATTTCATTACCGAAAAGCGTAATAAATTCGATTTTGCTGTCGTTTTTGGTAGCTGTCGTTCAAACAGCGGCTTGTACAGCAATAGGATACGGACTTGCTCGTTTTAAATTTAAGGGAAGCGGTTTAGCCTTTGCTTTTGTTATAATTATGATGATTGTTCCGTATCAGACAATCAATATTGCGCAGTACCAAAGTTTTGTTAATCTATCGGTTTTCGGAATAGAACTTGTCGATACCTTTTTGCCTATCTTAATTCTTGCTTTTACAGGATTAGGTATTCGTGAGGGACTATACATTTATCTTATGAGAGAAAATTTTAAAAGCCTTTCGAGTGCTCTTGAAGAGGCGGCATATATTGACGGCGCCGGGGTTTTTAAGACCTTTTGGGCGGTTATGCTTCCAAATGTCCGTACAATGATGACAACCGTATTTTTGTTTTCATTTTGTTGGGAATGGACAGATACGGTATATCCAAAGACCTATCTTGTTGATACACCGCTGTTAGCAACGGCGGTTTCAACAGTAAGCGTAAGAAATGATCTCGCTTGGGATAATATCGGAACTCAAATGGCACAATGCGCTGCAAGCTTATTCGTAGCGATACCTTTGATTTTCCTTTTTGTGCTGTGTCAGCGATCTTTTGTAAAGAGCATATCGCAAACAGGACTTACGGGCATCTAATTTATATTTGGTTTAATTTATTATACGGGAGTAGATGTAAATGAAAAACAGCGGTTTAATAGCAGATGGTAAATGGTGTATTACAGAAAATAAATACGATTTATCTACCGAACCAAATGTGGCATCACTGTTAACTACAGGAAATGGATATATTGGAATAAGAGGAAGTCTTGAAGAATATGGCAGCTTACGTATTCAGGGGTGCTATATAAGAGGTGTGATAGATAGTATTGTTGATATGCGTCTTCCCTTTTGCGACAATATGTATATGAAAAAATACTATTTTAATGAAGACAAATTGAAAAAATTTGAGCAACAGGAATGTATTATCAATTTAATAGACTTTCTTTTAATCAGGTTTACTATTGACGGCGAAACCTTTTATCCTTGGGAAGGCAAGGTTTTAGAGTGGAAGCGCACACTTGATATGAAAAACAACTGTTTAACAAGATATGTTTTGTGGGAAAATGAAAAGGGAGATATAACTGAGTTCAGGTTTGAAAGGTTTTCAAGCTTTGCCGATGACCATATCTATGCTATAAAAGCATCTTGTAAGCCGATTAATCATAGTAAGCCTATATCCATAATGAGCGGCCTTGACTGTCGCACAAAAACGTACGGTCAGCATACAACAGTAGCACAGTATTCCAAGGCGGATGAAAACTATCTTTTACATGAATTACTAGCCGGAAATAAATATAAATTTGCCTGCTGCACCGGTGTGAAGCAGACGCTTTCAGGCAACTGCAATCCGGAAATTGAATCTGTTTGTAATGAAGATTTTATTGCTAATATATATTCCTTTAACACAGAAAAAGGCGAGACCTATACTATTGAAAAGAAAATATATATAATTACTTCTCGCGACACAGATGAAAATTTGAGGCAGTGTGTTGAAAATCAGTTAGAGGCTTTGAGTGAAAAAAGCTATGATGTCCTTTTTGCTGAAAGCAAAAAAGTTTACACTTCTTTCTTTGATCGTATAAATATCGATATTGAAGGGGATGATGAAGCAGATAATTCCGTTAGATTTAGCAATTATCATACCCTGATTTCAATAGCTAGAAATGATGCGGTTCATAGCCTTTCGGCAAAAGGCTTAACGGGCGAGGTTTATAATAATTTTGTTTGGTGGGATGCTGAAGTATATCAGTCTCCTGTATTTATGCATACAATGCCGGAGCTGGTTGCGAACACTTTAATATATCGCTATAACAAGCTTGATGCTGCAAGAAAAATTGCCGCAAGCGAGGGAAGAAAGGGTGCAAGATTTCCCTTTACTTCTGCTGTAACAGGCGAGGAAACTGTTTGGGCATATACCCGTCATCCTTTTTTACAAATACATATAGTATCTGATATAGGTGTTGCTATTCTTCGCTATTTGACCTGTACAGGCGATAGAGAGTTTATAAAAAAATATGGTCTTGAAATGCTGCTTGAAATAAGCAGATATTGGGCAAGCAGAGTGGAATGGTCAGACGAACGCAGTGCGTATGTTATTAAATGCGTAACCGGAACTGATGAACATCATCCTTATGTTGATAATAACGCGTACACTAATTATAGTGTTAAAAGGGTATTGGACGAAACCCTTAAACTCTGTGAGGAAATGCCGATAATTGCAGAAGAAATAAAAGAGAAAATTGGTATGGTTGAGGACGAAATGCTTGATATTGCGGCTGTTGCCGAAAAGCTTTATCTACCCATAGATAGTATAACGGGTATGATTCCTCAGTTTGACGGTTATTTCGACCTTGACCGTGAATTAGAGTTGCAGGGCGGCAGCACGGCGAAAAGCTTTCAGATGAAACAGTCCGGACTTTATAACAAAAGTCAAGTTATTAAACAGCCGGATGTTATGTTGTTATTTTCATATATGGATATGCCCTTTAACGAAGTGGTTTATCGACGTAACTGGGATTATTATGAAGCCAGATGTGAAGCTTCATCTTCACTTTCGTATCCTGTTCATGCAATTTGTGCGGCTGATTGCGGTCAGCCTGAAAGAGCCTATAAATATTTAATGAAAACTGCCAGACTTGATTTGGATGATGAGCATGATTGTGCTCATGAAGGAGTTCATGCAGCCTGCGCAGCAGGGGCATGGTTGTCGGTAGCAAGAGGGCTTGCCGGACTGAAATTGAAAAACGATGAAATTGAAATTAATCCTTCCTTTATACCTTGGTGGAAGAGTGTTTCATTTAAAGCAGAGTGGCACGGCATAGGCTTTTCGGTAAAGCTTGATAATATGAAAGTAATCGTTACAGTTTTCAAGGGCGAAAAATCCCTTCCCGTAAGCTTTATGGGTAACAAAACAGAAATCAAACCTGGAGCTGAGGTTAACTTTTCTTATAATGTATGCGAAAAAGTGGGAGAAAAGGTATGAAATTTAAAGCAGCAATTTTTGATTTAGATGGTGTTATTGTTGACACCGCAAAATATCATTATCTTGCGTGGAAGCGCCTCGCAGCATCTTATGGATTTGATTTTACAGAAAAAGATAACGAAAGGCTTAAGGGCGTCAGTCGTATGGCGTCGCTGGAAATTTTGCTTTCAGTTGGTAATATAACGCTTTCTGAAGAAGAAAAGATAAATGCTGCTGAAAAAAAGAATACATGGTATTTGGAGTATATCACCAAAATGACATCAGACGAAATCCTACCGGGAGCGTTGAATTATTTGAAAGCCTTAAAGGAAAACAATATTTTAATTTCTTTAGGTTCTGCTAGTAAAAATGCTCCGTTAATTATAAGCAGGCTAGGGTTGGAAGAATATTTTGATGCCATAGTTGACGGATATTCCGTTCAAAAGGTAAAGCCTGACCCAGAGGTGTTTTTGGTTGCGGCACAAAAATTAAATATGAAAGCAGAAGATTGTGTTGTGTTTGAGGACGCACCGGCAGGAATAGAAGCAGCTATTGCTGCAAATATGCAATGCGTAGGTATAGGTGATAACGAAATTTTGTCAAAAGCGGATATCGTTATACCGGGATTATATGCAGCTGAGGAAAGGGTTGGAGTTGGACAGTGAGTGAAAAAATTAAGTTTTTTAAGGATGAAAAAATCAATAATGGTTTTAAGGTGCACGGAGCAAGGCATGAAGAGGGTATAGTTGCAAAGTATCCCGGTTTGAACAATGTGGCTAATCAACCGGTTTGGACTTTGTCGCAATGGGGTGTTTATTGTAATCCGTTAAATGACTGCACCAAACGCGTTAATCTTGAAAACGGCGGATTTATTTATGAGACACCGTCTATTAAAATTACCTCTCACCCCCAAAATGACGAGTATGATTTGCGTATGGAGCTTTGTTCAACCGAAGAGTACAAGGGACATGTTAGAAATTATGGTGAGGATTGGCCTCATATTCTTTTGGAGCAGGGAGATTTATGCTATGATACGCCTTTTTTAGGAGAGTTAGACGAACTTAGATATACAGCAGATTTTAGTATAGATTACTGTGACTGCTGTATGAAAAAAGATGTTTTTTCTCATGATAAACACTCCTGTCAGGTTCATCAGTATTTAACTGTTCAGGATTTGAAGAAAGGGCATTTTATGTGGTTCGGAATTACTTTTTATGACCATCGCTATGAGGTGTTCCCGGGATATATAGGTATAGATTCCGGAAAGGAAGATGCTTCCGGACAAATCATTATTAACCATGCTCAAAATGCTTTTTGCAAAGAAAAGGTAATTGTTGGCGAATGGGTGCATTATGATATTGATTTGCTTCCCTTAATAAAGAAGGCTATCGAAATTGCTTGGGGATATAATAAGTTCTTGGGTGCGGACCTTAATGATATAAAAATCACCAGCACAAACATAGGCTGGGAAATGTTCTATGAGTTTAACGGTGCTGTTAAAATAAAAAATATGCAACTTACGGGTACTAAACGCTGATGAAATTAAAGCTGTTTTAAAATTTTAACGCTTTGAACAAACATTAATATTTTAGACTTTGAAAAACCTCTTGTGTTTTAGTAATATGGTCGTCAAACCATTACTATTACACAAGAGGTTTTTTTATTTTAGTCTTTGTGAGGCTTTCATCAAGCTCACCTTTTTTGATTAAAATATCATCATTTTTTGAATGTTTAGTATTAGTTATATTATTTTCGAAAATGTTACATATTATTTTGAAATTTATACTTTGTTCGGTATTTTAAGGGAGTGGTTCCTGTAATTTTGAGAAATGCTCTGTTAAAAGAACGGATTGAACCAAAACCGACCTCTTCGGATATATCAGCAGTTTTTTTATCGGTAGTTGCAAGTAAATCACAAGCCATATCTACTCTAAGCATATTTAGACAAGAATTAAAGCTCATACCCAGCTTACTGCTAAGCAGATGAGAAATATGATATTTGCTTATATGGAGATTATTGGAAATATCATCAAGGGAAATCTCCTCTGTGAAATTATCGTTGCAAAAGGCAAGAATAGATTGGAAGGCGGAATTATCTGTTTTAATTAGTGGCTTTAATTCCATTTTAGAGAGCAAATGTCCAACAATCTGGTTGAGTATCCCAGCAATAACGGTATTTTTAAATTTTCCGTCGGTAGAATAAAGTCCATCTAAAAGCTCAGTAATGTGTTTGTGATTTTTAAGGTCAATGCTATTCTCGGCAGGAATAAATCTGTTTAAAGTTTCCTTTAATTCAAAAAATACGTTTGGATTAACTATAATAACATAATAATCTCCAAAACTTGTATTTTCGTAATAGTGAATTTGATTTGGAAAGCTTATGAATAACTCGCCGTTTTTAAGGGTCATACACTGTCGGTCAGCGTATGCGGTGCAAGCACCATTTTTAATGTAAACAATTTCGATTTCTTTGTGGAAATGAGGTGTGGGGATGAGTGTTGGGACTTTTTGTATTCTTATAGCCTCAGACTTAGGCTCATATATAATTTTTTTCATTCGGTCACTTCCTGTAAGATATGATTTCTTATTTTAACAAAAACATCTGAACTTTTCAACTAAAACCGCAATATTTGGCTAAAAAATAATATAGTAGTGACTTGAATAAAGCAAATAAAAATAATACAATGTAGTTATAAAGGATAAATGTACTAATTTTTTCTCAAATGGGGCTTCAAATTATGATTAATATGACGATTTTTCGTGAATTTCTTCATGAAAGGCAAGAAAAAATAATGGCTAAAATTTATCCTTACGGTATACGTGAGCCCCAGCAGACTGTTTTTATTGGTTCCTTTGAGGGCTAAGAGGTGCTAAAAGCAAGTTGCTTATAATCTATGGAGGTAATTATGAAAAAGGTTGCGGTAATCGGATACGGAGGTCAGGGTGCGTGGCACTGTGACCAGATTATAAAGAGTGATGTGGTTTCTCTTGCGGGAATCTATGATATAAAGGAAAACAGGAGAGAAGCAGCAAGAGAGAAAGGTATATTTGTATACAGCTCTAATGAGGAGATTTTTGCAGATAAAAGCGTTGATATTATAGTTGTTGCAACTCCTAACGATGTTCACGAGGCTTTGGTTGTTTCAGGTCTTAAATCAGGACATAATGTTATCTGCGAGAAGCCTGTGGCACTGTCGGTAGAGGCGTTTGACCGTATGGTTGAGGCTCAGAACAAATCGGGCAAGCTATTATCAGTTCATCAGAACAGACGTTGGGATGTGGATTATTTAGGTGTAAAGAGTGTAATTGAGAGCGGCGAGATTGATGAGGTTATACGAATCGAATCAAGGATCCATGGTTCACGCGGAATTCCGAGTGATTGGAGATGCGAAAAAGCACCCGGAGGCGGTATGATACTCGATTGGGGTGTTCATCTTATTGACCAGATGTTAAAGCTTATTCCCGAAAAAATTTGTACTGTCAGTTGTTATACAACCCATATAACCAATACCGAGGTAGATGATGGCTTCCGCTTAGAATTAGGGTTTGTTAGCGGTAAAACAGCCTTGGTTGAGGTTGGTACATATAATTTTATTGCTATGCCAAGATTTTACATGCAGTGTAAAAACGGTTCGCTTTATCTGAGCGATTGGAAAACTAAGCCGCAGATTGCAAAACTTACCAGATGGATTGAAAAGGATGTAACACCTGTTCAGAATGCCGCAGGAATTACTAAAACTATGGCTCCGAGGGATAATCTGACCTTGGATATTTATGAAAACGAAATTCCTAAAAGTGATGTTCACGAGTTTTATCGCAATTTCTGCTTAGCGATTGACGGAAAATGCGAGCAAAATATTAAGAATTGTGAGGTAAGAAGAGTTCTTTGTGTTATGGAGTCAGCCTTCTGTTCTGCCGAAACACTTACAACTCTAAAGACTGATATATGATAAAACTAGCAACCATAGGCACAAGCAATATTTGCCAGCAGTTTTTGGACGGAATGTCTCTTACAGGTGAATTCAAACTCGTTTCGGTATATTCAAGAACAGCACAAAAAGGCGAAGAATTTGCCTGCAAAAATAACTGTAATAAGGTGTATACAGATTTGTTTAAAATGGCAAAGGATAAGGATATAGATGCTGTATATATTGCAAGTCCGAATGTCTTTCATTTTGAGCAAAGCCGAAATTTTCTTGAAAACGGCAAGCACGTTATCTGTGAAAAACCGATAACATCAAGTCTGTCAGAGTACAAGGAATTAAAATCCTTAGCTGATAGTAAAGGCCTTATATATATGGAAGCTATAATGTCCCGTCATAACAAAAGCCGTGAAATGCTTTTATCTGCTATGAAAAAAATTGGGGATATTAGAATGGCGAGAATTGATTTTAATCAGCGCTCAAGCCGTCTTGATAGTTTTCTTTTTGGAGAACAGGTTAATATCTTTGATATGTCGCTTCATGCAGGAACACTTATGGATTTGGGAGTTTACTGCGTTTATGCAGCGGTTGATTTATTCGGTATACCAAAGGCTATAACAGCAAAAAGTAATTTCTTTTCAAACGGTGCAGATTCTTCAGGCTGTGCTATTTTCGATTACGGTGGGTTCTCGGCTGTTTTGACATATGGAAAAAGCGGTCAGGGTGTTATCGGAAGTGAAATAATAGGAGACATGGGAGCGGTTAAAATTTCTTCAGTGTGTCTTTATCAGGGGATTTCTCTTTTTAAGGACGGAAACCAAACAAATTTATCAGGGCCGGAGACTAAGGTTCAGATTATGAGCTATGAAGCTAAGGCTTTTGCTAATTATATATTAAGATTTAATGAATACAAAGAGGAATACAGTAAGGTTTCATCGCTTTGTGCGGATGTACATTATTGTATGGATAAAATCAAGCAATCTGCCGGAATAATTTATCCGGATAAATTATAAAAAGGAGTGTATGCTTTATGAAATTAGGTGTTGTATCTGCTATTTATGACGGTTTCACCTTTGAGGAAATGATGGATGATATTTCCAAAAACGGTTGTAGCTGTGTAGAAGTGGCTTGCTGGCCTCAGGGCAAGGCAGAAAGAAGATATGCGGGTGTCAGCCATATTGATGTTGAGAATACATCGGCTGAGTATATAGCATATATAAAAGATTATTGTAAAAAAAGCGGTGTTGAAATATCTTCCTTGGCTTTCTATCCTAACACTATGGATGGAAATTTGGAAAAGAGAAATGCTAATATTGAGCATCTAAAAAAGGTTATCAATATGAGCGCTCTTTTAGGGGTGAATATGGTTACTACCTTTGTGGGACGCGACCAGAATAAAACCGTTGAGGAAAATCTCGAAATATTTAAAGAGGTTTGGCCGCCTATTGTAAAGCTTGCAGAAGAAAAGGGAGTAAAAATCGCAATAGAAAACTGTCCGATGCTCTTTGGTAAAGACCAATGGCCAGGTGGTCAGAATCTTTTTACAACTCCTGCTCTTTGGAGAAAAATGTTCGAGATAATAAATAGTGATAATTTCGGTATCAATTATGACCCTAGTCATTTTATTTGGCAACAAATAGACTATATTAAGCCTATTTATGAGTTTAAGGATAAGATTTTCCATGTTCATTGTAAGGATATAAAGCTTTATACCGATAAGCTTAGCGAAGTGGGTGTTATGGCATATCCGCTTGAATATATGTCACCCAAATTACCGGGTCTTGGAGATGTTAACTGGGGTAAATACATATCAGCTTTAACCGATATCGGTTACGATTCGTTTGTTTGTGTTGAGGTAGAGGATAAGGCGTTTGAAAGCTCAAAAGAGAAAATTCTTAATTCAGTGCAGTTAAGCTGTCGGTATCTCCGCCAGTTTGTAATTTAAAACTATATTTTAGGAGGAAACTAAAATGGCAAAAGTAGCAGGCTTGGATGCATTTAAGGAAAACCAAGAAGTAGAGGTTATTGATGCATCTAAAAAAGTAAAAATCGGTATTATAGGTACAGGTTGGATTGCAGAATCGCATATATCTCAGTATCTAAGAATGCCCGATGTTGAAATTGTAGCATTGGCAGATATTGTGCCCGGTAAAGCAGAGGCATTTGCAAAGAGATTTGAAATCGAGGGCGCACGTATTTATGACTCTGATGAGGCTTTAATTGCCGCTGAAAAGGATTTGGACGGCGTGAGTATCTGTACATACAATACCCAACACGCTCCCTGTGCTATTCACGCGCTGGAAGCAGGAATAAATGTAATGCTCGAAAAGCCCTTTACCGTTACTCTTGACGAGGCAATTGAGGTAATGAAGGCCGAAAAGAAATCAGGTAAGATTTTAACCATCGGATTCCAGCCTAGAATGAGTGAGAATATGCAGATGATTAAAAAGATAGTAGATTCCGGCGAATTAGGTAAGGTTTACTATATTCAGGCGGGCGGTGGCCGCCGTAGAGGTATTCCCACTCCTTTCGGTACAACCTTTATTGAAAAGGAAACCGGAGGCCTTGGTGCATTAGGCGATATAGGATGCTATTCTCTTGATATGCTTTTAGGTGCGGTAGGTTATCCCAAGCCTTTAACCGCTACCGGTTATGTTTCTGATTACTTTGGTAAAGACCCAGCTTACTATCCTGGTCATCCCGAATATGCCGAAAAATTTGGTGTAGATGATTTTGCAGCAGGCTTTGTTCGCCTTGAGGGAGATATAGTTTTGGATTTCCGCATTTCATGGGCTATGCATATGAACACCTGCGGTGATGCACTTATTTTAGGTACTAAGGGCGGTCTTAGAATTCCCTCGACTGAGTGCTGGAATGGTGAATTTGACAGACCACTTATCATTTATAAGACCTTGGGTGACCAAACAATAGAATATTCAGTACCGCTTAAACCGGCAGGCGACCTTTTCTATAATAAGCTCCGTTCTTTTGTAGATGCTATTAAGAACGGCGGAAAGGCTACCGTTCCGTCAAGTGAAATTGTTATTAATCAGGCTATTCTTGATGGTCTTGTTCGCTCTGCAAAAGAGGGTAAGGAAATAGAGATAGTTATACCTGAAGTATAAGGAGATGTAAAAATGGATTATTCTATTCAGCTTTATTCTGTTCGCGATTCTATGGAAAAGGATTTCGAGGGTACATTAAAAAGACTCAGCGAGATGGGATATAAATATGTAGAATTTGCAGGCTTTTTCGGTCATACAGCGGAAGAGGTAAATGAAATTTTAAGAAAATATGACCTTAAAGTTTCAGGTACACATTCGTTCCCTGATGAGCTTGTAAATAATTATGAAGAGACTGTTGCTTTTCATAAGGCTATAGGTAATAAAAATTTTATTGTTCCCGGTTTTGATCTTTGGTCTCAGGAAAATCTTGACGGTGTTATTGAAATAATAAACGAACTTTCTGCTAAACTTAAAAAAGACGGTATAACTTTAGGTTTTCACAATCATGCAAGGGAATTTATTGTTAACGAAGACGGCTCATTTCCCTATGATCAGTTGATATACCGAACCGACATTATGCTGGAGCTAGATACTTACTGGGCATATGTTGGAATGAAAAATCCCATAGCGCTAATGGAACGCCTTAAAGACAGAATTGGGTTTATACATATTAAGGACGGTTTAGCTGACGGTAACGGCAAGCCATTAGGCTTAGGCGAAGCTCCGGTAGCTGATGTTTACAAAAAGGCTATCGAAATGGGTATTCCTATGATTGTGGAGAGTGAGACCTGCAATCCTACCGGTCTTGATGAGGCTGAAATCTGCATTAAATATTTACGCAGTCTTGAAAAATAAGGTTTAGGAAAAAAGGCACTATAAAATTGGCTTACTGAAATCACAAAAATAGAAGAGACTTTAATGATTGATTTTTAAGAAAATAATAAAAATGTAATGTCGTTAGTATATAAGCAGTCGCAATTGCGACTGCTTATGTTTTCGTTATAAAATAAAAGAGTTGTCTTTTGACAACTCTTTTATAGATAAAACATAGTATTTATGCGGGTTTCTTACTTATTAAGTGCTTCGTTAACTGCAACTGCGCAAGCAACTGTCATACCAACCATGGGGTTGT
>CAYXID010000005.1:0-53604 GCA_964465535.1 uncultured Ruminococcus sp.
ATGTCGAATTTTCGGCACTAAAGCCACCTGTAAGGTCAGGTGAACTCAAATGCTATAAAAGGATATCATAAATCTGCAAAAAAATCAAGTCTTTTTTCAAAAACAGATTGATTTTATGCTAAATTTCCGCTTTTTTTGATTCTTTAGTGTTGTTTTTATATTTATTATATGTTAAAATTAATTTTAATAAATTATAAATTATATGTTAGGAGAATTCTATGAAAACCGTTGTTTCTGTAGTCGGCAAGGACACAGTAGGCATTATTTCAAAGGTTAGTGCCGTTTGTGCTGAGTCTAATGCAAACATAATCGATATTACACAGTCTGTTTTAGATGATATGTTTGTAATGGTAATGCTTATCGAAATTAAAGACCTTAATTGCTCTTTCGGGGCTTTTTCCGAAAATATGTCAAACCTTGGCAAATCACTTAATTTAGACATACATGTAATGCATGAGGATATCTTTAACTCGATGCACAGAATTTAAAAAGGATAGGAAGTATTTATGCTTAACATAAGAGATATTATGGAAACCGTAAATATGATTCAGCAGGAAAACCTTGATATAAGAACTATCACTATGGGTATTTCCTTGCTTGACTGTGCGGATTCCGATGCAAAAAAAGCCTGTGATAAAATTTATGATAAGATAACCCGAATGGCAGGAAATCTTGTAAAAACAGGCGAAGATATTGAGGCGCAGTATGGTATACCGATTATAAACAAGCGCATTTCGGTAACCCCTATTGCGATGGTAGCAGCAGCCTCGGGGGCTGACCCTGTTTTGTATGCAAAAACACTTCAGCGTGCTGCAGACGCTACAGGCGTAAACTTTATCGGCGGATACTCTGCCCTTGTTCATAAAGGCTTCTCTGCAGGTGATTTAAAGCTTATAAACTCTATTCCTGAGGCTTTGAGCGAAACCACAAATGTTTGCTCATCGGTAAATATAGGCTCTACAAAATCGGGCATCAATATGGATGCCGTAAAGCTTATGGGTCAGATTATAAGACGCTCTGCCGAAATCACTGCCGACCGCAACTGTATAGGCCCTGCAAAGCTTGTTGTATTTTGCAATGCGCCTGAGGATAATCCCTTTATGGCAGGTGCTTTCCACGGTGTAGGCGAGCCTGACTGTGTAATTCATGTAGGCGTATCGGGCCCCGGTGTTGTGCAGTCTGCTCTTAAAAAATGTCCTGACAGTGACTTTGGCGCGGTTGCAGAAACAATAAAGCGTACCGCCTTTAAAATTACCCGTATGGGTCAGCTTGTAGGTACTGAGGCTTCACGCCGCTTGGGTGTCCCCTTCGGTATTGTGGACTTATCCCTTGCCCCCACCCCCGCAGTTGGCGACTCGGTTGCCCGTATCCTTGAGGAGATGGGACTTGAAAGCTGCGGAATTCACGGCACCACCACCGCCCTTGCTCTCTTAAATGACGCAGTTAAAAAAGGTGGTGTAATGGCTTCCTCCTCTGTAGGCGGTCTTTCGGGTGCATTTATCCCTGTCAGTGAGGACGCGGGAATGATTGAGGCCGCCCGAAACGGTATTTTATCCATCGAAAAACTTGAAGCTATGACGGCTGTTTGCTCGGTTGGTCTTGATATGATAGTAATCCCCGGTAACACCCCTGCCGAAACTATCTCTGCTATTATTGCAGACGAGGCGGCAATTGGTATGGTTAACACCAAAACCACCGCCGTTCGCGTTATCCCCGCAATCGGCAAAGAAATCGGAGAAGAGCTTGAATTCGGCGGTCTTTTAGGCTCAGGACCCGTTATGAAGCTTAATATCGAAAAGAGCAGTAAGCGCTTTATCGACCGCGGCGGCAGAATCCCCGCACCGCTTCAGAGCCTTAAAAACTAAACATAAATCTTTTAATTAAAATGATAGGCTCCCTCTGATGAGGGAGCTGTCGAAACCGTAGGTTTTGACTGAGGGAGAGAATCTCTAACTACCCCTCCGTATTTTTGCTTCGCAAAAATCCACCTCCCCTGACAAGTGGAGGCAAATACTTTTTAGCACATTTTTTTCTTTCATTACATAAAAAATCCGCCCCACAAAAGTGGGGCGGTATTTTTATACTATATCTACTAAATACTGAGCATTAAAGTCAATAAGCGGTTCTACAAATGAGCACATTTCAGAATATGAGGGAGCGTGGTTATCGTCAAATCTGAACATTCCGCGCACTACAAAATCGAACTCCTCGTTTATATGGTGGTGAGGTCCGTGAAGATTACGGTTACCTATCACGATATCAATTTCAAGTTCGTTTTCGCCCGCTTTCACAAATTCAGAAATATCAAGCACATTGTCTACCACCATGCGACCTGCAAACTTGCCGTTTATCCTTACATCAGCGATATGCCATCTGAAAGGAAGTTTGAACATTACCTTGTTGCTGTTAACAGTAAATTTCTGTCTTAATGTCATCTTTCCTGCGAAGAAGATATATCCGCCTTCAAGGAGACTGTCAAGCTCGGCTTTGGGTGTGTCTATAACAAAGTTTTTACCTAACTTAACATTGGGAGCGTATCTGCCGGGCTTTAAGCCGTCCCTTTCATATACGCCGAAATCACCCTTTAAGATAAGCGGCTCAAACTCCGAATCGTAGAAGAGACAATTTAAGAGACTTTCGGTTATATTCTCACCAAATAGAACATTATAAACATGCTCGCTTTGGAAGTAATCGAGTTTTAATACAACCTCATTATTGCCTATGTGTAAATGCTCTGCTATATTCGGGCTATTGAATACTTCTTCTCCCTTATAGCCGAGATCAACTCCGTTTACAGAAACTCCCAAAATTCTCGGTATCTCAAATTTGAAGAAGACATTTGTAGGAAGTGTTTTAATATCAAAGGCATATTTTAAATACAAATCTCCCTCGTGTCTTCTCTTTAAAACATCAAGGAAAAGAAGCGGTAAGCAAGCAGGCTCCTCATAATTTACGCCGTCGGTAGAAATGGATACCATATCAATGGAATAAGAATTAGGCTCACTACCTACAACCTCGTATTTTGCCGCAGGGACAAATATTTCATAGTCGCTCTTATCCTGAGGAGTCTCGTTTGAGGGCACAAACATCGCCGATTCGTTGGGACGAAGTTTAAACTCTGTCGGCACGATTTCAATATTTTCGCTTCCAATATAGCTCTTTTCAAAAGAAGTGTACTTTCCGCCGAAATCGAAATTTACAACACAATCGTCTGTAAGTGAAGAGTTAACAACGAAGAATATTGTCTTATCACCTATTTTGCGCGGAGATACTCGAAGCTCGCCGCCCTCGCTCTTAAAGGTGTAACCGTCAGCAGATAAGATTTCATCATAGGTTGCATTTGTGGTTAAATAATCGTATGAATAGGGCTTCCAAGTTACATATTCGGGTTTATCGCCGTCAAGAATAACCTTACCGCCGTTTTCTACATACTCTTTAATTAATCGCTCGGTTGCCTCGTCCATAGTAACAACGCCGCGAGGGATTATGAGATAGTCATACTCACATAATCCGCAACGAAGCTTACTGCCGTTTACACTTCCGTGCTTTGCGAGTAATGTTTCGTCGACATAATGATAAGGTATTGCCATACCGTCAATTTTTTCTCTGAAAGCCTTAAAGCCGTTCTCTAAAGCATCAATTCCTGTGCCCTCGCCCTTTTCTACGCCTTCAAAATGGTCATCAATAACAGGCTCACGCATATAGTCAAAATATGCAGACCTAATCGGGTGTAAAACCGCAGTATGTACAATTTCCTTGCTTTCTGCTAAAAGAGCACCTAGCTGTGTAAAGTATTCATTGAAATCCTTGAAATTGTTCTTTACCCAAGGGTTTACTTCGGAATAATGGGCAGGATAATCGTGCATTCTCATACCCTTTTCAGAATAAGGAACGCAGTGCTGACAAATTTTATCAACGCCGTTAATATATAAAACCTCTGTTAAGTTTTTAAGCTCTCTCGGGGTTACATCCCATCCGCAGCAACCGTAGGTTTCGCAGAGGGCGTGCTCAAAGCCTAACTGCTCCTTAACACTAAGTAGCTGCTTTGGAGCCAAGGTGTTTTTGCAGTATCTGCCGAGCCAGTCAAAGCCCGGAATATGCTCATACTCATAAAAAGGCATAACACCTGCACAGCACATCATCTGTGTGAAAAGCTCTACCTCTTCAACATAGTGACCTGTAAGCTGAACGCCGTTATCGTCGCACCAGTCGTACAACTGTTTGCCGAAGTTCTTAAGCATTAACTGCTGCATTGCAGACCAGAATTTATATCTGAATTCTCTGTAGCCCTCGCGCTTGAAGAAAAGAAGACCTAAGCTATCGAAAACATCCTCGCCGTAATTTTCTTTAAAATATCCAATAAGCATGGGTGTAAAGGGCCAGCCTGCGCGGTAATACTGTGGCTCGTCGGTAAAGAAGCCGTTTATTTCTTTAGTGAACTTATCGCCATATCTCTTCTTGTAAACCTCGTGTGTCTCGGATATAAACTTTCTTGTAACCTCGGGGTTTAAAATATCTACAGTTGAAGTTGCAATATTTACAAAAACATTTATGTAAATGCCGTCAGCTTCCCCGTTTGAGCGAACAAGCTTTTTGCCGTCGTCAAGATAGCTTACTGTAGCGTTTTTATCATAAGCGCCAACACTGTATGTAAGATATCTGTCTCGGTTTTCCTCGTCCTCTAAAAGCTTGCCGCCTACAAATCCGCTCGGCCAACCGTTTTCGTCATAAATCCAGGCCTGCATACCGAGCTTTTTAGCGTGCTCAGAGCAAGCCTCAACGCACTGCATCCACTTTTCAGAAAGATACTTTGTGCTAAGACCTGAACGGGCGTGCATAAAGAAACCGCCCATACCGTTTTCATGCATCCAGTCAATCTGAGGAATAAGCTTATCTACTTCAAGCTCGTCATTCCAGGACCAGAACGGTATGGATTTAAATTTATTTAAATCTGTGTTTTTATTGGCTTTCATAGGGCTACCTCAATTTTTCAAATTAGTCACAAAATGACATAATTATTATACCCCCTAACCACCTCTTTGTCAAGGCAAAAAAACTGCAGTCCCAAGCCATTTGAGACTGCAATTTATAACTACTGTTCAAGCATTCTTCCAAGGAAGCTTGCTGCTGTTTGCACAAGTTTTCCGTTCATTTCTGTATCACCGTTTTGGCTTTCCATATCTTTGGATATAACCGCCGCAACACAGCCTGCTATGTCGCCCTCGCTTATAATCGGCATGGCACATGCAACCGAGTATCCGTCCTCCTCTGAATCGGTAGCCGAAATCTCGCTTTTACCGTCCGCCACATAAAGAACGCGGTTTTCGATAATATCCTCAAATTCCTTTGAAAAACCTTTTTTGAGAAAATCTTTTTTAGGCAGACCTGCACAAGCAATCACCGATTCTCTGTCCCCTATTATTACCGACATTCCGCAGGTTTTGTAAAGGCTTTCGGCATATTGGGTTGCAAACTCCCCGATTTCCCCTACGGGTGAGTACTTTTTAAAAACTACTTCCCCCGCAGAGCTTGTAAAAATTTCCAATGGATCACCCTCACGAATTCGCATAGTGCGGCGGATTTCTTTGGGAATAACCACACGACCAAGGTCGTCGATTCTACGAACTATTCCTGTTGCTTTCATATATAAATTCTCCTTTGTTTAGATAATTGAAAATTTAAAGTTCCTTTTTTTGATCTTGATTCATTTTGGGACTTTTTGTAACGATATTTCTATTATCTGTAAACATAGGAGTTTTATACTGCAACAATTTACTTTTTGGCGTTGTTGTGATATAATAAATTCAAAATACACTTTAAGGGGAATTTTTATGGCAAATTTTATTTGTGAATTTGAAGGTGTTCGTGGACGAAATTTAAAATTATACGATACAAAAATTATAATCACGACTAAATTAGCAGTAGGTAGTTTAATAACTGGTAATTTTACAGACGGTGAAAAGACAATATATTTATGTGACGTTGTCGGCATACAATTCAAAAGAAGCGGGGATTTAATTGGTTATTTGCAATTTGAAACGTCATCTATACAAATGAATAATCAAAGTAACAATATGTATTCCGAAAATACCTTTACATATAAAGATGGTAAAAATAGAATTACAAACAAACTAATGGAAGCTGTTTATACTTTTATAACTGACAGAATTGAAGAGATTAAATATGACGTTACTTTAATAAATGAAATCCCTGATTTTGAATCAATGAAAATATGCGAATTAAATGTCAATGAATCTGATGGCAAATACGACGATGATAGTACAGTTAAAGAATTCACAGAAACGCTTACAGGTCTAAAATGTGAAATGTGTGAGGAGCAATTTGGGCATCTAACATACTGCAAAATCAAAGATGATATGGGAACTAGATACCGAAATTTATGCGATAACTGTATTCAAAAACTCAATGCAACAAAGCAGAAATAACAGCGGAGTGGAATTCCACTCCGCTGTTGTTATTTTCGTAAAACTGTGTATAACTACCTTTGTCTCTGAAATAAAAAACTTAAAGAATATTCATCGCAATCTCTTCGTATTTGCCTAAATCCGCATTTCTCAAAATATATAACCTAGGATTTTTTAGAGATTGCTTTGTAACCACTTCAAATTCCAGAGAAAATCCTGGTCTAACATTCATATGCATAGGCGAGCATGTTCTGGCTTTGAACACTCTTCCGTCTGCTGTTCTCAAAACGTCAGCTCCACACCTAAAAGTACCTGTTAATCTTAAAGCAAAGTCATTTAACTCATTTTCACAAGCAAAAGCATACGTAGCGTTGTTCTCTGCATATGTAGTTGCTTCAATTCTTACCAAATAATTCTCCTTAGATTTTTCAGTTAATGTTGCTATAAGATTTTGAACGTTCTCCAATGGTTTGTAATTGTTTTCAGCCTTAATAACGCACTTCATTTTAGAGATTGCATCATCGAGCCCCTCGCCATACAGGTCGATGTATTGCTTATCCGACAAAATCGCCGGCATTTCACAATCAGCTATTTTTATGGCTACAAATTTTAAATCTTTATTTATTGCTCGATTTAATGCCACTTGCCATTCTAAAGACACCAGCTTACTATTAAGACTATTAGGTGAAACAAAGAAAAAGAAAGTTGTAAAATTCTCTAATCCTTCATTCATTTTTTCAATAATACTATTACCTGGTTGTATAGACCAACGATCGTAAAATATATTATTTCGTCCAAACTCAATGTCCAATCTCTGCACGATCGTGTCAACCAAGTTTTCATCATTGTGATTATAACTTATAAAAATCACATCGTCACATCCCTTCCAATGTACATACAGTGCGGTAAATTATACCATATAAAAAACAAAAAATCAAATGCGCACAAAAAAGCGAGGTGAAAATCACCTCGCTTTTATTATGTATTATCATCCAAGCATCTTGGCTGCGGTAGTTAGTACGACAAGGAAAATGACATTTAACACCGTAAAGATGCAGAGATATTTTTTGGTTTGTTCGGGGTGCAAGAGTCTGAATTCGCTAAATGTTATTAGACTTGCAAGGGAAGCAATAAGCGTTCCTGTTCCGCCAATGTTAACACCCAAAAGCAGTGAGGGATAATCGTTTGTAAAGCGGGACAGCAAAATTGCAGACGGCACATTACTTATAAGCTGACAAGAGAGAGTTGATACAATCAAGGTATCCTTTTCAAGCAGGGATGAAAAGAGGGTGTTTACTGAATCAAGTCTTGCTAAGTTACCTGCAAATATAAAGAAAAAGAAGAAAGTACCAAGCAGAGAGTAATCCACCATTTTAAGACTTTCACGGTCTACAAAGAAAAGAATTAAAGGTATAATCACCAGACCGACTATAAACGGAATCACTCTGAAAACGATAAAGATAGATAAGAAGAACAGTACGCAATAGAGAACCGTCCTTTTTATGTTCAGCTTTTCGCCGAAATCTTCTTCGATCGAAAATTGCGTAGGTTTTATCGGAAGGCAGGCGACCACCAAAAGCAAAACCGCAAGCAAAAATGACGGCAGCATAATTTTGCAAAATTCGCCTGTTGGTATATTAAAATAAGAATACAAATAAAGGTTTTGCGGATTGCCAAATGGCGTGAGCATACCGCCGAGGTTTGCCGAAATATTTTGCAGTACAAAAAGATATGCCATATACTTTTCTTTTTTTGTGACCGTTAGTGCGAAATATCCGAGCGGCAAAAATGTTATAAGCGCCATATCGTTTGCAATAATCATTGAGCCTATAAAAGTAATAATTATAAGCAACAAAAAGAGGGACCTCAGATTACCCGCTAAGGTTACAAGCCTTCGCGCAAGTATTGTAAAAAACTTAATATTTCTCAAGGCACAAACAACCGCCAAGGTCAAAAATAGGCAAGATAAGGTTTTCCAATCGAAATAATCGAAATACTCCTTATCGGGCGGTACCAAAAAGCAGGTAACCGCAGCCGCCAAAGCCGCAATACAAAAAACTGCATTTTTCCTTACAAATCTTAACGCTTTCAAAACATCACCATATAGATATATTTTTCACAACCAAATCATTATATTATAAATGAAAAATATTGTCAACAAATGTCTAAGCATAATTAAAGGCAGTCCTGCTGGACTGCCTTTCAATATGCAAACAAAAATTTTCTGCGACGCAAATGTATCCGCCGCTAAGTAATGAAGGCTCTTCACCGTCATCACATAGCACATTCGCTGAAATAATCCTAGACTGATTTTTCTGCCGCACTAAAGTCCGGTCAAGCTTTCCTTTGCAGGAGTTTAAATCACAAAGAAAAACCTCTTCCAAACTTAAATCTTTAAGGAAGCTATTCTCACAAAACTCTATGCCCTTTACTAACAAACCTTAACGGTTTTAATCCAAATCGGCACAAAGACTGCTCTGTAAAACATCTTTGCAAAAACTGCAAAGTCCCCTATTTTTACAAACCGCCCTTTTATTAACGAACCATAATAGAGCAATTACATTCGTTTGTGACAAAAAAGACTGCTTTTCAAAGGTATATCGTCTTGTTAAAATATCTCCTTAAAGCAAACCTCTGTTTGCTAAAACAAACCGTATCATAATTCGGTTATTGTTTCCTCGGGTTTAGATTTTCGGCAGCGGCAAAACCGCCGCCGAAAATCTTAAATGTTTTTAATGTCTAAAATCTAAGTTAAGCTGATTTTTTTGTGTATTTTTTATTTTCGTCCTTTAAAATACCGCCTAAAGCAATACAGGAAACCAAAACAGATTTTAAAATTCCGCTCTTTTCACCTGTTGCAGGAGACTGATTGTTAGAACCGCCTACGCTACCTGAGTTAGAAGAACCGTTGTTTTCTGCATAAATTGCAAGCTCCTTTGCCCATTCCTCTGTAAATCCGAAGAGAGCAAAGTCAACCGGAATTACTAAACCGTTAATTTCTGCTGTAGCCTTATCGGACTCTATATAAAGACCTAAACCAGTCTTTAAGTTTGGAGCGTATCCGATAAAGTCACAATACTTATTAGCGCAAAGCTGATCATTTACGAAAATACCAAGTCGAACATCGTTCTTCTTGCCGTCGCCATCAATATCCAAAATTTCTGTAGAGAAACCAAGCTTATATTTCTCGCCGTAGAAAGAATCTATTTTAGATTTAGAAGCGGGTAAAGAATAATATTCCCATTTACCTGAGGGGTCTGTATAACCGGAAGCTTCAAAGACCTCAATATTATCGGCGTGAACAACAATTGATATACCGCCCCAGCCTTCGCCTGCATAACGGAAATACATCTGCTTCTGCTCAGGGTTATCAAACTTAGCTTCCATTACAACATAGGTGTTATCGAGGGGCTTCATATTAGCACCCATAAATGAGAAGCCGTGATTTGCAAAGGTATAAACGCCGTCCTGTACGCCGAAATCAGTTAAGGTTATAAGCTTAAGCTCATCATTCGGACTTTCAAGAATAAGCTCAGGGATAAGGTCCTTAATTGTTCCAAGTTCAATGCTTGCGCCATCACTGTTAGCATAGAATGAGAAACCGTTGCCAAGCCAAGGAGTATAGTCGTTAACATATACGAATGTATCGTTATAAAGGTCTTCGTTGAAGTAAACGCCTATCTTAACATCGTCTTTTTCACCGTCGTTATCGTTATCAAGAGCCTCAATGCTTATACCAAAACGGAAATTCTTATCTGAGAAGTTCTTAAGAGAAGTATTCTCTGCTTTGAAGGAAGCAATAAGTGCCTGATTCTGTGTTAGAAGCTGAATTTCTGTATTAGAAACGGCTCTAATACGAGTACCCTGCCAACCGTCAGTTTCGATAAATCCGTAGATTATATCAGCAAATCCGCTCTTAACCGAAACCTTCATATCTGTAGAGAAGTACTTGCCGATAACGCCATCCATTGCCTGAGTTCTTACTGCCAATCCGTTTCCGGCATAGGTGTAAACACCGTCTTGCATACCGAAATAATCTAATGTGATTTTGTCAATGTCTTTATCAGGCAAAGTAACCTTAAGGTCTTCAATAGCACCTAGAGTAATTGTTGAATTCTTTACATTGCTGAATACGCCCATGGAGTTACCAAAAGCTGTTACAGCATCACCAAAGTAGATAAAGTTGTTTTCATAAAGAACATCATTAAACCATATACCGAGCTTTAAATCGTCTGCCTGAGTATCCTCGTCAGCATCAATATACTCAAAGCTGATACCAAGCTTGAAGGGGGTATCTGCAAACTTAGTAAGACCGGCTTTTTCTGCCTCAAAGGTATACTCATAGGGAAGTACTCCTGCAGCATCGGTAAGCACTAATTTGCCGCCTTTAAGTGTAAAGGAAAGACCCGAAAGACCGGGAGCAGACTTCATACCTGCATAGCGGAAAGCAGCACCCTCAGTAGCAGAGAAGGTAATATTGGTTGTGAAATAAGAATTATTTACACCAACAAAACGAGTACCTGTTGCAGAAGGCTTCTGGTTGTTTGTGCCGTATACACCGTCTTTAACATAGAAGTGCTCAATAGATATCCAATCTAAATTCTTGTTAGGAAGAACCTTTGCTCTTGAGTCAGACTTAACCTCTACTGATGCCGAAGTGTTACAAGTAATAGTAACAGTCTTGTTGTTATCAAAATTAACTATCTTATTCTTTATTGTAAAGAAATTATCTTTATAAAGAACGCCGTTAATCCAAACGCCAAGCTTTAAATCGTTTTTAACGCTATCTGCATCAGCAGCAATCACCTCAAAAGAGATACCTAAATTAAATTCAGTATTAATAAACGAAGTAATGGTATCTGTCGGTAACTGAGTTCTTAAAATTGCATTACTGGTACCGTTAAACTTAACAGTTAAAATAGCAGCATTACTAGCATTTACGGTTAAACCGTTTCCTTTGCCGTCATCTGCAAGTAAAATCTTGGCACCGCTGCTCGAGAACTTAACATCTGCAGAAAAATATTTCTTATCAAATGTATCTTTAGAAGTAGCAGTAACAGGAGCGTTTGACGGAGCAGTAGTGCTATCATACACACCGTCAGCAATCTCAAAGTTTGAGAAAGAAATTACTTCAAACGAAGGGTCCGGCTGTATGCCGGCAGAAGCATTAATAGGCTTTGGCACGATAAAAGCACCGGCCAAAAACAGAGTAATACTGCATATTACTGCTGTTATCAAATGAATGCTTTTCTTAAAGATTCTAGACATAATAAAACTCCTTATTTTATTTTTATTTACAATAAATTAATCTAACACAATTAGTATTGCGCCGCCTGCAACGAGTGTAGCTTCAAAGAAATCTCCCTCGCCGCTTACATTTATATCAAGCGAAGACACCTTGTAGGATACCGTCGCATTGAAATTAAGTTTAATTTTCTGAAGAGCAGTTCTATCGTTATTAACAACATAAAGCGCTGTCTTTCCCTCATAATCGAAGCAACCTATTACAAGTCCCTTCTCTCCTGCCTCAACAGACTTTAACTCGCGGAAAGAGTCAGTCTCGAAGAATTCGGGAAGTCCCTCAGTATCGATTTTGGCTTCTCCCGTAACGATAAGTCCCTCGCTCTCGCATTTAAGCAGAACCTCGTCTACAATACCCACTTGCTCATTGGCAGTTTTAACAGGGCCGTAGTAACGGTTAGGTTTACCGTCGGTACCGATTATTCCGCTGCGGTTGTTATCGGATGTACCGTCTGCTCTTATTGCAGTTAAGTGATGTTGTATAAGTGTGAAATACTCTATACCCTTACATCCGTATGCAAGACTCACATTAACAAGCCAAAGCAGCTCGGCAGGACTTGGATAATAATCACAGTTAATATCCTGTTTGAATGCACCGAAAAATCCGCCTGCCTGAATGAATGCCCAAATAGGCATATTGTATTTTTTAGCGTTCTTATAAACTATTGAGAAGTTTTCATAGAAGAACTTAAATGCTTCAGGTGTTCCGCCTTCATAGAAAACGCTAAAAGGATAATGGTCATAAGAAATGAATTTAGCGCCATAGGTTTCGCAGTATTCTTTTATGTATTCATCATAATCCTCTGCAGTAGCTTCCATCCAATGATATCTCGGCAAAAGATTTGAATATCCGATTAGGTTATCGTAACTGTTAACAAACTTTGAAAGAGGAGCGAAGTTATACATGAGTCTCTTTTCAATGTTCTGGTCTATTCCGTTGCTGAATTTCTGTGGGAAGGTTTCGCTTGAGGGTTCATCACAAACATAGATGCCTGCAAATGATTCATATCCCGAATACTCAGCTATACGGTCTTCAAATTCCTCGTATGTCATATCAGCATTAAGTCTACTGTCTATAACAAACATTTTTATGTTATGCTTCTCAGCAAGTGCTAACATTTCGTGATAAAGACCGGGTTTTGCGTTGTAATCTTCCTCATTATAGAGTATAAGATTGAAGCCCGCATCCTCTATCATTTGATAATATTTATCTTCAATATAGCTTATCGACTTAAAGCCTTCAATATCTAATGCCGGACGCGGCCCGTAAAATCCCGCAATCGGCATTACGCCGTCAGAACCTAAAGGCTTAATGTCCCTATAAGTTCTTGTGAGTTTTTCTTTGCTCATGGGTTCCTCCTCAAAATATGGGGTAATCTAAAATTCAATAAATACTAATTTAAAACAACTAACACAGCGCCGCCGGCAGTGAGTGTAAATTCGCAAGAAGCACCCTTGCCGCTGAAGTTAACATCGAGCGAAGATGTTTTATATGATACTTCGCCGTTAAAGTTAAGCTTGACCTTTTGAAGCGCTGTCATATCGTCGTTAACAACATAAAGTGCCGTTTTGCCTTCATAATCGAAGCAACCGATTACCACACCCTTATCTCCTGCTTCAACAGATTTTAATTCTTTATAAGAATCTGTTTTAAAGAATTCGGGTAATTCGGCGGTGTACTTTTTAGCGCCGCCTGTAGATATAAGTCCCTCACTTTCACATTTTAGCAGAACTTCGTCTACAATACCTACCTGCTCGTTGGCGGTTTTTGCATAACCATAATAGCGGTTAGGAATACCATCAGTGCCTATTATGCCTGAGCGGTTGTTATCATAAGAGCCGTCTGCCCTGATAGCAATCGGTAAGTGGGTTACAAGGGTAAAATACTGTAATCCCTTACAGCCGTAAGCAAGACTTATATTTACCGACCATAGCATCTCGGCAGCGCTCGGGAAATAATCACAGGTAACATCCTTTTTGAATGCGCCGAAAAATCCGCCCGCCTGAATAAATGCCCATATAGGTAAATTATATTTCTTAGCGTTTTTATAAACTATTGAGAAATTTTCGTAAAAATATTTGATAGCATCAGGAGTTTCACCCTCGTATAAAACGCTAAAGGGATAATGGTCATAAGAGATAAACTTGGGGTCATAAGTTTCACAGTATTCTCTTATATACTCATCATAATCCTCGTATGTAGCTTCCATCCAATGATACTTAGGTAAAAGATTTGTATAACCTACCAAATTATCGTAGCTGTTAACAAGCCTTGATAGCGGTGCGAAATTATACATAAGTCTCTTTTCTAAGTTCTGGTCGATGCCGTTACTGAACTTCTGGGGGAAATTCTCACTTGAGGGTTCATCACAAATATAAATTCCTGCAAAAGAATCATATCCCGAATACTCTTTAATGCGCTCTTCAAACATTTCATTTGTCATATCGGCATTGATTTTGCCGTCCATAACAAATATTTTTATGTTGTGTTTTTCAGCTAAAGAGAGCATTTTGTGATAATCTTTCGTTTTTGAGCAATACTCATCGCCGTTATAGGAAATAAGATTAAATCCCGCATCCTCTACCATCTGAAAATATTTATCTTCAAGATAGTTTATCGATTTAAAACCCTCAATCTCCCTTTCGGAATGCGGACCTAAATATCCCGCAATAGGCATTACGCCGTCAGAGCCCAAAGGTTTAAAGTCTTTATAAGATTTTTTTGGTTTTGTATTGCTCATTATCTGCACCCCAAAAATTTAAAGAAAACTAATTAGTTAAGAATAACAAGTACTGCCTCACCTGCACCTAAAGTAGCTGAATATTTGCTAGCAGTAGAGGTAGTGTTTACAGTTGAAGATATCGCCTGTAAATTGTAAGTATTATCAAAATTTAATGTAATGGTACGAGAGTTACTCATATCGTAGTTTACAGCATAAAACGCCTGTTTGCCCCTGTATTCAAAGCAACCTACAATAGCGCCTGCACCATACTTAGTGCTTGTTGATGAAACAGAAGTTAAAGCACCGTAAGAAGAAAGTGTCTCTCCTGTATCTTCTGTGGCATCTTCTCCGTATACTACAACTGCCTTTGAATCAGCCTTCATAAGATATTCATCAACCGCTGCAACCTGTGCATTTGCCGCTTTAGCCATTGCGTGATAACGGGTCTTTTCACCGTTAGCTCCCACAAGACCTATAGAGTCAAAATCGAAGTCGGTTTCACTAACTGCGGGTTCAAATGCTAAGAAGTAGGGCTGAACTACTGTAAAGTACTGAATACCCTTTACGCCGTATGCAAGCTGAGTATTAACATTCCACTTAAGCTGCCCTTCGGTAACATGGTTTACACCGCCGCGTTTGCCGTCAGGGTCGCCTGCCTGAACAAAGCCCCAAAAAGGAATATTGTATTTAGCAGCCGCCGCTTTGACAAGCCTTATGTTGTTGAAATAATAGTCATACTGTCCTGTCTGGAATACATAGTTATCCCAAGAAATCATTTTGGGATTAAAGGTCTCACAGTACTCTTCAAGGTATTCGTTATAAATTGCATTCTCTTCCTCTAATACTGTGCTACCTGAAAGAGTGTAATACAGCGGGAAAAGATTTGTATAACCGAAAATATTAGTGTATTTATTCGCCATAACGGCTGCTGCCGCATTGCTTGTCATATTCTCGTCTGACATATTAACAGGGAATTTTAAGGTATGCGGTTCGTCTACAATAAAGAAGCCTTTAAAGGACTTAAAGTGAGCCACCGAGCCTACATACTTAGCAAAATTCTCATCGGTAACAGAGGTGTTTTTGTAGTTAACAGTTAAACCTACACCGTATTTTTCTGCAAGCTCTAAATTCTTATACAGGTTACCGCCAAAGCCGGAATTTTCAATATAAGAAATCATATTTACGCCTGCATCTGCAATATATTCGTAAACCTTATCGGTTATAAGGTTGTTTGTAAGATAGCTCTTATACGCGCCATTTACATTTTCAATGTAATTATACTGTTGCTGCGGACCGTGGAAGCCTGCTATCGGCATTGTGTATTCACCCAAAGGAGAATACTCGTCAAAATCAGTAAATACGGGGGCTGACGCTAAACCTAGTACCATACGCTTGATTTTGATTATGTCGGAAGGAGTAACCGCACCGTCAAAATCAGTGTCAGCACCTTTTGCCTTATATTCGGCGTCGTCAAGACCTACTATATGTTTCTTTGCCGCAATAAAATCTAAAATATCGATATTATTGTCTGCGTTTACATATCCTGCCTTCCAAAGATGCACCTTTTGAACAGACTCTTCACCCTTAAAATTGCGAACAATTATATACTCGCCCGGGGTTGATATCTTGTAGCCTGCCTCAAAACCGTCTACACGGTTTATAACCGCTTTGCCGTGTGCATAGAGCATAAAGTCGCCCTCATGGAGATTGTAAACATCGGGGACAAGGCTATCTTCAGGTAAACGGTCGCCGACAACAAGATTCTTCTTTGTAAGTTTAAGTCCTAATATTGAAGAAGTGCTGTCTAGAGCATCTTTTATAAAGAAAGCTCTGTTATCTATCGGCTCACCGTTAATGCATACCATTACCGAAAGGTCATTTTCTGCATCGTTATCGAGGTTAACGATTTTTGTATAAATATCAAGCGCAAATTTGGAATTTGCGGAGATACTGTTAAGTGTTTTTGAGAACAAACCGCTTATAACAGGGTTTGTTCCGTTTGAAGTAATGTTAATAGACTGTATATCGTTGCCTACAGTACTAAACGGAAGATTTGTTGCATCAAAATCGGCAACATAGCCTTCAACTGCAATTCCGTTTGTAGAGGAATTAGAGCTTAAAGAAATGTAATTTCCAAGACTAGAAGCTCCGTTTACAATATCAAACGAATTATAGTATACGCCGTTAAACCATACGCCGAGCAAAACATCGTCGCTGTTTCCGTCAGAATCGGTATCGGTTACAAAGGTAGATAGTCCTAAAGTAAAGTTTACCGAATTAAAGCTTACAAGCCCTGCTTGTGCGGCGGTTATTTTTGCAATAGAATTGCCACTAGCATTCCTTATATTAAGACCGCTTGCGTTTATACTGAACAATATACCCTTATCAGCGGCGGTTCCCGCAAAATAGAAGCTTGCTCCTGTAACAAATTTAAATTTACCGCTAAAGCACTTCTGATTTAATGTATCAGAAATACTTCCCGACACCTTGTTTGCAGAAGAATATGTACCCTTCTCTATACCAAAATCAGAAAATGTTAAGGGAGCGCCACTTTCGGCTAATGTAAAGCCGAACTGTGATGATGTATCGTTTAATGTTACATTAGACGAAAACACCTTGCCGCCGTTTAAATTATATGTATCAGTAGCATTATCTCCGCTGAAAGTATAATCATCAAAGCCGTTTACATCAGCACTGTATGAAATCTGCTTTTCATCGGACTTTATAGTAGCCTTAATATTAAACTTGTTTGTTACCTTTGCCTTGTAATCGTAAATTAAAACCGATCTCCAAAGCGTATCGTTAACATATATATCAGCATTAAGGTCTGCCTTGCTGTCGGTATTATAGTCCTTTGTATTGGTAACAATCTCAAGGTTAAAGTTATCTTTAGCAGAAACGGAATTGGAATTTTCTGTGTCAGTATCAAGTTCTACCGAAGCAGGTGCAAAGGCAACTGTTGATTCTGTATCTTCAATATAGAGATACCATGTATTTCCAAGTCTGCTCGCTGTATCGGGAATATATGCATACTCATTCTTTGCCAAATTGCCGTTAATCCAAATACCTACCTGAACATCATTATTATCGTTGTCACCGTCAAAATCACAGTAGCGAAAACTGATACCATAGGTAAAGGTTTCATTAAAGCTTGAAAGTCCGTCAATATCGGAAATATCAATAGACAGATAAATTTGTCCGTCAAATGCTGAAATCAGAACTATTTTATCTGAACAAACATGAGTTATAAGGCTTTCCCAAGGGCTAGCAACAGTTCCCGCCTGTCTAAAATCCAAATGATTTGGTGTAGTAGGATTATTGTACGGGTCTAAGTTAGCAGGTGTAATTTCGGCAGAAAAGTAAATTCCATCGAGTGTGTCAGCGCCTGCATAAGCCCCGCCTGCTGAAAAAGCAGGATGCTTACCTACATATGTATCGCTATTAATACCTATATCTGTTGTAGTAATTGCGGTTAAATCGGAAGTGCTAGGACGAACAACATCACCATCAAAGCTATCGTTTCCTGTAGCATCTGAAAGGATTAACTCTCCACTTTCACTAGCAGAAAGCTTTAGTCCTGCAAAATCGAAGTAATCATCGGTATTTGGTAATGAAAGATTTGCAGATAAAACCTTGTTTGCGATATCCATATTGATATCAGCCGAACCTGAAACCTCGCCATCGGCAAAACCGAAATCTGCGGGAGTTATATTAAGAACATCTACACCTATTTCTGTTTTGGGTGAATAAATTTCCCAAAAGCCAAAATCTGTACCGCCGTAAGGTCTTGCAATAGCGTTAATAGATGTGCCAAGTAAATTTAAAATATCAGGTATATAAATATACTGATTGTTATAGAGATTATAATTAAAGAAAATACCAACCTTTACATCGTCTGTCAAGCCATCGCTATCAGAGTTGCAAGGCTCAATGGATATTTGCAAACGGAAAAGCTCGTCACTGAAATTAACACCTGCTATATCGGAAGAAAATGTTATAAGTGAACTTTTTCCCCATGTATCCATAAAAAACAGGGTGCCGTTATTAAACCCGAAACGCAAGCCCTCCCAAAGCGAAGGTGCTGCATACATAAGCCAAAGCTCTGTGCCTGTATGCTTGATATCTGCAGTAAATACGGTATTTGCTAACGAACTGTAGCCGACGGCTGTTGATGTAACGGTATCTAACTTAACACCGTCTTCAATGCCAAAATCAGAGGGGTAAATCGCGGTAAGAGTTTCGCTATATGTGGCGGCAATAACCCTAGTATTTGCACTAGGTACAAAGGTTGCAGCCAAAAGACATGCTACAGAACATAGCAGACTTATCAAAACTTTTGCCTTTCTCATCTGTTTACTCCTTAATCTGAATTTTCGGGGTTTTCCGTTTATTAACAATATTTAAAAATTTTAAATAGCATTAATAAGCGGAAATCCTCCGCAGAGGGTGGGTTTTCCCCACCCTCCGAGGATTTAAGATAAATTCTGAATTTATCTATAGTTTAATTAACCAAAGAGAACTGCACGCTTGATAGCGATAAGCTCAGCAGGTGTGATAAGGTCAGCTTCACTTGTCTTACCTGCAGCAGCAAGAGCTACCTTATTATCAAGAGGACGCTCATTATTAGCGTTCTTCTTAGCGATGATGAAGTCGAGAATGTCAACTTCGCTATCGCCGTTTATGTCCTTATCCTTGTAGATAACGTATACCTTTTCATTTGTGTTTACGAAACCGGCAGTTGTAGTTACAGTGCTGATTACATATTCACCAATAGCGGTATATTCAGTCTCAATAGTGATGGGCTCGCCACCGTTTACAGTAATGGTCTGTCCGTCAACAGGAGTAACAACAAAGCGGTTGTCTTCAGCTGCAACATCCTTATTGGTAACTACAGGGGCACCAAGCTCGAAATCGTGACCTGCACCTGATCCCATAACATAGAAACCAACCTTGTGCATACCGCCTGCACCGGAAGAATACTCGTTGGTACCCATACCGTAAACCGAGAAGGTTCCGTTATCAACGCCGTTGATCCAAATTCTGATATCTAAAGCATCATTTACATACTTGTATGTAACGTCAATCTGGTTAGCTTCTCCAACTACGAAGCCGGATAATGCCATTGCCTTATTAACGCCTACATAGGGCTCACCTGCAGGATTGTCAGCAGCTTCATTAACAACGAGCATGAGCCAACCTGCATTGTTTATACGCATGCAGTAACCGCCAACATCACCTAAGAGGGATAAATACTGAGCTTCATTAACAGCATCGTTAACAAACTTAACGGTTGTGCTTAAGTGCTTGTTGTTGAGAGATGCACCAAGCTGAACCGGTACTGCAGCTGAACCAAGAGCACCTGCTACAGTGTTTGTATATGTACCGTGAGCAATGCCTAAGTCTTCTAAAGTAACCTTCTGGAATCCTTCGAAGGGATCGGTGGTTGTTGTTTCATCATAAGTGGGCTTTGAGAACTCAACAGCATTATAAGTACCGAGAATTAAATTGTAAATATCAGCATAAGCGTTCGGATACTCGATAAACTTATAATTATCGTTGATAAATATACCTAATACGATATCGTTAGCAATACCGTCTTCATCAAAGACAGCCTGCTGCCAAGAAAGCTTGATGTTGAATTTACCAGCCTGACCGTAAGCAGTATAGTCATCATCTGCAATAATACCGCAAGATCTGCTGGGGTCAACTAGGTCTGTGTAATTAACGCGGCCCCATGAAATTGAAAGCATACCGAGCTGCCATGTAAGAAGATTTAAACCTGCATATTCGCCATGAGTATCAACATCTACATCGAAAACAGTGTTGGGTTTAAATACTCTATACCAAGAAGCACCTGTAGGAGTCTCATAAGTTTCAGGTAATTTAGTTGCCCAGTCGCCTGCATCACCTGTTGTACCGAAGGGAACAACGGGTAACTTCGGAATGTTAGTGGGAAGATTTACAGAAGCATTGATTGCAGAAACGATGTTTGCAGCGCCGTAATCTGTATTGAATACCTTTTCGCCGCCTTCAAGCTCATACTCATAGGTGGTTACACCTGTTTCGGGGTTTGTAACTGCTGTAGCAACAGTGTCGTCAACCTGCTTACCGTTGAAAATTGTAGAATAAATTTCAACATTGTTAATGTAATAGGTAATCTTAATATCGTCCTTAATGCCTTCTGCTATGGGGTTACCATCAGCGCCAAGAAGATAGCCGCCGTCATCATTTACATGCTCAAGAGCAACCTTATAATTAAAGGTTTTGCCGTAGAATTCGGGATAACCAAACTCAGAAGCGGATTTTGTCACGATTGTGCCGCCTGTAGGAAGAATTATACCAACATCATCGTTTAAGTATAATGTTTTACCGTCAGCACCAACAGCAAGAAGGATACCGCCCCATGTGGGGAATGTAGGATACTTAATGTAGCCGCCTACGTCGAGCATTACATCTGCTTCGAAAACTGCATCAAAGATAGAAGTCTGAGCATAGCCCCAGTCTGTTGCGGGGTTAACTGCAACAGAAGCGTTGCCATAGCTGTAGTGCTCACCGGGAGCAAAGCCTGTGAAATCATCAAGAGTGATCTTCTTTAAGTGTGCGGTGGGGTCTGTAACATAATTGCTCTCAGGGAATACATAGTCAGTGTCATAAACTACAACATTGCTAAGGTTTAAGAAGTTTAAGTATGGGAACATTCCTGTTTGCAAAACTCCGCCGACATCAGCTTGTACAGTATCAACAACAGTTGTCTCACGAACTTCATCGTTTACCTGTAAAGTAATCTTGTAAGTCTTTGCAAGACCTTCACCGGGATCTTCTACAACTTGTGAAGTAAGGGTTAAATCGAAGACATTGCCCATAGGATTAATGGTGTCAATCGCTAACGCGCTTACATCATAGCCAAGCTGGTTTACAACTGTAATACCGGCTGCAGTAAAGTTAATCTTAAATCCGTCACCGTTAAGAGTTGCTAAGAAAGGATTGTTAAATCCGATATATGCCGGATAAGTAATAGCATTACCAACTACAACCTTTGCCTGAAGCTGTGCATTAACAAGACCTTGAGGAGTTGATGCGGAAGATGCACCGCCGGTAAAGAAATTACCCTGAACAGTACCTGTTTCCTGACCACCCATTGTAAGAGTGGAAGGCTTATATACTGTAAGAACCGGGTCTTCAGCTGCAACTACAACGCCTGTGAATAGTGAGCAGAAAATCATAGCTGCTACACATAAAATTGCTAATAGTTTTTTCATTTTAAAATACCTCCTAAATTAGAAAATTTTAGAGTATACGCTAAGGACTTATTCGATGACAACAAGTACCCCCTCTCCGGCTTTCATATCCAACATAAGCTTGTCGGTTTCAACTAAAGATTCTTTAGTTTGTTGGATAACGGAAAGTTTGTATGTGTCATGGAATTCGAGGTTAATTTTCTGAGCATACTCAAAGCTGTTGTTAACTACATAGAAGGCGGATTTTCCATTATAGTTAAAACAACCTATCATAGTCTCACCGTCGAAATCCTTAAGCTCGCGCCAGGACTGACCATCAATCACGTGCTCTGCATTAGCAAGGTATGCCTTACCTAAAGCACCGTTGGTAAGAACGCCCTTGTTTACAGAGTTCATGAGTACATGGTCAACAGCTTTGATTTGGTCGTTTACGGGCTTTGCATAGTACCAGTAGCGAGTCTTTTTACCGAAGGCACCTAAAAGACCTACACGGTTTGCCGCTTCTGATAAATCTCTGCCGCCGTGGTTAACCAAAACGTCAGCTGTATTTTGAACAGCAAGGAAGTACTGAATACCCTTTGCGCCATAGGCTAAAGAGGTATTAATATTCCACGCCATTTCAAATTCATTAACATTTTCATAACCTGTGTTTGTCCAAGCCTGAATGAACTGCCACCACGGAATGTTATAACGCTCTGCAGCCGAACGGATTGCCGACATATTATAGAAATATGTAGCGTAGTTTCTCTGCTCGAATACATAGTGGTCATACATTAAAACCTTGGGGTGACAAAGAGATAAGTAACGCTCTAAATATTCTTCGTAAGCCTGCTTCTGTTTAAAGTCATAAATCGGGAAAAGGTTACAGTAACCGAAATATCCGAGTTCATTTAAAACCTTGAAGTAAGGCTCACAGGTAACAGCTATTTCACGCTCGGGAGCAACGAAGTAGTTGGGACCCGAAGGCTCATCCATTACGTGAATAGCTGCGAAGGATTTATATTTTTTATAGGGCTTGAGGCTTTCGTCTGCTGTTTTAACATCAGCGATGGGAGCCGTACCTAAAGAAATGGTACAAGCAATACCGTACTTCTCGCCGAGTTTGAAATATTTATCTGTATACTGTTCAGCCATAGCAGTATTAACCATTGACCATTCTTGATATGTTAAGTAGTTAATTCCGCATTCTGCAAAAGCAGCAAAAACTTCATCGGTAATGGTGTTCGGCTTTGTATTACCGTTTCTACTCCAAACCTCAGGTCCTGGGCCGTGGAATCCACCGATAGGCATTACATCTGTACCACCGATGAAATCGAAGCTGAAGGTGTTAACCTTCTCTGGCTCCATAGGTTCAATTTTAACCTCTTCCTTGGAAAGTGAACAACCGCAGAAACAAAGCACAATTGCCATACAAAGAGCCAAAATTTTAACTATTAACTTACTCATCTACGGTTTCACCTGCCTTTTTAATTCGCTTTTTGCGTGCAATTACCGATACCAAAGTGGTAACGCCTACTCCAATTACTGCAACACCTGCTGCGATAGCAGGGATAAGATAGAAGTTAAATCCTGCTTCTTCTTCGGTATTGTTTTCAGGCATATAAACTACTTCCATAGGAGTATATTTATAATCCTCGGGGAAAGGCTCCTTATTTGTAAGGAAGTCAACCTCAACAAGATTGGGGTCATAATCAAGATTCTTAATCTTAACATTATCAATCATCATATTTGTATAATCAAGACCGATAATCTGAATAAAGCCTGTAGGTGTGGGTGCATCACTCTGGTCAACTGTGAAAACAGGGTCACCAAAGCTCTTTTCATCCATCCACTTAGCATAGCCTGTGAATACGCCGTCCTTCATAACGAACTTAAGGCTATAGCCCTTATTAGAAGTATCTTCATCAAAGAAGTTGAAGCCTTCCTTTGTAAAGGTTCCGTCATGCTGTGAACCGCTATAGACAGTTAAATAGTTACCGTTACCCAAAACTACCTGTTTTGAATAAGCCGAGGGAGACCAGTTGATAGCCTCCATCTCGTTAGACTCGCAGCCTGTACGAACATAGTAGTAAGGCATCGGTCTTGTAACGAGGTTGCCCTCATCATCTAAAACCGTGTGGTTCTGCTGATAGGGAACATCAAAACTGAATTCAAAGTTTGAATATGTATACTTTGTGGAAAGGTACACGAAACGACCGTTCTGCCAAAGCATACCTTTATGGCCGTTATACTCCTGAATATCCGCACAGCCGGGATAGTCAACAGCAGCAACCATTGTAGATGTAAAGTGATTTATGTTCCACTCGCTATCGTTAAAATCTTCAGAGAAGTTAAGATTTTCGGGAGTGTCATAAGCATAGGACTTGAAGTTTACTGTGGAAATTTCAGCCACACAGCCGTCTGTCTGAATAAATCCTATTCTGCCTTCGCCCGTATGCTTAATGTTTGCATTTTTGCAAAGGCTTGTGCCGTTTATGGAAACCGTAATCTTATCATCAGTTGTGATGGTAAATGTAACATTAAGGTTTGCACCGACAGAGCCTACTCTTTTTGTTGAAGAAATAGTAGTGGGGTTAGCATCTGCATCATAGGAAACTACCGATGCATGAATGCCGCCCTTATTCTTGAACTGAAGCTCAAGGGTATTAGGACTGCCGATTTCAGGCTCAATTGTTTTTAATGCAAAAGCTAACGCAAAGGTCTCCCCTGCGGGCAATTTTGTAAGTTTAAATGTAGTACTACCTTCTACAAGCTTATCATAATACGCGGACTTCACTGTAGGGCTTTTCCAAACAAGCTTAGTGCCTGAAGAACTGTCCTTCGGGAAAATGATTTTTCCCTTTTTAACAATAATATCTTCGTTGGCGTTGTGCCAATCCTGTGTGGAAAGCTCATCGTTGGCGAAGCTGCTATTGTCAAGATTAACAATAGCAGAACCCGCCGAAGCTACAATTGAAAGACCTAATACAAGGATAATGCATATAAGAAGAGATACTATTTTCTTATATATCTTCATTAACAGTTACCCCTATAAATTAGCTATTGATGTTTGCAAGCCATGTGATAAGGTATTTAGATTCAACGCTCTGAGTGAGGTTGTTCCAAGCCTGGTCAGCAGTCCACTTATCAGCTGCGTTGTTTGTCTGATAGTGAGAGATGAACTCGATGTTAGCAAAGAGGTCAGCGCCGCCCTTGTTGAATATGTCGTGGTTAGAGATGTTCTGGTCAGCAATACCGTTTGTATAGGTAGCCTCAAGCTCGAACATATTGCGTGAGAATGGAGTCCACTCAGCTGTGTTAATCTTAACCTTGCTGTAGTCAACACCACCAACTGCATAGTGCTGCTGTTCAGCAATTGCCTTAACGTTTTCTTCAGAAATCATGTAAGCAATAAACTCTTTAGCGCCCTTTATAGCAGTTGAATACTTAGGAACGAATGTACCACCAACGATAGGAGAACCGTATGCGATACGACGAGCGCTGATGATGTGATTCCAGTCAGCAGCGGAAACGGTTTTGCCCTCTACCTTGTAGCTGGAACCGGACTTATAGTCAGCTTCGGTCTTCTCGCCATCAAGTACAGAGTCAACAGCAGAGATAAGCTTACGTAAATCAGACTCAGACTTAACGGTTGAAAGCTTGTTGGTAATTGAAGAAAGCAAGGGTAAGCGGAAGCAATCGAAGTTATCAAGGTTACCTGCAGATGCAGCCTCGTTCTCGAGCCAAGCGCCGTTGTACATCATAGCTGCCTTACCCTGAACTAAGTATGTCTGAATAAGTGTATGAGATGTAGAGTTTGAACCCTGAAGAACATACTTGGAGTCTAACATACCCTCAAGAGCCTTCATGATTTCGTATCTACCGTCTTTCTTAAGGAATACTGCCTTAGAGGGAGACTCACCTGTTTCAGCATCCTTACAACCGAAGTAGTTGTTTAATGCATAGTCAATACCCTCGTACTGTGCGTACCATACATAGCAAGCCTGTGCCCAATAGCCTGCGCCCATGAAGGAGCAGAATGCAGGGATGCCTTCAGCCAAAAGTGCGTCAGCTACGACGCTGGCTTCGTTTGTTGTACGGGGAGTTCTGAGGCTATACTTATCGAACATAGCCTTGTTGTAAATCATAGAATATCTGGAAGCACCGATAGCAGGTAATACATAAAGGTTACCGTCGGGGAATCTACCTGCGTCGAGCCACTCCTGCTGGAAGTGCTCGCCTACCTTTTTGGTAGCGTTCTTGGGTGTCATTTCATAAACATCGGTAAGGGGTTCTAAGTACTGTCTGTACTGAGGAGGACAGTTAACGATATAAATATCGGTATCGTCGATGTCTTCCTGACCCATAGCTGCTAAGATAGAAGCGTTGGATGCGGACATCTGCAAATCAACTTTGTACTCAGGATACAACTTGTGGAAGCGCTCAACAGTTTTCTTAATCCATTCTGAGCCGAAACCGGAATTCCAATACTGAAGCTTAATATCAGTCTCGGTGTTTCCTTCGCCGCCTGCAACATTTCCTCTATTGTTAGCGCCGCAGCCTGCAAAACATGTAACGAGCATAGCTACTGCTAAAACAAGGGAAAGAAGTTTAGTCATCTTTTTCATAATGTTTTCTCCTTATGTTTAATATTTTAATGCCACTCGGCAATTTTTACATTAAATATATCCGAAATATCAAATTATCCTTTAATACCGCCAAGCGATACATTAGTAGTAATCGTTTTGTTGAATATGATAAATAGGATTATACAGGGAATACATACATAGAAGCAGGCCGCAAAGAGAATATCAAGTCTTGCTCTGTATGTCATTTCAAGGTTGAAGTTATAAATACCTACAGGCAGTGTAGGAGTCTTGGGCTGATTGATAAGAATGTATGAATAATCATTCCACTGAGCAATCCAAGAAGTAATACCTAAAGCTGTAAGTAGAGGCATTGCCTGAGGAAGCATTACTCTAAAGTAAACCTGGAAATCGTTAGCACCGTCAATTTGAGCGGCTTCTGCGTATGTCCAGGAAAGGTTTTTAAAGTAAGCATTGAAGTATAAGTAGGATGCCGAAAATCCTGAGATGTTCATAAATGCAGCCCACATATTGTTGATAAGGCCAAGTTTCCAACCAAGTCTATAGGAAGCACCGCCCGCACCGTAAATAGGAAGCGTCATAACAACTAAGATTATGAGGTAAGGCCATGTACTTGTGGGGAACTTATACTTTGAACAGGTGTAAGAGAATGTACACTGAGTAAAGATTGAAAGTGTAACAGGGATAATGGACCACCACAAGCTGTTGAATAGCATCTGCCAGAAGCCAACGCCGTTAACCTCAAGCATACTCATAACATCTCTATAGTTCTCCCAATGCCAAACGGTAGGAAGACCGAATGTATCAAGAGCTACCTCTGTATGTGTTTTAGCACCCGACATAAACATCCAGAAAAGAATGTAAACATAGGAAAATGCAACTGCTGCGAATATCAAAGACACTACGCAATAAAGAATCTTCTCGGGAAGACTTTTTCTTTTTAAACTTTTGAACATAACTTAAAATCTCCTTCCCGTTAAAATTCTGCGTCGGTAAACATTTTGTTTGTGTACTTACGCATAAACATTGTTATAGTAACGGCAATAACCGTCATTATAAGACCAACGGCAGACATGTAGTTGAATACCGGAGCGTTCGGGTCGCCTGCACCTGCCAAGGTCTGCATATAAAGCCAAGTTGAAAGTGTCTGAGTACCGTAAGCACCGCCTGTTAAGAGGAAGTTTGCTGTTGATGCACCGAAGATACCGCAGAAGCTTAAGAGTAGCTGTAATGCAACTGTAGGCCATACAAGCGGAACAACGATTTTTGTAAACTCACCAAGCCAGCTAACACCATCAATCTGACCTGACTCTAAAACATCGGCAGGAATTCTTGCAAAGGTACCGCCCCAAATAATAAGGTCACCGGGGAAGCCGAGCCATAACATATGAGCCCAAAGGGTGTAGTTAGCAAAGCGTGAGTCTGCAAGAAGCTCAGGGATATAGGAAAGACCCATCCACTCGCCGATTTGCTTAGCAATCGGTCCATACACACCAACAAACTGTGTAAATACCATCGCGATAGCAACACCGAATATCATTGCAGGTAAGAAGAACAAGATTCTGTAAACGCCTGCGAAGGGGATTTTCTTATAAAGGAAATATGAAACTAAAACCTTAAAGGGATATGTAACAAGGCCAATTGCAAAGGTAATAAGTGTGTTTTTGAGGGCTATTAAAAGCTCACCGTCAGGCGATGTAAATTCCTTAAAGGCTCGCACAAAGTGGTCAACTGTCCAAGCACCGTCGGAAGTTTGGAACGCCATAAAAATTGAGTCAATATTTACATAAACATAGAAAACTAAGAAGAATACCCAAGGAAGAAGTATTGAAAAAAGAATAAATGCTACTCTAATCCAATTTATAGGCTTCTTATTCTTCTTTTCTATAGGATTTTTTACTGCTGTCACTGTTTCTTGAACCTCCTAACAACTATAATAGAGCCTGCAACAGCAACTGCTACAATTACTACCGCAAGACCGATAGCAATGAAGGGGGCTGCATCTACCTTGCCGCCTTCGCCGTCTACTGCTACATAGGTTTTGCCTGCTCTATTCTTCCATTTAGCATAAAGAGTTTTACTCGATGTCTGAATCTTATCAAAGTCAAACTCTTTACCGTCAACGGTTACCCAAGCCACAAACTCGTCACCGTCAACCTTCGGGTCAGCAGGTTTTTTAACCTTGTATCCGTTCTCAGGAGAAAGAATCTGTGTTTTGATTGTTTTATCGGTACCGGTAACAAACGAAATTTTATATTCGCCTAAAGCATCGTATCTGTTTCCGTCTGCATCTATTAAGTATGCAAGATAGAATTTATACTTTTGCTTTTCGCTACCGAAAACAGCTGTCATATCACCGGGAGTTGAATCCTGAACAGAGAATGTACCCTGCTTTGTAACTCCGTCTTTATTTGTGATTTCAATTGTTTTATCGGGATATGTTGCTATATAAACGTCTTTTTCTGCGTTGTAGTATACGCTATCGCAGTTTTCATAGCTTATCATCTCACCTTTGTGCTCGATTGTTCCGGGAACAGTGAGCTGAACACCGAGGTTCTTGTGATTTGCATCATATATACGTACGTCAGAAAGGGTAAATGTTGAATAGTGGTAAGGACCTTCGCCGTAAACTAGTGCTGAGTATCCGAAATTTTTAGTTGAGGGAGTATAGAAGAAGTTACTTGTAAACTTAAACCATTCGGTTTCTCCTTTGTATGTACGCTGAATTAAATAATCCCAACCCTCATCGGTATGGGTATTATACATCTTAACCAAGTACTTGGCACCAGGGATAAGCATCTGGCTTATTTCGGTGGCTTCTACGTGCTGCGGGTCGTAAGTAACGTTAGTACAGGTGTACTGTGTACTACCACCGCCTGTGATATGAGCCATATTAAGCCACAAGCCCGACTGATAGTTCTTAGACTTAGAGGACTTAACTGTATATTCAATATACATTTCGTCGGTAGTGTTCTTGATTTTGTTACCAAGTCTTACATTGTACTGCTTTTCTACAGAGACGGTATATGTATGGTTAACATCGGTAGCGCTGGGTGTGGGCTTTTTATTTGCTTCCATAGCCGCAATACCTGTGCTTCCGCTAACACCTAAATCGTTACCGTTCTTATCATAGATATGAACATTGGTAAGCTCAACCTTGGAAGGACCGCCGTCAAACCAAAGACCTAAAAACTTCATCTTGGTAGTATAGGTATCTCTCCAAACAGAAGGAAGAGCATAGTAAGAAGACTCATTACCTTTAGCAATAGCCATAGTATACTCAAAGCCATCCTTGGTTGTAACAAACTTGATAAAGTACGTATAACCTTCCTTGAACATATTGGTTGGGTCACCGTTCTTGTAGCACATAAGACCGCCGTTAGTGTAGAGATACACACGGTCAGACTTACTATCCGAACCAACAAGACCCTGCTGATGAGCAGTAACCTCGCCAACCTTAGAAACTGTATAGGTCATATACATCTCTTCGCCGACTTTACCGCTTAAGGGTTTTGTGTTAGAAACGAAACCTAGAGGGGTATCAATGTTAACATTGTAAGCTGTTTCGCTTACCTTTACCTTAGGCTGTGCGGCAGATACAGCCATCGGAATAGTTGTAAGCACTAATACAACTGCAACCAACAACGGTATCAATCTTTTTGAAAAACTTCTTTTCATATTACATCCCTTTCTGCACAAATTATAGAAAATATTACCTTGCAACACCCAATCTGATTTTTATCTCTCTAATTTTCATCACACAATATGTTGTTGAAAACGCTAACAAAAAGGCATAAAAGCAACAACAAAAACGACAAAATGTTGAAAATAAACAAAAGTTGCGAAAGTATTGCGCTTACAGTATATCATATTGATAAAAAAAACACCATAGCGATTTGTGACTTTTTTATGTGATTTTGTGACTTTTTTGTATTTTTATTCCATTGTAATTTTTTACAGTTTTTCGTTTATTTGCCATATACAAAATTCTCCTTTAAAAAACTAAAAATCGCCTTTTAAATTTAATAAAAATTTTTTCTGTTTTCCCCCCTTTCACAGAGGACAACAAAATGGAATATCTCCGTATTGTAGTATATATATTAATAATTAGCCGCCGAATTTCAGTTCATTTTGACTACAAAAAATATTACCCTTTTTCATTCACTATTTAACACAAAAAAGAGGAACGGTAAAAAACCGTTCCTCACATAAAAGCAATTTATATTTTTTATAGTAAATTCAGAAATCAGATACATTGTCAAATGTTGGTTTTTTGAAAAACAGACTACAAAAAATCCCCTTTTTAGAAAAATTTTTTCATCTGACATTTCGACATTTTACGATATTTTTCAAATAATTTTTACATCATTTTAATTTACATAATATTTTATTCAACCAATATCCATAAAAAGCGATATTCCACTTTTCCACCGAGTTATCCACCGTTTTTGAGGCTCAAAAGGGCATATTTACCGATTTTTGCCATATTTTTTGTTTATATCTCGGTGGATAACTTGAATAACTTTTTGGGTTATTTCGGTTTACATAATACTTTTTTATTGCAAAAATAGTTAAAATTTTGTAACTTGATTTTTTTAAATTACCCGTTCTAAAATTCAATCCTTTCAGAAGAGAATATAAAGAAGCGCCAATAATAGCTTTCGGTCTGCCTTTTCGTTAAAAAGCAACAAAAGCAGTCCTAATATAAGGGTTATATCCTTGTCTGTTTTGAGACTGAAGGGTAAATTTAAAGTGTTTTGATTTGAAGAGTGTTTGGCGCTAGGCTTTATTTTTTCTATATTTTTTTCTAAGGTTTCCTTTAGAGGTTCATTTTCCTCTAAAACCTCCTCTTTTTGCCTCATGTCCCGTTGTAATTTAATAAACTCGGGTGTCGGCGGCATTGAATGACGCCCATTATAAAGCCCTGAGCGGCGCTGCATCTCGTTCATACGCTCAATCGCCGCTTGTTGTTGCCTTATAAACTCATCGTCGATTTGACTCAAGGCTATCCCCCCTCTTTTTTAAAAGTTTATAAGTCCGCTATCCTTGATAAGCGGCCATAATTCAAGTATTTTTAAAATTTTAACGGCTGAATCCACCTTTTTCTTCTTTTCATCGCTGAGATGCGGCTTTAAAGCCAATAATAACTCTGAACGGCTGTCTTTCTCGGCAGAGTTAAGCCTTGAAAAAATTTTTATCAGTCTTTGCATATCGTCGGCTCCGATACCCTCTACCGCACTTAAAAGACCCGTTTGCTCCCCGCCTTGCTTTTTTTCTTCAGGGCCTGACAAAAGACTTTCCGCCATCGCCCGTACTCTATTCATACTCTCAGGGTCACTGAGTATTTCTGAAAGTTTTTCACTTAGTTCATCCATTACCGAAAAGTTTTGCTAAAAGCTCCTTTGCAGCAGAGCTTGAAAGCATCTCCTTTGCTTTATTTTTATCGCTAAGAGCCGCCGACAGTTTTTGTCGGTCCTCTTCCCCCAAAGACGAAAACAACTCTGACATATTGCCCTTTGCCGCATTTTCGAGTGCCGATTTGCCGAGTTTTCCCCCTGAGGACGCGATAATCGTATTAATAAATCTTTCCTTATCAATGTTATTAGCCATTGAAATCCCCTCCGTTTTATTATATAATGTAAGATAATCTTCAAAACTAATTCTTATACCATATATTATGTAAACAATATGCTTTATATGAGGTAAAAAATGCGAATTGTTGTAATTTCGGACTCTCATAAAAACTACCGTATCGTAGAAAAAATTATAAAAGAGCAAAGTAGCGCAAAGCACATATTTTTCCTAGGGGATAATGTGGCGGATATTGAGGATTTTGCTTTTGAATACACCGATAGAACCTTTCATATCGTATCGGGAAACTGCGATTTCTTTTCCGCCTACCCTGTTTGCGACCTTGCTAAAATCGGTGATACAAACATTCTTTTTTCACACGGTCACACCTTTGGTGTAAAGGGCGGCACCTCGCACATTTTATCGGCTGCCACCACGCGTAACTGCAAAATAGCACTGTTCGGTCACACACATATCCCACATATATCTTATGAAAACGGAGTATATATTGTTAATCCCGGCTCCTGCTCGGCGTCCCGTCAAGGTATGAATACCTATGCGGTTATTGATATTGAGAAAAACGGAATTATGCCGATAATTATGGAAGCAAAATTTTAAAGGTTGCGGTGATTTATATGACAAATCTATTACTTAAGCTAGCCCTTAAAAACAAGGGCGGTGCTGAAACTTCTTCGGGAAGAGCCGCTGTAGGCAGTCTTTCGGGTGCGGTTGGCATAACATTAAACCTTGTTTTATGCCTTGCAAAGCTTATTATCGGAAATATTTCGGGCTCGATATCCATCACTGCCGACGCTCTTAACAACCTATCCGATGCGTCGGGCTCTATCGTCACCCTCTTAGGCTTTAAACTAGCCGAAAAGCCCGCCGACCCCGACCACCCCTACGGTCACGCAAGATTTGAATATTTATCAGGTCTTGCCGTTTCTGCCATGATAGTTTTAATCGGCTTTGAGTTGCTTAGAAGCTCGGTAGAAAAGATTATCAATCCCTCTTCTGTTGCCTTTTCTATTCCGCTCGGATTAGTTTTAGGTATTTCAATTCTCGCTAAATTATGGCTTGCCATATTTAATAAAAAGCTTGCCCGTCTTATAAATTCTTCAGCACTTGCTGCCACCTCGTCGGACAGCCGAAACGATGTTTTAGCCACCGCCGCGGTTTTTTTTGCAGTAATTATAGAAACTGTTACAGGCTTTAAGGTTGACGGATATGTAGGTCTTTGTGTTTCTGTGTTTATCCTATATAGCGGTATTACACTTGCTAAAGAAACAATCAGTCCGCTTCTTGGCGAAAACGCTTCCCCCGAGCTTTGTAAAAGTATTATTGAAGTGGTAAATTCTCACGAATTAGTGCTCGGATACCACGATTTAATGGTACACGACTACGGCCCCGGTCAACGATTTGCAAGTTTACATGTTGAAATGGATGTAAGGGAAGACCCTATGGTCTGCCACGGCGTAATTGACGAGCTTGAACGAGAGTGTTTAAAGAAGCTCGGCGTTCACCTTGTTATCCATTATGACCCCATTGTAACAGGCGACAAAGAGCTTGACACCGCTAAAAAAATGGTTTTGGATATACTTTCTTCCTTTGACAGCCGTCTTTCCATACACGATTTCAGAATGGTTAGCGGCGCCGAATACACTAATCTTATTTTTGATATTGCTATCCCCTATGAGCTTTCTGAAAATGATGTAAAATCCTATCTTGACAGTAAGCTTAATGAGCGCGGTGACAAAAAATATTACACCGTTATAACCTTCGACTGTGAAGGCTTTAATTAAGTATAAAAAAGAAAACTGCCGCGGTTTAACGCCACGGCAGCTGTTTTTATATATTTATTTTTTAATACTCATCAAAGGAACTTTAACTAAAATTTTTAACTGTACATTGGTACCACCCGAAATTCAAATTTTTTATCTATTTTAACTCTAATCATACCATCACCGAGTTATCTATATAAATTTCCTTTTCGGATAAAATTAATTCTTTATAAAGTTTTGCTGAGAGTAGTTACTATATCATCGGTATCACCAAATTCAAAAATTTTTTGAGTTTGGCCATCTTACTTCATTGGACTCACCTCTTTCTCTTTTTATTTAGCTTTCTGTGCAGGTGGGGTTTCCATCTTCACTGTCCTCACCTTCCTTCCTCTCTTTTTTCTGTCTTTATTATACTGTATAATTTCACAAATGTCAAGTATTTTGTTGATAACTTTTATGTAAAATTACAATTTTTCTTCAAAAAAACTAAAAAACAGCCCGTTTTACCGCCTTTTAGAGCAGATTTCGGACTGTTTTTATTAATTTATAATTCAAATTTTGATTTATGAGGGAAGCGTTTTTCTAAAATTTCTTTTAAAAATTTCTTTTCTTTTTCAAAATCTATATCAACATTATCGTCGCTAAAACACGCCATTGGAATTTTTTTAGAAAGTATAGCGTTTTTGATTTTTTCGTCGTCCTCACCAATGATATAAAACTCTCCGCGTTTATAATTTGCAGGACAAAAATTGCCCTTTACCATCTGTCTGTATCTTATAAGCCAATGATTGATATCGCTACTGTCCCTGAGTTTATTATGGCAGATTTTATCAAGCGCCTCGCCACTCTCGTTCCATAAAGTTTCCCACTCGCTTTTAAGATAACTAAAGGGGATATGTGGGTCGTCAAAGCCTGTAAAATTCGAAAACGGCAGTAAATAAAGATTGTAAAAAGCCTTAAAACCGTATTTTAAATTAAACCACTTTGAAAAGTTCTTAAACATAACCGACCTTTTGTTATACTTTTTATTAAGCCATTCAAGGTCGTTTGCCATTATATGACCAATACCGCCGCTTTTATGGAACTGCAAAACATTCTGAAGAGCGGCGTCTCTTGGAAGTCCCTTTTTAAAGAAAAAGTCCTCATTTACCTTCTTTAAAAAGAAAAAGTCGTCATTAGCAAGTATAAAATGCTCGGCCAAATCCTCAATTCTATGAAGATTAAGCTCTATAACATTAGAATTAAAGGTGGGTAAATATTCACTCGGTATATAATCAGTATGCTTTATGATGTTTAATTTTTCATGATTTACATTTAAAAACTCGGGCAAATGACCCCAAGTTATAAAATGGATACGGTTTATAAAGGGAATACATTCCTCAACCCCTCTAAACCAATACTTCATAATATCCCAATCACGATAGCGGATAATTCTGTCGTCTCCGCTATTTGTACCGAGTGCCTCTACCTTCTCTCTTTGCCACTCTTTGTCGTTCCCGTCAACCCAAGTAACAACCAAGTCTATCGGATACTTCTCCAAAATTATCCCTCCCTTTAGATTAGAGTTTTTAAAATAAGCTCATCACTTTTTTCTGAATGGTTAATATCGTAGCCGGCATCTATAATTTTTTCTCTTAAAATTTTGCGCTCACATTTTGAGAGCTCTAAAAGTTTTTCTGCCCAAAGATTATGCGGTAAATCGAGGCTCATAAACTCTACTCTGCCTGTTATATCGGTCTCTTTAGTTATCGCATCACTTAAAAGACAATAAAGCCCCGACGCTTGCGCCTCAATCGCTACAATAGGTAGCCCCTCATAAAAAGAGGGCAAGAAAAATACATCTGCCGCCGCTAAAAGCTCGGGTATATCGGCTCTCTTTCCTAAGAAAAGCACATTTTTTTCTACCCCGATTTTTTTAGCGTAATCTATAACCTCGGCTTTCATTTCTCCCGTTCCTACCGACATAAACAAAGCGTTCGGCGAAATTTTTAAAACAGATGCGAAAATATCGAGCATACCGAAAGGATTTTTTTGATTTGAAAGTCTTCCTATATGGCAAATAAGAGGTACCCTTCCTACACCGAGCTCTGCCCTTTTTTCTTCGCGGCAGCTTTCGGCTAAAATAAATTTTTCGGTATCAATAGCGTTAGGTATAATACCAACACCGCTATCACTTCCAAACATATAATTAGCAGCCTTCTTAGAACAGGCAAGTTTTTTATTTGTAAACAGTTTTAAAAAAGGCTTGCACACCTTATGAAGAGTAACCTTATCGGTATCGGAATTGTGGGAATGAGTAACGATTTTTCTTCTTAAAATAAACGGTACAATCTGAGTTACGGCAGCACCCGCATCGAGAATGTTAAAATAAACGGTTTTATATTCGGGATGAGCCTTCAAAATACGCCAAAATCCGCTTAAATGCGAAAAAAGCTTTTTGCCCTTAGGGGCTATAAAATAGATTTCAGAGCCTAAAGCCTCTATCTCTTCTCTATGGGCAATATCGGGGAAATCAGTAACAAAATCAAAGGCTACCCTATCCTTTAGTCGCTTTGCAACATTTATTAAATATGTTTCTATTCCGCCGGGATTATCGGTCATACCGTAAACCAAAACTCGTTCCATAACATACCTCAACCGTATATTAATAGTAATATTAATTTAAGTATTATACTAAATTTAATTATATATAGTAATTATAGCAAAGCAAAATATTAAAGTCAACAGAATGTGTTTTAGCCTATTTTACGGCATTTTTCTGTTGACAAAATACTTGGATAATAGTATAATTGTATACAATTATACAAAGGACGGTGAGTACACGTGCTTGAAATTTCAAAAAAGACGAATTTATTAGAACAATCAATGTATAAATACTCCCTACAGGATGTAGCAGAGCCTAATCTTTACAGGGATTTATACAGCTATGACGACATACCGAAGGTTGCCTTCAACCACAGACGAGTTCCTATGAGTATGCCAAAGGAAATTTGGATTACCGATACCTCACTTCGTGACGGTCAGCAATCGGTAGAGCCCTATACAGTAGACCAGATAGTTCAGCTTTATAAATATATGTCAAAGCTCGGCGGTCCTTTCGGAATTATCAGACAAACCGAGTTCTTCGTTTACAGTAAAAAAGACAGAGAAGCACTTTTAAAATGTCAGGAATTAGGTCTTAAATTTCCCGAAATCACTACTTGGATTAGAGCTAATAAGGAAGATTTTAAACTTGTTCGCGATTTAGGCATCAGGGAAACGGGAATTTTGGTTTCCTGCAGTGACTATCACATATTCAAAAAACTTAAAATGACAAGGCGTCAGGCCTTGGATACATATCTTGCCGCAGTCTCAGAGGCTTTTGAGGCGGGCGTTATGCCGAGATGTCACCTTGAGGATATAACCCGTGCCGACTTCTACGGCTTTGTTGTGCCTTTTGTAAACGAGCTTATGAATATGTCAAAGGAGGCAGGCATTCCCGTTAGAATTCGCGCTTGTGACACTATGGGATACGGTGTTCCCTACAGTGAGGTAGCCCTACCTAGAAGTGTACCGGGCATTATCTACGGTTTACAGCATTATTCCGATGTTCCGAGCGAGATGCTCGAGTGGCACGGTCATAATGACTTTTATAAGTCGGTTGCAAACGCCTCTACCGCTTGGCTTTACGGTGCATCTGCCGTTAACTGCTCATTACTCGGTATCGGAGAGCGTACAGGTAATATTCCGCTTGAAGCAATGGTTATGGAATATGCATCTCTTCGCGGCTCCTTTGACGGAATGGACCCCACAGTAATCACAGAAATTGCAGAATTCTTCAAAAAGGATATGGGATACACCATTCCGCCGATGACACCCTTTGTTGGCAGAAACTTTAATGTAACAAGGGCAGGTATCCACGCAGACGGTCTTTTAAAGGACGAGGAAATCTACAACATTTTTAATACAGATAAAATACTTAACCGTCCCGTTTCGGTACTTCTCGGCAAAGCATCAGGTCTTGCAGGTATTGCATATTGGATTAACCAGAACTATAACCTCAAGGGCGATAATACAGTTGATAAGAGAAGTGAGCTTGTAATAAAACTTAAAGAGTGGATAGACAAAGAGTACGAAGACGGCAGACAAACCACCCTCTCTAACGACGAGCTTGAAGAAAAGATTGCCGAGCTTTCGAACGGCAATCTCGTTCGCCTTTAATTAAATCAAAGCAGGAGGAGAATATGATAGAACATAAAACCGTATCATTAGCCGACCAGGTGTTTGAGCACTTAGAAACCGATATTTTAACCGGAAAATATCCTCGCGGCGAGGTTTTAACCGAAGCTCACCTATCAGCAGAGTTAGGCGTAAGCCGTACCCCTGTAAGAGAGGCGCTTCGCCGTCTTGCTCAGGAGCATCTTATCGAGGATTCTCCAAAGGGAAGTATTGTTATCGGCATTTCTGAAAAAGACCTTGAGGATATCTTTATTATAAGAGAGCATATCGAGGGCTTAGCTGCCGCCGCTGCCGCAAAAAACCGAACTGAAGAGCAACTCGAGGAGCTACTAAAAACTCTCGAGCTTCAGGAATTTTATGTTTCAAAGCAAAATTCTGATGAAATAAAGCATATGGATAATAAATTTCACAACCTTGTATATATTGCAAGTGGCGGAATTACTTTTTTTGACACCTTAGTGCCTTTACATAAAAAAATTCAGAAGTACCGACGCGCATCTGTTTCAAACCATAGCCGCGCAACCCATTCGGTTGAGGAGCACAGAAAGATTTATGAGGCTATTGCGGCAAAGGACAGCGTTACTGCAAAGATGGTTACTGTTGAGCATATTAAGAATGCCCACGCTCATATCGTAAAGAAAGGAAACTAAAAAATGGGATATACAATAGCACAAAAGATTATCCGCGAACATTTAGTTAGCGGTGAAATGAAGGTCGGAGAGGAAATCTCAATTAAAATTGACCAAACCTTAACACAGGACGCTACAGGCACAATGGCATATCTCGAATTTGAGACTATGGGTCTTGACAGAGTAAAAACCGAGAAAAGCGTTGCCTATATCGACCATAATACGCTTCAGTCAGGCTTTGAAAATGCCGACGACCACCGCTATATTCAAAGCGTTGCCGCAAAACACGGAATTTACTTCTCCCGTCCCGGAAACGGTATCTGCCATCAGGTACACCTAGAGCGCTTCGGTAAACCCGGTAAAACCCTTATCGGCTCTGACAGCCATACCCCCACAGGCGGCGGTATCGGTATGCTCGCAATGGGTGCGGGCGGTCTTGATGTTGCGGTTGCTATGGGCGGCGGCGCATACTATATTACAATGCCTAAAATGTACAAGGTAAATTTGACAGGCAAACTTCGTCCTTTCGTTAGTGCAAAGGATATAAGCCTTGAAATTCTCCGTATCTTATCGGTAAAGGGCGGCGTTGGCGCCATTATTGAATGGGGCGGTGAGGGTATTAAAAACCTATCTGTTCCCGAGCGTGCAACCATTACAAATATGGGTACCGAGCTTGGCGCTACCACCTCTATTTTCCCCTCTGACGAGGTTACAAAGGCATTTTTAGAGGCAGAAGGCAGAGGCGAGGATTATATTCCGCTTGAGAGCGATGCCGACGCCGTTTACGACCGTATAATCGACATTAATCTTGACGAATTAAAGCCGCTTATTGCTTGTCCGCATAGTCCTGACAATGTTGTAACTGTAGACTCTTTAAAGGGCACCAAGGTTGACCAAGTTTGCATCGGCTCCTGTACGAACTCTTCACTTTTAGATATGCTAAAGGTTGCGGCTCTCTTAAAGGGCAAAACAATAAAGCCGTCGGTTAGCCTTTCAATTTCTCCGGGCTCCCGTCAGGTTCTTACAATGCTTGCCGACTGCGGTGCTCTAAGCGATATTTTAGCATCAGGTGCGCGCCTTTTAGAGTGCGCTTGCGGTCCTTGTATCGGAATGGGCTTCTCTCCGAATTCTGCAGGTGTGTCACTTCGTACCTTCAACCGCAATTTTGAGGGCAGAAGCGGTACTGCAGATGCAGGCGTTTACCTCGTTTCTCCCGAAACTGCAGTTGCGGCAGCCCTTACAGGCGAAATCACCTGTCCTACCCTTTTAGGCGAGATGCCAAAGGTTACTATGCCCGAAGGCTTTAAGGTAGACGACTCGGCAGTTTTAGCCCCTGCATCCTCTGAAATTGCAAAGGATCTAGAGGTGCTCAGAGGTCCCAACATAAAGCCCTTCCCTGAGGCTCGTCCTCAAGCGGACAACCTTACAGCCCGCCTCGTTTTAAAGGTTGGCGACAATATCACAACCGACCACATTATGCCGGCAGGCGCTAAAATTTTGCCCTACCGCTCAAATATCCCCCATCTATCACAGTTCTGCTTCGGCGTTTGCGATAAAACCTTCCCTGAGCGTGCAAAGGCGCTTGGTCAAAGCATTGTTGTGGGCGGCAGCAACTACGGTCAGGGCTCGTCCCGTGAACACGCAGCCTTAGTTCCTATGTATTTAGGCGTTAGAGTAGTTATTGCAAAGAGCTTTGCCCGTATTCACGCGGCAAATCTTATCAATGCAGGTATTATGCCGCTAACATTTAATAATCCCGACGATTATGACAAATTAAACGAGGGCGATTCTTTGAATTTATCGGATGTTTTTGCAGGTATGGACAAGGGTAAAATCACCCTTAAAAATACCGACACAGGCGAAAAATTTATACTCGACTGTTCATTTACAGACCGTCAGAAAGCCATTCTTAAAGCAGGCGGACTTTTACAGTACACAAAAGAAAATTAATATATAAAGGGAGATTATGAAAATGGACGAGAAATTTTATGTTGATGCGGCGGTTGAGCAGTTTCGCTCTATTTTAGAGGAGCAGATTGCACGCCAGCGCAAAATGGAAAGCGAAAAGAAATATACCGATTACAAAAGTCTTGATAAAATCATTATCGGCGTTTGCGGTGGCGACGGTATAGGTCCGATTATTTCGGCAGAATCCGAGCGTCTTTTAGCCTTTATTTTAAAGGACGAAATAGCTGCAGGCAAAATAGAACTTCGCACAATTGAGGGTCTTACCATCGAAAACCGAATTGCACACAACAAGGCTATCCCCGACGATGTTTTAGCCGAAATCAAGGCTTGTAATGTAATCCTTAAGGCTCCTACTACAACCCTTAAGGGCGGAACATTAGAGAGTGCTAATGTTGCTATGAGAAGAGAGCTTGACCTGTATGCCAATGTGCGCCCCGTAGCAGTACCGGAAGATAATATTGACTGGACCTTCTTCCGCGAAAACACTGAGGGCGAGTATGTTTTAGGCTCAAGAGGTGTTGAAATTCCCGACACCCTAGCCTTTGATTTTAAGGTTACAACACACGAAGGCACAAAGAGAATCGCCAGAGCCGCATTCGAATATGCAAGAAATAACGGTAAAACAAATGTAGCTATCGTTACAAAAGCTAACATTATGAAGAAAACCGACGGTAAATTTTCTGAAATCTGCCACGAGGTTGCAAAGGATTACCCCGAAATCACCGCAGAAGATTGGTACATTGATATTATGACCGCCAATCTCGTTAATCCAAGAATACGCTCTAAGTTCCAGGTTATTCTTCTTCCCAACCTCTACGGCGACATTATCACCGACGAGGCAGCTCAGCTTCAGGGCGGTGTAGGTACTGCAGGAAGCGCAAATCTCGGAGATGAATATTCCATGTTCGAGGCTATCCACGGCTCTGCTCCCCGTATGATTGACGAGGGCAGAGGTATGTACGCAAACCCAACAAGTATGTTCAAAGCAAGTGAAATGTTACTTCGCCATATCGGTTTTACAGATTATGCAGATAAGCTAGATAAAGCACTTCGCATCTGCACAGAGGTTGATAAAAAGTTTGTTATCACCGGCAGAGATGACGGTGCTACCTGTACCGAGTTTGCAGACTACTTGATGGAAACTATAAAAGCATTATAAAAAACATAAAAATTAAAAATCCCCTCGCCCAATAGTTTTTGTGTGAGGGGATTGTCATATAAAAACAACGCGAAGCGTTGTATATCATCAATTTCGTAAGGAATTGCATATCATCAAGACGAAGTCTTGTATATCATCGTTGCGAAAGTTTTTTGATACACGCTACGCGTGATGATATACAGTCCTGACGGACTGATGAGATACAACGATAGCAACGCTATCGTTGATGATATACCCTTGCCTTCGCAATGGATAAAAAAATCGACTTGTTTTCACAAGTCGATTTTTTGGCGCGCTGAAGAGGATTCGAACCCATGACCTTCTGGTCCGTAGCCAGACGCTCTATCCAACTGAGCTACCAGCGCATTTTTAAGCCGCCATAATATATTAACACAAAACTTTTCTAAAATCAATAGTAAATTTTAAAAAATTTATTATTTTTCAAAAAAGTTCTTATACACATATGCGGCTACATTCTCATCATTAGAACAAATGGTTTTATCAGCCGCTTTAATAAGCTCTGCAACTCCGTTTGATACCGCAAGGGATAGTCCTGCAGTATAGGTTAAAGAGATGTCGTTATAATTATCCCCTGCCGCAATTATTTCCGAGGGTTTAACGCCCAAAACTGCAGCTACATTTTTTAGCGTTGCGCCTTTATTAACACTCGCGTCAATTATTTCAATATTGCCGCCTGCTGAACTTGTAACGGCAATCCCATCTATTTGCTTTAATTCATTAGCGCACTCTTTTCGTTCTTCCTCAAACTTAAAGAAAATCACGAGCATTTCAGCGGGCATTCCGCTTAAAAGCTTTTGTTCTATATTATCAACGGGTATTAAAAGAGGCAATATTATTTCTCTATAAAAACTGTTAATATTGTAATAATCACATACATCCTCACAGTTGCTTTTTTCCGAGCCTAAAAGTATGTTATCCGAATGTACACCTATAAGGCATTCATATTTAGATGTAATTTCAATTATTTCTTGTATCGCATCGGCTTTTATATAGGTAGTATGAGAAGTTTTTGTTTTTGTATTATAAATTGATGCACCGTTGGAGTTGATTATATAACTGATTTCGGGCATCTCTTTTATCTCGTTTGGCAATTCAGAGTATGCTCTGCCTGTAACAGGTATAAAGTGAGCACCCGTAGCGCAAATCTTTTTTATTGCCTCAATATTCTCTTTTGAAAGCTGAGCGTTTTTATCAAGCATAGTGCCGTCAAGGTCACTTGCAAAAATCTTATATTCTGCCATTGCTATCTCCGTTTTCATTAATCTTACTATATTTTATAGCCGTTTTTATCTGCTGTCAACCGATTTATTTGGATAAAAAAACAGATTTTTCTCTAAAATATGTATATTTATGACAAATACATAAAATCTATTAAACTTTTTTTAAAAAATTAGTTGAAATGCCCAATACAATGTGCTATACTTATTTATATCCCATTTCCTAATCAAAGGAGTGTCCAACATTGAAACAATATTCAGCAAACCAAATTAAAAACATTGCCTTTTTGGGCCATAGCAGTTCGGGTAAAACAACCCTTGTTGATGCCCTGCTTTACAGCTACGGCGCTATTGAGCGAATAGGCAAATCAGCCGACGGTTCTACCGTTATGGACTTTGACGCAGAAGAGAAAAAGCGCAAATGCTCGGTATCAACCGCAGTATATGCTCTTGAAACCGATAATTTAAAGCTTAATTTAATAGATGCTCCCGGTCTTTTTGACTTTGCAGGCGGTATTTGTGAGGCCCTTGCCGCTGCCGACAGTGCAGTTATCGCAATTTCGGGTAAATCAGGTCTAACTGTTGGCGCAAAACAGGCATTTGAAAAAGCGAAGGAGTCAGGAAAAAGCGTTGCCTTCTTTATTGGTAAACTCGATTCCTCACATGCCCATTTCTATCAGGTAATATCAATCTTAACCGCAAATTACGGTTCTGTTATATGCCCTGTAGTAATTCCCTTTGTTGAGAATGATGTTGTTAAATGCTATGTTGATTTAACAGAAAACAAGGCATATACTTATGACGGTATTAAGGCTACCGAAGTAGCCCTTCCTCAAAGTGCCGAAATCGAGCAGATGCGCAGCATTATGCTTGAGGCTATCGCTTCTACAGACGAAGAGCTTATGGAAAAATACTTCGGCGGCGAAGAATTCACAAGAGAAGAAATCATAACAGGTCTTAGAACGGGTGTAAAATCAGGTGATATTTGTCCTGTATACTGCGGTGTACAGCAGACAGGTGACGCTGTACCGCTATTTGCAAAGAGCATTGCAGAGCTTATGCCCTCTGCAGAGGAAACCCTTAAGGATAGCGACGGCAAACCCGCACTATTCGTCTTCAAAACTATAGCAGACCCGTTTGTTGGCAAGCTTTCATACTTTAAGGTGCTCTCGGGTCAGGTTAAGGCAGATACACGCCTTAAGAACAATCGCACAGGTGAGGAAGAGCGAATCTCCAAGGTTATGTGGCTTAAAGGCGGCAAACAGGAAGACGCTGATATCATCAATGCAGGTGATATCGGCTCTGTTGCAAAGCTTGGCGATGTACTTACAGGCGATACCTTATCGGCTAGCGGCGAGGTTAGCGCCGATGAAGTTATCTTCCCGTTACCCTCACTCTCTGTTGCAGTTTATCCCGTAAAGAAGGGCGACGAAGAAAAAATTTCTTCAGGTCTTAACCGTCTCTCCGAAGAAGACCCGACCATATCTGTTGCTATGGACAACGAAACCCACGAGCTTATATTATCGGCTCTCGGCGAGCAGCACATAGATGTTGTTATTTCCCGTCTAAAGAGCAAGTTCGGTGCTGATGTTGTGCTAAAGCAGCCCAAGGTTGCATACAGAGAAACCATTAGAAAATCTGTTAAGGCACAGGGCAGACATAAAAAGCAATCAGGCGGTCACGGACAGTTCGGTGATGTTTGGATTGAGTTTGAGCCTTGCGATAGCGACGAGCTTGTATTTGAAGAAAAGGTATTTGGCGGTGCCGTACCTAAGAACTTCTTCCCTGCAGTTGAAAAAGGTCTTCGCGAAAGCACACAGAAGGGTGTTTTGGCAGGCTATCCAATGGTTGGCATTAAGGCAACCCTTGTTGACGGTTCTTACCACCCTGTAGACTCCTCAGAAATGTCCTTTAAGATGGCAGCGTCTATTGCATTTAAAGAGGGCGTTACAAATGCAAATCCCGTACTTATGGAGCCTATCGGCACATTAAAGGTTTTAGTTCCCGATGAAATGCTCGGTGATGTTATAGGTGATATAAACAAGCGTCGCGGCAGAATTATCGGTATGAACCCCGCCGCAAACAAGATGCAGGAGGTTATCGGTGAAGTTCCGATTTCAGAGATGCACGATTTCTCAACCGCTATGCGCTCTATCACTCAGGGAACCGCTTCCTTTACAATCGAATTTGCAAGATATGAGGATGTTCCGAATCAGATTGCTCAAAAGATTATAGCCGAAGCTAAAGAGTAATAATAACTATACTAAATACCGCTCGGTAAACGAGCGGTATTTTTAATAATATTCGCATTGTAGGGGCAATTCACGAATTGCCCGAAAATTTGCGGTTGATTCATAAATCAACCCTACAAAAGCCAATTTTTTCATTTTGCTATATAAAAACTCCCGACACAGCAGTGTCGGGAGTTTGCTTTTTAAACTGTATATTTTTCGCTGTAATTTCTGTATTCTTCGAAATACTCTTGATTTTTAGCCGATTTGAATTTTCTTAAATACTTATGAGCGTCAAGCTTGTCAGAATTTCTCTGTAGAGTGTATACCGCAACATTTGAACAATGGTCGGAAATACGCTCGTAATTTGTTAGTATATCGGTAAATACAAAGCCGAGCTCAATAGTACATTCATCATTCTGCAAACGGAGAATATGACGCTCTTTAAGGGTTGCGCGAAGGTCGTCGATAACCTGCTCGAGCGGTTCAACGTGAGCTGCGAGCTCAGCATCGTCATTAATAAACGAATCTATTGCCTTTCCTAAAATATCCTGAACTGCAGCGGTTGTTGTAACGAGCTCTGCCTTTGCAGCGGCAGAGAAAGAAATATTCTTTTCTTTAATCTCTATAGCGGCATCACAGATATTCTGTGCGTGGTCGCCTATACGCTCAAAGTCGCCTATGCTGTGTAAAAGTCGAGCAACCGCGTGGGACTGATTTTCATTAAGATTGTTGTGGCTTATATTTACTAAATATGTGCTGAGCTTGTCCTCATATTTATCTGTAAGGGTTTCGAGGTTTTTAACCTCTTCAACACCCTCTGCAGAGTAATTTTCAAGAAGCGAGATTGCAAGATTTGTAGCATTTTTCGCATGCTCTGCCATCTCACAGGCAAGCTTTCTACACTCGTCAATAGCAAGAGGAGTGTTTGCAAAGATACGCTCGTCCAAGAAAACGGTATGGGTTTTTTCCTGACCGTCAGGAACAACCCATTCGCAGAGTTTAATCAGCAACTTCTTAATGGGAAGAAGAATAACTGTGTTAATACTGTTAAAGAGTGTGTGAACAATAGCAACACCCACCATAGTGATTTCAGCAGTTAAAACAGAAATGCCAACGGCTTTTAGTATATACATTATTATCATACAAACGATAGAGCCGAAAACATTAACCGAGAAGTGCATAACAACAACGCGTTTTGCGTTTTTGTTTGTGCCGAGCGAACCGATAAGAGCAGTTACACAGGTACCGATATTAGCACCGAGCACTAGGGGTATTGCCATTTCCCAAGTAATACCGCCCGAAAGCGCTAACGCCTGAACAATACCTATTGTAGCCGCAGAGGACTGAATAACACCTGTGAAAACAGTAGAAATGAGAAGCGCTGCTATCGGGCTTTTAAGGGTTGCAAGGAATGTATCAAAGCCCGGAAGAGTACGGACGCTAACCATAGAATCACTCATAAGGTCCATACCGAAAATAAGAATTGCAAAGCCTATAAAGATATTGCCAAGGTCCTTTTTCTTGCTATCCTTTGCAAACATCTGCATCGCAATACCGATGAAAGCTAGGATTGGAGCAAAAAAGCTAGGGTTTAACATTTCAATGTACCACTTACCCTCAAGACCTGCAAGGCTTAACAGCCAAGCCGTAAGCGTAGTACCCACATTAGAGCCCATTATAAGACCGAAGGTGTTATTGAAATTAAGAAGTCCCGAGTTTACAAGACCAACAAGCATTACGGTAAATGCCGAAGAGGACTGAATAGCAACGGTTATACCTGCCCCCAAGAAAAAGCCGAAAAAGTCATTCGAGGTAACCTTTTTCATGGTGCGTTCAAGACCGCCGCCCGCCATTGTTTCAAGACCGCCCGACATTACATTCATACCGAACATAAAGAAGGTAAGGCCCAAAATAAGCGGTATTACCATAGTGTTCAAAATTTCCATACATTATCTCCTTTTTCTCCGTATGTTAATCTTAGTATGTTAATCTTAGTATATTAAAATTTAACAACTTCTGTAAGATATGCCTTAAGCTCGCTTATCGGAATACGCTTTTGCTCCATAGTGTCGCGGTCACGAACTGTTACACAGCCGTCTGTTTCAGAATCAAAGTCGTAGGTGATACAAATCGGTGTTCCGATTTCATCCTGACGGCGATAACGCTTACCGATAGAACCGGCTTCGTCAAAATCAACCATAAAGTCCTTAGAAAGCTCGGCGTAAATCTCGCCTGCCTTATCCGAAAGCTTCTTAGAAAGGGGTAAAATTGCGGCTTTAAAGGGAGCCAAAGCCGGATGGAAATGCATTACAACACGGGTGTCACCCTTTTCGTCAACCTCTTCGTCATAAGCGTTACAGAGGAATGCGAGAGTTACACGGTCAGCACCTAAAGAGGGCTCGATTACATAAGGAATATATTTTTCGTTAGTCTCAGGGTCAAAATATTCCATTGCTTCGCCCGAATGATTTGCGTGCTGTGTTAAGTCGTAATCTGTACGGTCAGCAACGCCCCAAAGCTCGCCCCAACCGAATGGGAACATAAACTCAAAGTCAGTAGTAGCCTTAGAATAGAAGCAAAGCTCATCTTTATCATGGTCGCGAAGTCTTAAATCCTCTTCTTTGATACCAAGGTCTAAAAGCCACTGACGGCAGAAATTACGCCAATATTCAAACCACTCAAGGTCTGTACCCGGTTTACAGAAGAATTCAAGCTCCATCTGTTCAAACTCGCGGATACGGAAGATAAAGTTTCCGGGAGTAATTTCATTACGGAAGGATTTACCAATCTGACCTACACCGAAAGGCACCTTTTTTCTTGTGGTACGCTGAATATTCTTAAAGTTTACGAATATACCCTGTGCAGTTTCAGGACGCATATATAGAGTAGAAGAACTATCCTCAGTAACGCCCTGAAATGTCTTAAACATAAGGTTAAACTTACGGATATCGGTAAAATCGTGAGAGCCGCAGTCGGGACAAGCAATTTTGTTATCGCGGATATACTGCATCATTTCCTCGTCGCTCATAGCGGCAGGGTTATCGGATAAACCGTTTTCTGCAACATAGTCCTCTATAAGCTTATCGGCTCTGTGACGGGTTTTGCACTGCTTACAGTCCATAAGCGGATCGGAAAATCCGCCCAAGTGACCCGATGCCACCCAAGTTTCAGGGTTCATAAGAATTGCACTATCAAGACCTACATTGTAAGGACTTTCCTGAACAAACTTTTTCCACCAAGCACGCTTGATATTATTTTTAAGCTCAACACCTAAGGGGCCGTAATCCCAAGAATTTGCAAGACCACCGTAGATTTCACTACCGGGATATACAAATCCTCTGCCCTTAGAAAGAGCAACTATAGTTTCCATACTTTTCTTTGTGCTTTCCATTATGTTTCCTCCTCAAAGAGTTACTATACTAATATATAAGAAAACCCTATTTCTACAAGTACTATAATAAACAAAATTTAGTAAAAAGTCAATCATATTAAGCTTTGTGCATCTGAAAATCATCAGTTTTACAAAAAAATATCCAAATGCATAATAAAAAGTTGTCGATTTGCTTTAATTGTGATATACTTAAAAGTAGCAAAAAATATTTGGAGGATCCTTTATGTATAAACATTCAAAATCTTTAGGGGCGCTTTTAAAAAGCAACCTTTTTTATATAGTGATAGGTGTAATTGTAGCTGCTTTAGCGGCGGTTTGTATTATTGTCGCAGTTAACTCTGCAAATAAACAGGATAATACCTCTAAACCGCAAAGCACCCCGTCGTCAATGGTGTCGGCACCGGTTAGTAGTGACGAAACCGTTTCTTCAGAAGAACCCACTCCCGAGCCCGAGCCTGAACCCGAGCCTGAAATAAAGCTCGCAGTTACAAATCCCACCTCAAAAAGCTTTACTACAACAGACCCTAATTTTACCCTTTCAGGCTCTTGTGACCCGCTTTTTGACCTTACCTTAAACGGCGAAAAGGTGAAATGCGACAAAAACGGCTTTTTCTCGCTTGAATTCAAATTAGAGGTAGGAAAAAACACCTTTACCCTCTCTCACAAGGAGGACACCGTTACATACACCGTAAATTACAGATATGTAGTAATAAATTCCTACTCTCCCTCATCAAAGCAGACCTTTGATAGCGGCTCTGTTTTCGGTGTTTCTGTAAAGGCGCGCGAGGGCGCTAGTGTTAAAGCAACCTTTAACGGCGAGACTATAAATCTTACAATGAAATCCATAGCTGCCGAAAAGGATTCTCTCTTTAAAACCTATAACGGCTCCTTTAAATTGCCGTCGGATAATAAAAAGGACCTTAATCTCGGCAAGGTTAAATTTACCGCCACCCAAAACGGCATTACCGAAACCTTTAAGTCGGGTGACATAATCTGCAAAAAGCCCGTTATACCCGTAATTGCAGAGATTGTACATTTTCAGGCAGAAACCTTTGACGCAGGCTCCACAAACGATTGGTCCTCTCCCCTTAACAACTATCTGCCAAAGGGTACGGTTGACTATGTAAAGGGCAGAGCATATTATTCTTCGGGCAGCACAAAGAAAGAATACGCTATTTTACGCTACGGAAAACAGGTTTATACATCAATATCCGATAATCCCGGCGGTAAAAAAATAGCCATTATAAAAGAATATGAAGGCACTCTTCCTGACCATAACGAAATAAAGCTTGTATCCTTTAGTGAGGAAGGTAAATATACAACCTTTAATTTCGGCTGTCTTTTCAAAGCACCATTTACCTTTGAGCTTTTACCCCAAAAATACAAAAAGCCCTCTATTCAGGATTATTCTATCTCGTCGGTTACTGCAACCTATGTTGATATAACCTTCTGCTACGCTACCGTTTTTGAGGGCGAAATCAGTATTTCTGCCGAAAATCCCTTGTTCTCTTCTGCTGAAGTTATAAAGGAAAAGGGACAATATGTACTTAGACTTCACCTTAAGAAAAAGGGCGCGTTTTACGGTTGGGACGCTTTTTATAATGAAAATGATGAGCTTGTATTCAAATTCTTACACCCGACTGTAGTTACCGCTGCAGAAAATGTATGCGGCGCAGACCTTACGGGTGTTACTATCGTTGTAGACGCGGGTCACAACGGCGTGGGAAAAGATACAGGTGCTTTAGGCTTCAAACCCGACGTTTATGAAGCAGACCGAAATCTCGTACTTGCAAGAAAAATTAAAGAGCGCTTAGAAGCGGCGGGCGCTACCGTTATTATGACTCGTGACAGCGAGGTAAGTAGTATTACCTATCAGCAAAGGATTGAAAAACTAAAAAATGCCGATGCCGATTTATGTATATCTGTACACCACGACTCAAGCACCTCTTCTAAGGCTAACGGATACTCGGTTTATTACGGCACCGCCTTTTCGTATAACGCATCAAAGGCAATTTTAGATACAACAAAAAGCGCTAATATTTATAGTAAGCAGCGTGCATTTGCTTGGCATTACTTCTTCTTAGCCCGTACTTCAAACTGCCCCGTTGTACTTACCGAAAACGGATTTATGAGTAACAAAGACGACTTTGCAGGTATAATTGACGATGCCGTAAACGACAAAAAGGCCGATGCTATTGCAAAAGGTATAGGCAACTATTTTCTTTCATTAAAATAATTTTTAATATGAAGCATTATTCGGCTGTTGCTTACAATAATATTAACTGTAGACAAACTTTATTTTAAAGGAGGGAATTTCGTGAGTTATAAGATTTTACAGTACGACCCTTATCTTAAGCCTTTTAGCAGTGATATTGAACTTCGTATGTATAAATACGATAAAAAGCTCGGCGAAATACTCGAAAGCAATTCCTCTCTTGAAAGCTTTGCAGACGCTTATAAATATTTCGGCATAACAAAGGTAGTGGGCGGTTGGTATTATCGCGAGTGGGCGCCTAATGCCGATAATATGTTTTTCTGCGGAGATTTTAACGGTTGGGATTTATACTCGCATCCTATGAAAAATATCGGAAACGGCGTTTTTGAGATTTTTTTAGAGGGGGACGACGCTCTTATAAAGGGGCAAAAAATTCAGGCTATAGTTATAAAAAACGGTGAAACCTTGCGCCGAATTCCTGCCTTTGCTACCCGCGTTGTACAAGACCCTGTCACTTATCTTTGGTGCGCCGAGGTAGACGACACCCTTTTTGATAATTTTAATTGGACCGATAAAAACTTTAAACCGAAAAAAACGCCCTATATATACGAATGTCATATCGGCATGGCACAAGAAGAGGGCAAAATCGGAAGCTATAACGAATTCACCGATAATGTGCTTCCAAGAATAAAAAAGCTCGGCTACAATACTCTTCAAATAATGGCTATAGCCGAGCATCCGTATTATGCATCCTTCGGCTATCAAGTAGCAAACTTCTTTGCCGCCTCTTCAAGATACGGAACACCGTCTGACCTCAAACGCCTTATAAATACCGCGCATAAAATGGGAATTGCGGTGCTTTTAGATGTTGTTCACTCACATTCGATAGCAAATACAGGTGACGGACTTAATTTGTTTGACGGCGAGGACGGACAGTATTTCCATAAAGGCGACAAAGGAAATCACCCCGCTTGGGGAACTAAACTCTTTGATTACGGCAAAAACGAGGTACTTCGGTTTTTGCTTTCTAACCTTAAATTCTGGATGGATGTATATCATTTTGACGGCTTCAGGTTTGACGGCGTTACATCTATGCTATATCACGACCACGCTTTAGGCTCTGCCTTTACGGGTTACAATATGTATTTTTCACCTAACACCGATATTGACGCTGTTTGCTATCTTCAGCTTGCGAACACCCTTATCCGCAATATAAATCCGAATGCAATAACGGTGGCTGAGGATATGTCGGGTATGCCGGGTATGTGCATAAAGGTAGCCGACGGCGGTATCGGCTTTGATTTCAGGCTTTCTATGGGAGTGCCTGACCTTTGGATTAAGCTTATAAAGGAATTTTCCGACGAAAATTGGAATATGTACACCCTTTGGTATGAGCTTACCTCCCGCCGCCCTAAAGAAAAAAATATCGGCTACTGCGAGTCGCACGACCAAGCGCTAGTAGGCGATAAAACAATTATGTTCAGGCTTTGCGACGCCGAAATGTATACCTCTATGAGCAAGTTTACCGAAAGCGCTGTAATTGACAGAGGTATTGCTCTTCATAAAATGATACGCCTTATAACCGCGTCACTGTCGGGCGAGGGCACCCTTACCTTTATGGGCAACGAATTCGGTCACCCTGAATGGATAGACTTTCCGCGCGAGGGCAACGGTTGGAGTTATCACTACTGCCGAAGGCAGTGGCATTTAGCCGACGACGAAAATCTTCGTTACGGATATCTTAACCTTTTTGAAAAGGAAATGATTAACCTATTTAAAACCGAGCGACTGCTTTCTAAACCCACAAAGGAAATGTTGATTCAGGATAACGATAAGGTTATCGCCTATAAAAAGGGCAGGCTTCTCTTTGTTTTCAATTTTAATCCTACACAGTCCTTTACCGATTATTTTATTCCTACAGGGGATTTAAAAAAATATAAGCTCATATTTTCGAGCGACGATAAATGCTTCGGCGGTTTTGAACGCTTTGACCGAGAATATGTTTATAAATCAGAAAAATGCCCCGATACAAGACTCGGCTTTAACTGCTATATCCCCGCTCGCACAGCATCTGTATTTAAGGAAACAGAATAAAGGCACATTATAAGCCAAAATTTAAACAACAATAATTTAAAAAGCAGAAACGAAAATTCGCTTCTGCTTTTTGTTATATAAAAGAAATTTTTCTCTTAGAAAATGGTATAACCCCTGTGATTTTTATTCAGTAACATGCTTTATTTTTTAAATACAAATAAATATTCATGTGCTATTAACAGAAAATTATATTTTATGCTATTTGTCTTCCAATATCCTGTGGCTTTGCAATTGTGCTGCTCCTTGATAATCAATTCTTTGAGTTTGAATCCTGTATCTTCAAAAATTCGCATAACATCAAAAGACATCGGAATCATATGACCTTTTTGACGTGTATCACCCATGAGAACGGCGCAGAATTTGTCCTTTTTAAGAACTCTATAACTTTCAGCGGCCACCTTTTCCATTTCTGTAAGGAAATCCTTAACTTTAAGCAAAGATAAATCTTCGGGTATGTCCTCGCTGTATTGGATAATGTCGGCGTATGGAGGATGTGTGCAAATCAAATCAATAGTATTATCTGGAACAAAATCAAGATTTCTTGCATCGCCCTTATGGATATACACGTTTCCGTTCGCGCCTTCATGCTCGAATGCAGTTTTCTCTTTGCAACGGGCAAGAGCTACATCATTAACATCAACTCCGATAATGTTTCGATTGAGCAACTTCGCTTCTACTAGTGTTGTGCCGCCGCCTGCAAATTGGTCAAGAACTAAATCGTTTTCTTTTGAATAGCGGAGCAGAATATTGCGCGGAATATACGGAGACCAATTACCGCGCCATTTTGCATCATGGGTAGCCCAATCGCCACGTTTTGGAAAAGACCAATGTGT